>CAZLPK010000001.1:0-89205 GCA_964561375.1 uncultured Novosphingobium sp.
AGGGGGGCCGGAAGACCCCCCTTTCGACAAATGCAAGCGCGTTGCCAACCGCGATCTCTCGGCTCAAGGCCTCTACTCCGGTTGCCCGAAGTGTGTGGGGTGGCGGTTCCCACCTCTATGCACCGTCTGGTGCCGCTATAGACTCCAGGTCTGAATTTTCAATGAAAACTTACCTGTGCGGTCAAGTCACGACAACGCGCGGCTCGCTCCGCTGGTTCAACATCAGTTCGGTCAGGCCCCAGACGCAGGCGTCGGCGCGGTCGGGGGAGCGGCCGGGACCTTCGTAGCCGCCGCCGGCCATCAGGCCGCACAGCTGGTCTTCCAGCTGCGGGAACTGGCCGCAGTGTTTGACCCGGCCTGCTTCATAAAGCGCGGCGACTGGTTCGGCCCGCGCCGCCTTGCCCCTGCTGGCGTGGACCAGCTTGACCGGCAGGGCGAGGCCCGCGGCGCGCAGCACGCTGGCGACCATGGCGCCGCCCTGGTTGGCTTCGGCGACGATGCGATCGGCCTGCCACTTGTCGGCAGCATTGGCGGCAGCGCGGGCCCATTTTTCCGGGCTGGCCTTTTCCATGCTGCAATCGGCCAGCACCCGGCCCAGCCCGTCTTCGCCCAGCGCGCAGACCACGATGCCGCAGGCGTCGCCACTGGCCGAAGCAGGCGGATCGACGGCCACGACAATTCGGGCCGGCGGGCTGGCAGCTGCGTCTTCACGCGATGCCTCCAGCATGGTGCGGGTCCACAGCGCACCGGGCAGGTCCTCGATCAGTTCGCCATCCAGTTCCTGCCGCCCGAGCAGCGACTTGCCATAGCGGCGCGTTACATCGCGCAGGAAGCGGCCGGACAGGTTGTCGCGGCTTTCATCGGTGCGGCCATGGACCACGACCAGCTGGTCCTCCGGTTCGGCCAGCAGGCGCCGCACCAGCGGCACGGCGCGCGGGGTAGTGGTGGCCAGCACGCGGGGCTGTTCACCCAGGCGCAGGCCCAGCAGCAGGTTGTCCCAGCAGCGTTCGGCCCGTGCGTTGACGTTCTCCCACTTGGCAATTTCGTCGCACCAGGCATGGCTATGTTGCGGCCCGCGGAGCGATTCCGGCTCACCTGCCGAATAAAGCGTGGCCTGCGCGCCATTGCCCCAGGTCAGGCGGCGCAGCGAAGGTTCGAACACCGGCGCCTGACCGGGCGGGGAAGTAGCGAGAATGCCGCTTTCGCCTTCGACCATGACCGCGCGGACTTCACCCAGCGAGGCACCGACCAGGGCAAAGCGGGCTTCGGGCTGGGCCTGACAGATCAAGCGGACCCATTCCGCCCCGGCGCGGGTCTTGCCGAAACCGCGTCCGGCCATGACCAGCCAGGTCGTCCAGTCGCCCGGCGGGGGCAACTGCCGCTCACGCGCCCAGAGCCGCCAGTGGTAACGCAGTTCGCGGCGCTCTTCTTCGGAAAGCCCGCGCAGGGCGGCCAGCCGCTGCGGTTCGTCCAGATCGAGCAGCGCGTCGAGCAGTCTATGGTTCGACATTGTCAGTCTGGTCTGTTGCCGGCGTTTCCTTTGCCGCGATGCGGCGCTGGCGGATCACTTCCAGCTTGGCATTGATCGACTGGATGATCGCTTCGGAATCTTCGTTGGAATGGATCGCGCGTTGCCGGGCGGCGGACTCGCGGTGCGCGGCGAGCAGGCGCAGGGCGGTGGCATTGTCGAAAGTGCGGGTGCCCTTTTTGGCGCCGGCGGCAGGCTTGATTTCCCCGTCGCGCAGGCGGCGGAGCAATTCCATTTCGAGGTGATCGTAACCTTCGCACAGGGCGCGCTGCCAGGCGCGGTTGAACTCTGGATCGCAGCGGCGCTGGTCATAGGCGACAGTCGTGGTGATCCCGGCCTTGCGCGCGGCAGCACTGATATTTGAGGTGGCCGCCAGTTCCGCCAGAAAGTCCTTTGACCAGCGCGCAAAAGGTTTCCGCGCCGGACGCGCAGCGGCGGTCCGGCGCGACTTGGGCTTGTCGGCCATGGGGTGAGTTCCGTTTTAGCAGAAGGGAAAGCGACGAACCGCCGCCGGGGCGAATCGGTTTATCGCGATGTTCCATATATGTACCGAAACAGCGTGACGATGTCAATCTATAATAACCAATATGGTTATATACGCTGCTCACTTGTGCCATCGATCCCACGCCGATAAGCAGGCGCGCAAACGCGAATAGTGAGGAAACAGATGCTGCGCCGCCTTTACGACTGGACCATGGCCAAGGCGGTGCATCCCCACGCCGAATGGTGGCTGGCGCTGTTCTGCTTCGTCGAAGCCAGCTTTTTCCCGATCCCGCCGCACCCGCTGCTGGGCATCATGTGCCTGGCCGAACCGAAGAAGGCGATCCGCTTTGCGATGATCGCCACCTTTGCCTCGGTCGCCGGGGGGATGCTGGGCTATGCGATCGGCTGGGGCCTGTATGATACGCTTGGCACCCAGATCCTCGCCGCGCTGGGCCTGACGGCAAGCTTCCCCAAGGCGGCGTGCTATCTCAACGAATACGGCTTCTGGATCTTCGTCGCCAAGGGCGCAACGCCGATCCCGTTTAAGCTGCTGACGATCACGGCCGGGTTCATCGGTATGGACTTGCTGCGCTTCATCGCCGGGTCGATCATCTCGCGCTCGATCAGCTTCCTGGTCGTCGGCATCCTGTTCCGCCTGTTCGGGGCGCCGATCAAGGCCTTCATCGACAAGTACCTGGGCCTTGCCACTGCAGGTTTCGTCGCGCTGGTCCTGGCCGGCTTTGCCGCGATCACCCTGCTTGGCGGCGGCGGGGATAAGGCGGGTCACAAGTGTGATGCGGTAACCAGTGTGGAGGCCCTGCGGTGAGCGAACTTCATCTCTTTCATTGCGCCGATGCGCGCTCCTTCCGGGCCCTGTGGGCGCTGGAGGAAATGGGGCTGGATTACCATCTGACCCTGATGTCGTTCCCGCCGCGCTTCCACTATGAAGGGTACCGGGACATCAACCCGCTTGGCACGGTTCCGGCGCTGATTGCCGATGGTGCGCTGATGACGGAAAGCAGCGCGATCCCGCATTTTCTCGCCACGCGCTATGGCCCGTCGGACCTGGCGGTCGCCCCGGAAGAGGCGGAATATGCCCGCTATCTCAATTTCCTGTTCATGGGCGAAGCGACGCTGACTTTCCCGCAGACGATCCACCTGCGCTATACCCGGATGGAGCCGCCAGAGCGCCGTCTGGCCCAGGCGGCAGAGGATTATGCCCAGTGGTTCGGTTCGCGCCTGCGCAATGCCGAAGCGATGATGCACGGCGAATTCGCCGCCGCCGGACGCTTTACCATGGCCGATGTCTCGGTGGGCTATGCCGTGATGCTGGCCCTGTCGATCGGTCTGGATGAACAGGTCACGCCGGGCATGGCTGCCTATCTGGAGCGGCTCAGCCAGCGCGAAGGATTCGAGCGCGCCAAGGCGAAGCAGGCCAAGGGGCCCAGCGCGGTCTGACGCGCAGTGTAGCAAGCGCCGGTGCGGAACCAGTCCGCACCGGGGCGCCTTTATCAGATAATCCCGACAGCCGCGCCTGCGCGCTGGAACATGCCGATGATCTTCTGGACCTGCTCGGCCGTATGTTCGGCGCAAAGCGAGCAGCGCAGCAGGGTCATGTTCGCCGGCGTTGCCGGGGGGCGGGCCAGGTTCACGTAAAGCCCTTCCTTCAGCAGGGCTTCCCACATCGCCGCGCCGCGTTCCAGATCGGGCATGATCACGCTGATGATCGCTGACTGCGGCTCGTCCGTGCCCAGCTTGAACCCGGCATCGGTCAGGCCCTTGTGCAGGACCTTGGAATTTTCCCACAGGTGGGCGCGCTTGTCGCCCGCGTGCATCAGCTTGCGGATCGAGGTGCAGGCCGTGGCGACCACGCTGGGCGGCAGCGAAGCGGTGAAGACATAGGGGCGGCAGACCAGCCGCATGATTTCGAACTTCGGGTGGTTCGACACGCAGAAGCCGCCGACCGTGCCGACCGATTTCGAGAAGGTGCCGATCACGAAGTCGACGTCATCAAGGCAGCCCTGCGCCTCGGCCACGCCGCGGCCATGTTCGCCGATGAAGCCCATCGAGTGGGCCTCGTCGACCAGCACCATCGCGCCATTTTCCTTGGCGACCTTCACCATTTCCTTCAGCGGGGCAATGTCGCCCAGCATCGAATAGACGCCTTCCAGCACGACCAGCTTGCCTGCACCTTCCGGAATGCGCTTCAGGCGCTTTTCCATCGCTTCGATGTCGTTGTGCTTGAACGGCACGACTTCGGCGTCGCCCATCTTGCAGCCATCCCAGATTGAGGCGTGGCTATCGATGTCGAGCACGATATAGTCGCCCTTGCCGGCGATGGTGCTGATGATGCCAAGGTTGGCCTGATAGCCGGTGGAAAAGACCATCGCGTGGTCCATTCCGTAGAATTCCTTCAGCGCCTCTTCCACGGCGCGGTGCCCGGCATAGGTGCCGTTGAGCACGCGGCTGCCGGTGGTGCCGGCGCCGAATTCGTCCAGCGCCTGCTTGCCCGCCGCAATCACGTCGGGGTCAAAGGTCATCCCCATGTAATTGTAGGTGCCCAGCAGGATCGTCTGCCGCCCGTTGCAGATCGCCTCGGTGGGGGAAACGACCCGTTCCATCACCAGGTTGAACGGATCGGTCACCCCGGTCGAAAGCAGCGCGCGGCGCTGTTCGATCAGTGGGTCGAATTTGGAAAAGAGATCGGTCATCGGGTGGCTTATCCCTGCAGCTTTACCACGGCGTCGATCAGCTGGCCGTAATTCTCGATCTCGGCCTGCTGGTTCATCGAAATGATGATGTCGAATTCGTCTTCGATCGCGGCGACAAAGTCCATCACGGTCAGGCTGTCGAATTCCAGATCGCCGGCAAAGGTCGTGTCATCGCTGATCGCCACGCCCTTCTTGTTGAAGGGTTCGATCAGTTCGGCGATCTTTGCGGCGGTTGCGGCGCGGTCCATGATTGTAGTGCTCCGGAAAATTATGGCGGCCCTTTGGCCTATGATTGGGGCGGAAAATGGGCGGATGTCAGGCCGGGGCCTTTTCGACAAGTCCTTTGACGGCGGCCATGAAGGGGCCGATGGAAACGGGTTTGGCCAGATAGCCTTCGGCACCGGCGTCGCGGATGCGTTCCTCGTCGCCCTTGCCGGCATAGGCGGTGACCGCCAGAACCGGGATCGAGCGCAGGGTTGCGTCCTTTTTTGCCGCTTCGATCAGGTCAAGGCCGGACACGTTGGGCAGCTGGATATCCATGATAATCAGGTTCGGCACGAACTGGCGCGCGCGGTCCAGCGCGTCGAGGCCGTCGGCGCAAGGCTCGACAGCATAGCCCTGGCTCTTCAGCACGTCGCAGAACAGCTTGCGGTTGAGGTCGTTGTCCTCGACAACAAGGATACGCTTTGCCATGAGCACTGCCCTACCGCTGTCTCAGGGAACTGACAATTCTGCGCGAGCCCAAATCCCCGGACCATGATGCCACTGCCCTGGCGCTGGGTGCGCTGGGGTGGATTCTGGGCGACTCTGCCCGGGCTGACCGGCTGCTGGCCCTGACCGGGCTGACGCCGGATGCCTTGCGGGGCGGGCTGGGCGATCCAGCCGTGCTGGGCGCCGTGCTGGAATTTCTGGCGAGTTACGAGCCGGACCTGCTGGCAGCGGCGGAAGCTTTGGGAGTAGAACCGGCCGCACTGATGGCCGCACGGGAAAGGTTGTAAGCTATGGCAAGGCCGCTGATCATCAGCGATTGCGATGAAGTGCTGCTGCACATGATCGTGCCGTTCGGGCAATGGCTGGAAGAAAGCCAGCCGGTATCCTTCAATCTGGTCGGGAACGATTTTTCCAAGGCGATCCGCGACAAGCAGAGCGGCGAGCCGGTGGAGCCGGCAGAAATCTGGCGGCTGCTCAACCTGTTTTTCGACAACGAAATGCACCGCCAGTCCCCGATTGCCGGGGCGGTCGGCGCGATCAACCATCTGGCCGATCATGCCGACGTGGTGATCCTGACCAACCTGGCCGACAAGCATAACGAATCTCGCCGCGAACAACTGCGTGCCCACGGGATCGACTTTCCGGTCTTCACCAATCAGGGGCCAAAGGGGCCGGCGATTCAGGCGATTCTCGACAAGTACCAGCCGTCCAAGGCGGTGTTCATCGACGATCTGGCCCAGCACCACGGCTCTGCCGCCGAAATGGTTCCTCACGTTGATCGGCTTCACCTATGTGGTGAACCAAGCCTTGCGCCGCATATCACCTGCGGTTTTCAGGCGGGCCACGCCCATGCCCGCATCGACACCTGGGAGCATGCCTTGCCTTGGCTGCTCTCGCGAATTTAGGATCAGAACATGAGCATTGATGCGCGCCTTGCCGAACTTGGCATTACCCTTCCCGAACCCGCTGCGCCGGTGGCGGCCTATGTCCCGGTGGTGATTGCTGGCGGGCTGGCCCACGTGTCCGGTCAGGTCTCGATTGTCGGTGGCAGCCTGCTGAAAGGGCGGCTTGGTGAAGACCTGACGCTGGAGCAGGGTGTTGAAGGCGCGCGCGCCTGCGGCCTGATGATCCTGGCCCAGCTCAAGGCCGCGCTTGGCTCGCTCGACCGGGTAGAGCGGATCGTGAAGCTGGGGGCCTTCATCAATTCGACTGCCGATTTCACCGACCAGCCCAAGGTTGCCAATGGCGCTTCCGAACTGATGGCCGAAGTGTTCGGCGAAGCCGGCAAGCACGCCCGCAGCGCCGTGGGCGTACCCAGCCTGCCGCTGGGCGTCGCGGTTGAGGTCGATGCGATTGTCGCTGTTCGCCCTGCTTGATCGCTGGCTGGCCCCCGCTCCGCAGCCGGAGCGGGTCAGCTGGCTAAGCAAGGCAGCCTATGCCCATCGCGGCCTGCATGGGGCCGGGGTGCCGGAAAACTCCATGTCCGCCTTTCGCGGGGCGATGGCGCGGGGCATGGGGATCGAGTGTGATGTCCAGCTGACTGGCGACGGTCGGGCCGTGGTCTTTCACGACTTTGAACTGGACCGGCTGACCGGGGAGAGCGGAGCGGTTGCCCTGCGGTCCTCGGACGAATTGGCGCATATCCGGCTTGCGGATAGCGAGGAGCAAATCCCCACGCTTCGCCAGATGCTGGACGAAGTGGCGGGCCGTGCGCCGCTGCTGATCGAGATAAAGTCGCGGCGTGGCAGCTTTGCCCCATCGGAAAAGCTCTGCCGCGCGGTTGCGCAGGACCTGCAGGGCTATGACGGCCCCCATGCGATCATGAGCTTTGACCCGCGCGTGGTGCGCTGGTTTGCCGATAACGCGCCCCACTGCCTGCGCGGGCTGGTGATGACGGAAGAGCATGACCGGGGCCTGACCGGCATGATCCGCCGCCACCTGTTTCTGTGGCGCGCGCGGCCCCAGTTCATGGCCTATGACGTGCGCGATCTGCCCAGCCGCTTTGCCGCTGCGCAGCGGGCGCGGGGTCTGCCGGTCCTGACCTGGACCGTGCGGTCTGCCCAGCTTCTTGAGCGCGCCGCGCTTCATGCCGATGCGCCGATTGCCGAGGGTGACGGCGTAACGTGATCGAGGCCCGGATCGCCCCTTCAGTCGGATCGTTACCCGCCGCCGAATGGGATGCGCTGGCGGGCGGCAATCCGTTCATGAGCCACGCCTTCCTTTCCGCCATGGAAGATTCCGGTTCGGTCGGCCCCGGCACCGGCTGGTCGCCCGCGCCGATTGTCATTACCGACGCGGCGGGCAAGCTGGCGGCGGCGCTGCCGGCCTATCTGAAAAGCCATAGCCAGGGCGAATATGTGTTCGACCATTCGTGGGCGGACGCATGGCACCGCGCGGGCGGCAGCTATTACCCCAAGATGCAGATCGCCGCGCCGTTCACGCCTGCCACCGGGCCGCGCCTGCTGCTGGCCGATCCGGCGCTGGCCCCGGTCTTGCTGCGCGCGGCAGAGCAGGTCTGCGAAGACAATGGCCTGTCCTCTGCCCACGCGACTTTCATCGCGCCCGAGCAGCTGCCCTTGTTCGAGCAGGCGGGCTGGCTGCCCCGCAGCGACATCCAGTTTCACTGGGAAAATCGCGGCTACGCCAGTTTCGACGATTTCCTGGGTGTTCTTTCCTCACGCAAGCGCAAGGATATCCGCAAGGAACGCGCTGCCGCGCAGGAGGGCGTGGAGATCCGCACCCTGACCGGCGCGGAAATTGGCGAGGCGGAATGGGATGCCTTCTGGGCGTTCTATCAGGATACCGGTGCCCGCAAATGGGGGCGGCCCTATCTGACCCGGCAGGCCTTTACCTTGCTGGGTGAGCGGATGGGGGAACGGATTGCTCTGGTCCTGGCCTATCTGGACGGAGAGCCGGTGGCAGGCGCGCTGAACTTCATCGGCCGCGATGCGCTTTATGGCCGCTATTGGGGCGCGCTAATCGAAAAGCCGTTCCTGCATTTCGAGCTGTGTTATTATCAGGCGATCGATCTGGCGATCCGGCTGGGCCTGCCCCGGGTCGAGGCTGGCGCCCAGGGCGGGCATAAGCTGGCGCGCGGCTATGAACCGGTGCAGACCTGGTCGGCCCATTACATCGTCCATCCCGGTTTCCGCACGGCGGTCGAGGAATTCCTCGAACGCGAACGGGCCGGTGTGGCGCAGGACCAGAACTATCTGGCCGAACGCACGCCCTTCCGCAAAGGCGGTTAGGCTGCCCGGCAGCTTGGCGGGGTCGCGGCCAGCCATTGGCGGGCGCGGCGCTGGGCCTCGGCAATTTCACGCGCGGTCATTTCGTCGCTGATGTCGGCGCGGCACTGGGCGGCTTCGCTGTGGCCACAGACCGCAGCAAGGTTGAACCACTTGTGCGCCTCGATCAGGTCGCAGCCGACGCCGTGGCTGCCGGTCGAATAGGCGACGCCCAGATCGTAATAGGCATTGGTATCGCCCTGCGCTGCGGCAGCCAGGCAAGTGGCGACCAGCAGGTCTTCCTTGTCTTCGATTGCAGTCATGGCGATGGCATCAAAAGTGCCTTCGGCAGTCGTGTGATTGAACCAGACGGTGCTCATCTTTTAAACCCCTGTATCGAAGCAGCATTTCTGCCCCTCGGGAGTTCAAACTTACCGAGCGTGGTCAACAAAAGGTTAACACAGATCTAGATTTTTGCGTGCGACAATTCAGGCCGGCCCAAGACTAGGGAAAGTACTGGGTTTCCGGATTGGCGCTTGTGCCGGATTCTGCCCCCCTCTATACGGCGCCCCAACCGGCGATGGGAGGTCATCGGGAATACCCGAGGCTGCAGGAACCCGCTTGCCCCGCCGGATTCGTTTGGAGAGATTATGGCGACTGTTCTCGGCGAAGAAATCGACGTTCTGGCCAAGGCCAAGCGGGCTCTTGGGGCTGACTATGCCCCCAGTGATAATGATGAATACATGTGCGAAGCGCACCTGGATTATTATCGTCGGCTGCTGCTCGAATGGAAGAAGCTGATCCTTTCGGCCGCGCAGGACACCTTGCAGCAATTGCAGGACGGTCCGATCCGCGAACCCGACCTGAACGACCGGGCTTCCAGTGAAACCGACTGGGGCATCGAACTGCGCACCCGTGACCGTCAGCGCAAGCTGATCGCCAAGATCGATTCGGCGCTGCGCCGGATCGAGGACGGCGAATACGGCTATTGCGAAGTGACCGGCGAGCCGATCGGTCTGGGCCGTCTCTCGGCACGTCCGATTGCGACCATGACGGTCGAAGCGCAGGAAGCCCACGAACGGCGCGAGAAGATTTCTCGCGACGACTGAACTTTGCATTTCAGTTCAATAGTTTGACCGGGCGTTAAGAACTTTTTGCTAACCCAATCTTAATCTATTGGCGTGAAAGGCCGGGAAACCGGATTTTCAGGTCGGGTTCTGCGAAAAGGGCGCTTGGGCGACATGAACGAAAGCGAACGTCGGCAAGTGGGCCGGGCCAGTCTGGATTTCCTGGTGGATCTCCGGGCCGATGGCATTCCTGACGAACAGCGGGTGGCCCTGCGCAATATTTCTGCCGGTGGCCTGATGGCCCACGGCGTCAGCCACGTACATCGCGGCCAGCGGGTCTGGATTCATTTGCCCAGGCAGGCCTGGATCGAAGGCACGATTGCCTGGGTTCAGGACGATCGCTGCGGCATCGCTTTCAAGGGCGATATGGACCCGCAGCACCTGCAGGCGTTGATCGCTGCTGACAGCGACGCAAGGCACCTGTCCCGTCCCTGAATTTTAAGATAGAGCCGGACACGATGCTGCCGCGCCGGTCCCGCCTTGCCATGTTGCTGTCTGTCCTGTTGCTGGGCGGCTGTTTTGGCGCGGACGACCGCCCGGTCGAAGTGGCGGCGATTGGCGATCCGGATGCGGCCTTTGCCAATGGGCCAAGCCTGACCGCGCCGGCACAAATGCTGCGAGCGGCGACTTCCGAAGGTCTGGTGGCCTTTGACGAGCGGGGACAGGTCGTTCCGGCCCTGGCCGATCGCTGGATCGTTACGGATGACGGGCTGAGCTATATCTTCCGGCTGCGCGATGGCGCCTGGCCCGACGACAGCCCGATTACCGGGGAAACGGCACGGGCAGCGCTGATGCGGGCGATTGCGGCCCAGCGCGGCACGCCCCTGGGGCTGGACCTGAGCGTGATCGCCGAAGTGCGGGCCATGGCGGGCCGGGTGATTGAAATTCGTCTGGCCAGCCGCCAGCCGGAATTCCTGCAAGTGCTGGCCCAGCCGGAACTGGGCCTGCTGCGCGGCGGGCGCGGTGCTGGCCCGATGCGCCTGCGCCGCGACAAGGACAGCGCCTTCCTCCGCCCGATCCCGCCGCAGGATCGCGGGATGCCGCAGGACCAGCGCTGGACCACGCGGGCCCGCACGCTGGAACTCAATTCCGTCGCCGCCCAAACCGCCATTGAACGCTTCAACCGGGGGGAACTGGATGCAGTGCTGGGCGGAACGCTGGCCGATTTCCCCCGGCTCGATGCAATGGGTGTGGCCCGCGCCGCGATCCGCGTCGATCCGGTCGCTGGCCTGTTCGGCTTGGCCGTGGTGCGTGAAGAAGGCTTCCTGAGCGAAGTGCAGAACCGCGAAGCCGTTGCCATGGCGATTGACCGGCAGGCATTGGCCGGTGCGGTCAATCTGTCCGGCTGGGTCACCACGACCCGCGTGGTCAATCCCGGCCTGCCCGGCGATGACGGCACGATTGGTGAACGCTGGGCCGCGCGTTCGATTGCCGAACGGCGCACTATCGCCGCCGCCCGGGTCTCGGCCTGGAAATCGGATGGACGGCCCGCGCCGGTGCTGCGCATTTCCCTGCCGTCCGGGCCGGGGGGCGATCTGCTTTTTGCCCGGTTGCAGCAGGATCTGTCCGCCATCGGGCTGGAAGTGCGCCGCGTCGGGCTGTCGGCTGATGCCGATCTGCGCCTGATCGATGCCGTGGCCAGCTATGCCAGCGCGCAGTGGTTCTTCAGCCGGCTGTCCTGCGCGGTCCAGTCTTCCGCCTGCAGCCCGGCGGCGGACAAGTTTGCCAATGCCGCCCGGCTTGAGGTTGATCCGGCCAAGCAGGCCGAACTGGTTTCTCAGGCCGAAGCGCAATTGACCGTTGCCAATGGTTACATCCCGCTGGGCTTGCCCGTGCGCTGGTCGCTGGTGGCTGGCAATGTGACCGGCTTTGCGGTGAACCGCATGGCGGTCCATCCCTTGATGTCGCTGGCGATGCTTCCCAGATAGGCCGGACGGGCACCTCGCCTGGTTGGGTCAAAGGGTCGCCTGATGGATAAAGGCCGCGTTCGCCCGATGTCGGCGGAAATTCCGATGGGTACCGATGCCCTGTCCGTGCGCCGCCGGATCGAGGTGCTGGAACGGGTGCTGGAAGGCATGATCGAAGTGCCGGTGCTGGGCCGCAAGGTCGGGCTGGATGCCATGCTGGGTCTGGTTCCGGTGCTGGGCGATGCCCTTTCCGCAGTGCTGGGCATGTATATCGTCTGGGAGGCGCGCAATCTGGGCATGTCGCGCTGGCAGGTCTGGCGCATGACTGCAAATGTCGGTTTCGATGCGCTGGTCGGGTCAGTGCCGCTGGCGGGGGATCTGTTCGATTTCCTTTACAGGTCGAACAGCCGTAACCTTAAAATCATCAAGAAGCATCTCGACAAACTTCATCCGTCGACAATCATCTTAACTGCTTAAGCCCGCAATAGTGAGTCATCCGTTCGCTCCATTTACGAAGAATTAACCTTTCTCTTTCATTGGTCATATGGTTAATGGCGTCGATTGTCTCTGCATCAACAGGGCGTTGACGCGAAACAGGGCGAGAAGGGGATTACCCATGCGCGTGTTGCTGATCGAGGACGAGCCGACAACGGCACGGGCCATTGAACTGATGCTGACCACGGAAGGCTTCAACGTCTATTCGACCGATCTGGGCGAAGAAGGCTTGGATCTGGGCAAGCTGTATGATTACGATATCATCCTGCTCGACCTGAACCTGCCGGACATGCACGGTTACGATGTGCTCAAGAAGCTGCGCGTTGCCAAGGTGCAAACCCCGGTGCTGATCCTGTCGGGCATTTCGGAAATGGATTCCAAGGTCCGCTCGTTCGGCTTTGGCGCCGACGATTACGTGACCAAGCCGTTCCATCGTGAAGAGCTGATCGCCCGCATCCACGCCGTGGTTCGCCGGTCGAAGGGCCATTCGCAGTCGGTTATCCGCACCGGCAAGCTGGGGGTCAACCTCGATGCCAAGACGGTCGAAGTCGATGGCGCGCGGGTCCACCTGACCGGCAAGGAATACGCGATGCTTGAGCTGCTTTCGCTGCGCAAGGGCACCACGCTGACCAAGGAAATGTTCCTCAACCATCTCTATGGCGGGATGGACGAACCGGAACTGAAGATCATCGACGTGTTCATCTGCAAGCTGCGCAAGAAGCTGGCCCATGCCTGCGGCGGTGAAAACTACATCGAAACCGTCTGGGGCCGTGGCTATGTGCTGCGCGATCCGAACGAAGAGGCGGAAGCCGCCTGAGCTAAATTACCCTGCATTTTCGCTTCATGACGGCCCGCCCCTTCCGGTGGGCCGTTTTGCTTTGTATGGGCGCCTCATGACCGCACACAAGCCTGGTGATCCGACGACGATCAACCGCCTCTATGGCCGCGCCAAGGGCAAGCCGCTGCGTCAGGGCCAGCAGGCCCTGGTCGATCAGCTCTTGCCGCAGATTGCCGTGCCGGAAGAAGGCCCGGTAACGGCCGAGCGGCTGTTCGGCCACGACTGTCCGCTCCATTTCGAAATCGGCTTTGGCGGGGGCGAGCATATGGCGGCGCGGGCCGACATGCTGCCCGATCACGGCTTCATCGGTGCGGAACCGTTCATCAATGGCGTGGCTCAGGCACTGGTCCATGTTTCCGGCGATCACGGCGCGCACCCGCCGCTGGGCAATGTCCGCATCTTCCACGGCGATGCGCTGGACGTGCTGCGGCGCATTCCCGATGGCTCGCTGTCGTTCCTCTATCTGCTGCATCCCGACCCATGGCCCAAGGCACGCCATGCCAAGCGGCGGATGATGAACGACGGGCCGGTGGACCTGTTCGCGGCCAAGCTGAAGCCGGGCGGCGAATTCCGCTTTGGCACCGATCACGCGGTCTATGTCCGCCACGCCCTGATGGTCATGCGCCGCCATACCGATCAGTTCGATTGGCTGATCGAAAGCCCGCGCGATTTTCAGGTGCGCCCCGGCGGCTGGCCCGAAACGCGCTATGAGCAAAAGGCCCGCACGGTTTACGGGCACGAGGTCTGGTACTTCCGCTTTCGCCGACGCTAAGCCGGGCCGGCGCTAGTCCAGCGCGCGGATCGCGATGTCGAGTTGCACGCGGGTAAGCTCGCCAGTGTGAACCTGTCGCACGGTGCCGTCGCTGGCGATGAACAGGGTCGTCGGCAGCGCCCTGGCCCCGGCGATCTGGCCCAGCAGCCCGGTGGGATCGAGCGCGACATGAGCCGAATCAAGCCCCTGCGCGCGCAGGAAAGCAGAGACCTGCGCCGGTTGTTCAACCTGATTGACGAGCAGGATCGTCGCGCGGCTTTCGCTGTTCGCAGCCTTGATCAGCATCGGCATTTCGCGGCGACAGGGCGGGCACCAGGTGGCCCAGAGGTTGAGGACGACCGGACGTCCGCGCAGTTCGCCCAGCCGCCAGACCTGGGCACTGCCGGTTGCTGAGGGGGCGCTGGTCAGAACCAGACTCTGCGGCAGGCGCAGTGCCGCCTTGCTTTCCCCGCTGGCCAGGAAGCCCGCCCAGATCAGTGCCAGCCCGCCAAGGACAGCCACGCTCGCCGCAATCGGCCGGGCTTTGCGCAGCAACAGTGCCAAGGCAAGGGCGGCCCCGACCACGCCAGCGATCCAGTTCCATCCGCCCAGCCAGAATTGCAGGGCAGCGGCCGGTTCCAGCGCATAGCTCGCCCGGTGTTCCCAGACATGGCCAAACCGTGCCGCCAGAAGACCAGCGGACAGGGCCAGTCCGGCCGGTTGCCATGCCGTCACTTCATACCGGCGCACGATCCAGTCGATTGCGGTCAGGAAGACCAGAATCAGGCCAGCGGCTACCAGTCGGTCCAGCGCGAGGGCGAGCGGCCCGATCTGAACAATGTCGTTCGGGTTCAAGCTGCCACGCCGATGGCCGCGGCAATCGCCAGAGTGCGCTGCGCCTGATCGAGGTGGAGCAGTTCCACCATCTTGCCATCGACTTTGATCGCGCCCTTTCCAGCATTTTCCGGCAGTTCGAATGCGGCGCTGACAGCCTTGGCCCAGGCCACTTCTTCCGCGCTGGGGGAGAACACGTCATTGCACGGCGCGATCTGGTCCGGGTGGATCAGGGTCTTGCCGTCAAAGCCGAATTCCAGCCCCTGTTCCGCTTCGGCCCGGAACAGGTCAAGGTCGCGGAATTCGTTGCAGACGCCGTCCAGCACGATCAGGCCATGGGCGCGGGCAGCGGCGACGGCCATGGTCAGGATCGGCAGGAAAGGCGTGCGGGCGCGGCCCGGCCTGGCCTGCATTTCCTTGGCCAGATCGTTGGTGCCCAGCACGAAACCGGCCAACCGGGTGTCTGCACCGCAGGCCGCAATATCGTGGAGCAGCGGCAGGCAGGCGCAAGTCTCGATCATGATCCACAGGCGCGTGCGCGGCGGCGCGGCAGAGAGAGCCGCGTCATAGGCGCGGACTTCCTCGGGCGAATTGACCTTGGGCACCAGCACCGCATCCGGGCCGACCGTAGAGATCGCGGCAAGATCTTCTGCGCCCCAGGGGGTGTTCAGCCCATTGGCGCGGACCACCAGTTCGCGGCGGCCAAAACCGCCTTCGCCTACGGCGGCGACGGCGGCAGCGCGGGCTTCTGCCTTGAGCTCTGGCGCAACCGCATCTTCCAGATCCAGAATTACCACGTCGGCGGGCAAGGTGCGGGCCTTGGCCAGTGCCTTCTGATTCGAGGCGGGCAGGTAAAGGGCGGAGCGGCGGGGGCGTGCGGTCTGGGTCATATTCTGCTCATTGCGTGGCTGCACTTTTCTGGCAACCGATTCGCCGCAGGATAATTTCACTTCAGCGCTACACCGAAAAACTTTCTCGCTGTCGGGATAGTACAACTCTATCGAAATAGTCGAGATAGCCCGGAAAGTGACTCGCCATGGACTTCGATCTTAGCGCCCTTTTGCCCTTCATTGCAGTGGGTTTTGCCGCTCAGGCCGTTGATGGCGCACTGGGCATGGCTTTCGGGGTGATTTCCAATACCCTGCTGGTCGGCGTGATGGGCGTGCCGCCCGCGCTCGCTTCGCAGCGGGTCCATGTGGTCGAATGTTTTACCACGGCAACCTCTGGCATCAGCCATCTGCTCCACGGCAATATCGACAAGAAACTGTTTTTCCAATTGCTGGTACCCGGCATGATCGGCGGCGCGACCGGGGCCTATATCCTGACCTCGCTGGATGCGGCCTTGGTGAAGCCCTTCGTCCTGACCTACCTCACCGCCATCGGCCTGATGCTGCTGTGGCGCGGGTTCAAGTATCCGCCGCAGGGCAAGCCGGCCAAGGTAGTGGCCCCGCTCGGTCTGGTTGGCGGCTTTCTGGATGCCGCAGGCGGCGGCGGCTGGGGGCCGGTGGTGACTTCGAACCTGCTGATTCAGGGGGCCGATCCGCGCCGGGTGGTCGGCACGGTCAATGCAGTCGAATTCTTCCTGACGCTGACGATCAGCGCGACCTTCATCTACCACCTGGGCTTTGCCGACCTGGCCGGCGCAACGCTGGGCCTGCTGATCGGCGGCCTGCTGGCAGCCCCGCTGGGCGCATGGGCTGCCAAGCATATTCCGGCCAAGCCGATGCTGGTGATGGTCGGGACCGTCCTGACCGCCACCAGCGCATTCGGCGTTTACAAGGCCTGGGGTTGAACGGGCCGGTTAGCCCGTCACCCCTGCCGCAGCGATAACCGCCAGGGTCAGCACGTCCGGAGCGATTGCCGTCATCGGTGCGATCTGGACCGGCTTTTCCATGCCGATCAGCATCGGGCCGATCGTGGCATTACCGCCGAGTTCGCGCAGCAGCTTGGCCGAGATGTTGGCTGACTGCAGACCCGGCATCACCAGCACGTTGGCCGGGGCGGAAAGACGGCTGAACGGATAGTTCTTCATCACCGTCGGGTTCAGTGCCGCGTCGGGAGCCAGTTCGCCTTCATATTCGAAGCCGGGCTTTTGCGCGTCGAGGATCGAAACCGCTTCGCGGATCGGCTCAAGCCAGCGACCGGCGGGATTGCCGAAGGTCGAATAGGACAGGAAGGCAACGCGCGGTTCGTGGCCAAAGCGCCGCGCCACGGCCGCCGCTTCGGTGGCGATGCGGGCGAGGTCGGCGGCATCGGGCCGCTCGTTGACGGTCGTATCGGCCATGAAGGTCGTATAGTTCTTGCCGATCATCAGGTGGATGCCGAACGGCAGCTGCCCTTCCTTCGGATCCAGCACCTGACGCACTTCGCGCATGGTCTGGGCGAAGGTCCGGGTCAGGCCGGTGACCATGGCATCGCCAACGCCCAGCTTGAGCAGCATCGAGGCAAAGACGTTACGGTCGCGGTTGACCATGCGGCGCACGTCGCGTTCCTGGAAACCGCGGCGTTGCAGTCGCTCGTACAGCACTTCGACCATCTTGGGCACGTGGGTGCTGATTGCCGAATTCTCGATCTGGAAGCTGTCGCCGTCGGCAATGCCGAGCTCGGCCAGTTTCGCCTTCACCTCGTCGGTGCGGCCAACCAGAACCGGCTCGCCATAGCCATAGTCGCGGTACTGGATCGCGGCGCGCAGGACGATTTCGTTTTCGGCCTCGGCAAAGATCACCCGCTTCGGGTTGGCCTTGACCGTTTCATAGACCTGCGTGAGGACCGAAGTGGTCGGGTTGAGGCGGGCCTTCAGGCTGTGGCGATAGGCGGCGAAATCCTCGATCGGCTTGCCGGCTACACCGGTATCCATCGCGGCCTTGGCCACGGCCGAGGAAACGACTTCCATCAGGCGCGGGTCGAACGGCGCGGGAATGATGTATTCGGGGCCGAACTGGTGCTTTTTGCCATAGGCGGCGGCGACTTCTTCCGGCACCGTTTCACGGGCCAGTTTAGCAATCGCGCGGGCTGCGGCGATCTTCATCTCTTCGTTGATCGCAGTGGCGTGAACGTCCAGCGCGCCGCGGAAGATGAAGGGGAAGCCCAGGACGTTGTTGACCTGGTTGGGATAGTCCGAACGGCCCGTGGCGACGATGGCGTCGGGGCGCACCGCCTTGGCATCGGGCGGAGTGATTTCCGGGTCTGGATTGGCCATGGCAAAGATGATCGGCTGGGCCGCCATGTTCTTTACCCATTCCGGCTTCAGCGCGCCGCCAGCCGACAGGCCGAGGAAGATGTCCGCGCCTTGCAGCGCTTCTTCCAGAGTCCGGGCCTCGGTGTCGATCGCGTGCGCGCTCTTCCACTGGTCCATGCCGGTTTCGCGGCCGCGATAGATCACGCCGGAACGGTCGCAGACAGTGACGTTCTCGTGCTTCACGCCCATCGACTTGATCAGGGCGGTGCAGGCCAGAGCCGAAGCGCCGGCGCCGTTGACCACGACCTTCACATCCTGGAACTTGCGCCCCGTGATGAAGCAGGCGTTGTAAAGGCCCGCAGCGGCGATGATCGCGGTGCCGTGCTGGTCGTCGTGCATGACCGGAATCTTCATCCGTTCGCGCAGGGCCTGCTCGATCACGAAGCATTCGGGCGCCTTGATGTCTTCCAGATTGATCCCGCCAAAGCTGGGTTCCATCAGGGCGACGGCTTCGATGAACTTTTCCGGGTCTTCGGTATTGAGTTCGATGTCGATCGAATCGACGTCGGCAAAGCGCTTGAACAGCACCGACTTGCCTTCCATCACCGGCTTGGATGCCAGCGCGCCAAGATTGCCCATCCCCAGGATCGCGGTGCCGTTGGAAATCACGGCGACCAGATTGCCCTTGGCGGTATATTCATAGGCATCGGCGGGATTGTCGGCAATGGCCTGAACCGGCACGGCCACGCCCGGCGAATAGGCCAGGCTCAGGTCGCGCTGGGTCGCCATCGGTTTGCTGGCGATGATCTCGATCTTACCGGGGCGGATCGTGCTGTGATAAAACAGCGCTTCGCGCTCGGTGAAACGGACGTTGCTTTCGTTGGTCTGGGTAATGTCTTCGGCCACAGCTTATCTCCGGATTCAAGGACGCCCTAACGGAAGGAAGGCCGCTGCGATAGGGGATAGATTACTTGGAGAGCCTCCCGAATCGCGATTGCAGGCGCTAGGCCAATCAGATGCACGGATCTTCCGCCCCTGCCGGCACTACCCCGATGATGACCCAGTACCTTGCGCTCAAGGCCGAGGCGGGGGACTGCCTGTTGTTCTATCGCATGGGCGATTTCTTCGAACTGTTCTTCGACGATGCCCGCACTGCTGCGCAGGTGCTGGACATTGCCCTGACCAGCCGGGGTGAGCATCAGGGCCAGCCGGTGCCGATGTGCGGTGTTCCGGTCCATTCGGCTGAAGGCTATCTGGCACGGCTGATCAAGGCCGGCTGCCGGGTTGCCATTGCCGAACAGGTTGAAACTCCGGAAGAAGCGAAGAAGCGCGGCGGGTCCAAGGCGCTGGTTGCGCGTGATATCGTCCGCTTTGTCACGGCGGGCACTCTGACCGAGGAAGCCCTGCTGGAACCGCGCCGCGCCAATGTGCTGGCGGCGGTCTGCGAGCTGCGCGGCACCATTGGGCTTGCCGCCTGCGACATTTCGACCGGGCGGATGGAACTGGAAGAATGCAGCGCCGACCGACTCGGCGCGGCGCTTGCGCGGCTGGGGGCCAGCGAAGTCGTCGTTCCCGAAGGGTGGGACGATGCGCCGCTGGAAGCGATTGTGCGTCCGGCGCGCGACTTTGCCAGCGATGGCGGCGAGGCGCGGCTGAAAGCGGTGCATGGCGTGGCGACTCTGGACGGCTTTGGCAGTTTCACCCGCGCCATGCTGGCAGCAGCGGGCGGGCTGGTCAGCTATCTCGACCATGTCGGGCGGGGCAAGCTGCCGCTGTTGCTGCCCCCGGTGGCGCGGGATGGGCAGGCCCATCTGGCCATGGACGAGGCGACTCGGGCGAGTCTCGAAATCCTTGTTTCCAGCCAGGGCACGCGCCGGGGCAGCCTGATCGAGGCGATTGACCGCTGCGTGACCGGGGCAGGCGCGCGCCTGCTGGCGGATGACCTTTCGGCGCCGCTGACCGATGCGGCAATGATCGAGGCGCGGCTGGCGCTGGTGCAATGGCTGCACGATAATCCGCTGCTGCGCGGTGACCTGCGCACGGTCTTGCGCGCCTTGCCCGATGTGGGCCGCGCCTTGGGCCGGGTGGTGGCCGGGCGCGGATCGCCGCGCGATCTGGGGCAATTGCGCGATGGCCTGAGCGAAGCGCGCCGCATCCACGATTACTTGCGTGGGCAGGCAGAGCGTCCGCCCTTGCTCGAAGCCTTGTTGCCGCAGCTGACTGGCCACGGCGCGCTGACCGACCTTTATACCCGCGCACTGGTGCCGGCCCCGCCAACTGAGCGGGCGCAGGGCGGCTTCATTGCGGAAGGCTATGACCACGCGCTGGACGAGCTGCGCCGCATTTCCGGCGATGCCCGCCGCGCCATTGCCGCGCTGGAGGCCAAGTACCGCGACCAGACCGGGATCGCCGCGCTGAAGATCAAGCACAACGGCGTGCTGGGCTATTTCGTGGAAGTTCCCGCGCGTCATGGCGATGCGCTGATGGCGCCGGACAGCGGCTTTTCCCACCGTCAGACCATGGCCGGGGCAGTGCGTTTCAATGCCCTGGCCCTGCATGAAGAGGCCAGCCGGATCGCGGAGGCAGGCGGCCATGCTCTTGCCGCCGAGGAAGCCCATTTCGAAGAACTGGTCGGTGAAGCGGTCAAGGCGCGCCACGCCATTGCCGCAACGGCCGAGGCACTGGCCCGGCTGGATGTGGCCTGCGGTCAGGCCGAACGCGCGGCAGAGGGCGGGTGGTGCCGTCCGCACGTGGTTGACGATAACCGGCTGGAGATCGAAGGCGGGCGTCATCCCGTGGTCGAAGCGGCATTGGCGGCCAAGGGCGAACGCTTTGTCGCCAACGATTGCCGCCTCTCGCCCAATGATCGCCTGTGGCTGGTTGGCGGCCCCAACATGGGCGGTAAGAGTACCTTCCTGCGCCAGAACGCGCTGATCGTGTTGCTGGCTCAGGCAGGGGGCTTCGTCCCTGCCGCGAGGGCAACGGTGGGCCTGACTGACCGCCTGTTCAGCCGGGTCGGCGCTTCGGACAATCTGGCACGAGGGCGTTCGACCTTCATGGTCGAAATGGTCGAGACTGCGGCGATCCTTGCTCAGGCCAGCGAGCGCAGTTTCGTGATTCTGGACGAAGTCGGGCGCGGCACTTCGACCTATGACGGTCTGGCCCTGGCCTGGGCCGTGGTCGAGGCGGTTCACGGCGTGAACAAGTGCCGCTGCCTGTTTGCGACCCATTACCACGAGTTGTCGCGCCTTGCTGAAAGCTGCGATTCCCTGTCGTTGCACCATGTCCGCGCGCGGGAGTGGCAGGGCGATCTGGTCTTGCTGCATGAACTGGCCGAAGGTCCGGCGGATCGCTCCTATGGTCTGGCCGTGGCGAAGCTGGCCGGGGTCCCTGCGCCGGTCGTCGCGCGGGCATCGGCCGTGCTGCAACGGCTGGAGAAGGGCCGCGCCGAGACGGGTGGGCTGGCGGCAGGGCTGGGCGACTTGCCGCTGTTTGCCGCCGCGATTGAGCAGCAGGAAGAAGTGGTGGATGCCCTGCGCGAACGGCTCAACGCGCTGGACGTGGACGCGCTATCCCCGCGAGAGGCGCTGGATCTGCTGTATGAATTGAAGCGCGAGGCGGGAAAGCTTCCTTAACCACCTTGGCCTAGCGTCCATGCGATGTTCGGGTTCGGGCCAAAGTTGCGTCACGTATTCGCCAGCCGGTGGAAAGCCGTGTTCTGGTCGCTGGGGATCATGCTGACGGCCTATTGCACGGTTCCCGCAGCCGATCAGGTGCGAGAGAGTGGGCAGGCGAAGACCAAGGCCGAGGCTCCGCACAAGTCGCCGTGGAGCAAGGACTAATCCAGCCGGTCTGACACGAAGGCGAGGGCGCGGTCGATTATCGCCTCCTTGCGCCAGCGCTCCGCAGCGCGCTGTGCAGCCGCTTGCCCCAATGCTGCGCGGCGGGTCGGATCATCGGCCAGTGCGACAATCGCCGCAGCCAGCGCCGCAGCATCGCCGGGCGGCGTGGTCAGGCCGCAGCCATCCACTTCGGCATGAAGGCCGGTCCCGGCTTCCGTTGTGGCAATCACCGGGCGGCCCGAAGCCAGCATGTTGGTCAGCTTTGATGGCAGGACCAAGTCTGCCGCTCCAGCGATCTGGGGTAGCAAGTGAATGTCGGCCATGGTCAGCATCGCACCCATCCGTTCGCGCGGCTGGAGGTCATGCAATTGCACATTGGCCAGTCCGGCAGAGAGCCGTTCCAGTTCGGTGCGGTTCGGACCTTCGCCGCAGATGACAAAGGCAATGTCGGTGCGATCCTGCAACAGGCGCGCGGCCTCGATCAGCACTTCGATCCCCTGCTTGCGGGCGATGTTGCCGGAATAGAGCGCGACGGTCTTGCCCTGCAGGTTCCATTCCTGGCGGACCCCTTGGGCCTGCATTGGATCAGCGATAAAGCTATCGTCCGACCAGTTGCGCATTTCTATGATGCGGTCCGGCTTTACGCCCTTTTGCACCAGCCGCGCGCACATTTGCGGGCTGATTGTCGAAACAATGTCGCCGAGCTTGAGCAAGCGCCGCTCCAGCCATGTGGCCAATTGCTTGAGCACCCCGCTCTTGCCTATCAATCCCGTGGCAAAGGCCGCTTCAACTTCAAAGTCCTGCACGTGGACCCACAGCATTGCGCCAGACAGCCGCGCGGCGATCCAGGCCGTGAGGACACTGGGCAGGGCCGGGGCGACCGCGATGACCAGATCTGGCTTTTCCGTGCGGGCGCGCAGGGCGGGGATCAGGGCGGTCAGGGCGAAGCTGGCAAGGTGAATAACGCGTTTCAGCCCTGACGGCTGGCGGGGGACGTAATGCGGGCAGCGGATGACCTTTACGCCGTTTTCCATCCCGCTGGTCCAGCCCCTGCGGGCAAAGCCGGGATAGATCCGCCACTGGGGATAATAAGGCTGGCCGCAAATCACCCGGACCCTTGCTGCGCGCTGGGCCAAGGCTTCGGCCAGACCTTGCGTATAGGGACCGATGCCGACCGGTTCGGGTGCATAGTTCAGCCCGACGATCAGCACCGAACGTCCGTTCATTCAGCGCCCCGGAGTTGCAGGGTTCAGGCTTAGTTGCTCGAACGCTTGGGCACCGTGAAGGTCCCCGAAATGCGGCCCCCGCGCGGGTTTGTGTCCTGACCGCCCAGTGCAGGCGAACCGCCGCCAACGCGGCCATCCAGCGTCGACAGGCCGGAATTGAGGTCGATGGTCAGGCGTCCACCCGACAGGCGGTTGGCACCCTGGATCAGGGTGACATTGCCCGAAACCGTAATAAGCCGCCGGTCGAAATCGTAGATCGCGACATCGCCCGATGCGGCCTGGTCGCCACGGTCGATCTTCACGCCGCCCACGGCATCGACGCGGTGGATCTTGAAGCCGCCGCCTTCGGTGGTGAAGGCCATGGTGGTGCGCCCGGCGCGCAGGGTGAGGTCGGCCTGGGTAATGACGACATTGCCGGCCAGAATCGCGCGGTTGGCTTTGCCCTGCAGTTCGCCATGATCAGCCGAGAAGTTGACCGGCGCATCGCTGTTGAGACCGCTGAAGACCTGGGCGCTGCTGGGTGCGAGGGCGAGGATTGCGGCCGTGCCAAGTGCAAAGCCGCCCAGCAGCGAACGCAGCGCGATGGTCTTGAGGCTGGGGGTGGCGCGCTGGCTCATCGAGGCATCCTGAAACTGGTCTGCACGAATTGCATCCTGACATTGCCGTCAAGCATCACAATCCGTTCATCAAGGTCGGCACTTATCCGGTCGGCGCTGAAAGTGCCAGACGGAATGGCGCCGCTGACCCCGCCGGTGCCGGTAACGAACCGGTCGTTGAGGTTGATCGAAACGTTCTTTGTGGTCAGCCGGTAACCGTCCGCCGCCGTGAACACGACCGGCCCTTCAACCGCAACCAGCTGGCTGGAAAAATTGTAACGGCCCCGCGCCGCGGTCAGTTCCGCCGGGCCATCCGACAGACGAATCCGTGCGGCGAGGTTTTCCAGCAGCACTTCGGGCACGGCGGCAGAGGTCTGAACCGCGCTGCCTGCGGTAACGGTGAAGGGCCGCCCGCGCTTGTCCTCGCCCCGGTACATCGCATTGTTGACCCGCAGCCGTTCCTGCGTGACCGCCACCTTGTTGCGGTCGAGCAGGAAGGACAGTTCGCCATTGGTGAACAGCGGGCCGACGATCATCGCGGCTGCGACCGCCCCGACCAGACCCGGCAACCAGCGCGCCAGAATCCGCACCTTGCGGTCATGCGCGCCGCCCGGCGCAGCCCAGTGGCGGCGCTTGTCCCGGATGATGTCGGCGGCTTCGGTCATCTTGCGTCGGCTCAGCTATCGTGGCTGAAAATGTCCTTTTCTGCCCAGCCGGCCAGGTCGAGCCGGGCGCGATAGGGCAGGAAATCAAACGCGGCCTGGGCCAGTTCGGTGCGATGTTCGCGTTCCAGCCGCTCGGCCAGAATCGCCTGCATCGCGTGGAGATAGCGCACGTCGCTGGCGGCATATTCGCGCTGCGCGTCGCTCAATTCCCGGCCACCCCAGTCGCTCGACTGCTGCTGCTTGGACAGTTCCTTGCCCAGCAGTTCGCGGACCAGATCCTTCAGACCGTGACGGTCGGTATAGGTGCGGACCAGTTTGGACGCGATCTTGGTGCAGAATACCGGCGCGGCAACCACGCCCAGGTAATGCTCGATCGCGGCAAGGTCGAACCGGGCAAAGTGGTACAGCTTGACCCGCTCGGGATCGGCCAGCACCGCCTTTAGGTTGGGCGCGGCAAAGTCCGAGCCGGGGGAAAAGCGCACGAGGTGCTCATCACCCTGACCATCCGAAATCTGGACCAGGCACAGCCGGTCGCGCGGGGTTATCAACCCCATGGTTTCGGTATCGACCGCAACGGGACCCGGGGCGAGCACGCCAGCGGGTAGATCTTCTTCGTGGAGATAGACTGCCATATCGACTTTGTGCTTAGGCCGATCCGGCCGGGGTGAAAAGCCCCGCAATCGCGGAGTTTCGCAAAGTGGCCCTATCCGAAACAGTGCCGGAAAGCTGGCGCGCGGCGCTGGAGCCGGTTCTGGCCAGTGCCAAGACCGGCGCACTGGCCGATTATCTCGTTCAAGAGGAAGGTGCCGGCAAGGCGATCTACCCCCCGCGCGGGCAGCGGCTGGCGGCTCTGGACCTGACGCCGCTGGATGCGGTGAAGGTCGTGATTCTGGGGCAGGACCCCTATCACGGCGCGGGTCAGGCCCATGGCCTCAGCTTTTCCGTGCAGGACGGGGTGCGGGTCCCGCCCAGTCTGGTGAATATCTACAAGGAACTGGAAAGCGACCTTGGCCTGCCCCGCGCTGCCAGTGGCAACCTGTCAAACTGGGCGAAGCAGGGCGTGCTGCTGCTCAATGCCGCGCTTTCGGTTGAGGAAGGCAAACCGGCCTCGCATCAGGGCAAGGGCTGGGAAGAGATCACCGATGCGGTGATTGCCGCCGTTGCGGCCAGGCCGGAACCCTGCGTTTTCATGCTGTGGGGCAACCATGCGCGCAAGAAGGCGGCCAGCGTGCCGGGGCTGATGAACAGCCACCATCTGGTGCTGATTGCGCCGCATCCCAGCCCGCTTTCCGCCCATTCCGGTTTTCTGGGGTGCCGCCATTTCAGTCAGGCCAATGCCTTTCTGGAAGCCGCCGGGCGCGGCGCGGTCGACTGGCGAGTTTAGCAGGTAGACGCACGCCATCTGACTCGGCACAAGGTTGCCATGGCACTAGAACTTCCCCTGACCGAGACCGCGACCCTGCTGCAGCAGAGCATCCAGCGTTATCTGGCCGATCACCCCCGCCCGGAATGGAATGGCCTTGCCGAGCTGGGCCTGTCGGCCGTTGGCATTCCGGATGAGGCTGGCGGCGTTGGCGGTGGCGCGATCGAGCGCGCGGCGATCATGGCCGAACTCGGCCCGGCGCTGGCAGGGTCGGACTGGCTGGCGCATCATATCGCGGCGAGCCTGCTGGCCCGTCTGGCGCCGGAACATGGCCTGCTGGCCAGCCTTGCCACGGGCGAGGTGCGGATTGCACTGGCGCTGGGCGATAGCGGTGAAGTGCCGCTGGTGGCAGGTGCTGCCGATGCCGATTGGCTGATCCTTGCCGGGACGGAGCGCACCGCGTTGGTCAGCGCAGCCGCAGCGGGCATTTCCCGCCGCCGCCGCGCGATGATGGATGGCAGCCAGGTGGCTGACGTCACGGTAGAAGCGAGTGCGCAGGTCGATAGCGTGCTGGCCCAAGGTGCGGCGGCTGCTTCCGCGCGCCAGTGGGCAATTGATGCGCGCAATGCCGCGCTTTGTGCCGAGGCGGCGGGCCTGATGGACCGCATGGTGACGGATACGGCTGCCTATTTGCAGCAGCGCAAGCAGTTTGGCGTGCCCATCGCCACCTTCCAGGTCCTGCGCCACCGTCTTGCCGATATGCAGATGGCCTTGCTCAAGGCCGAAGGGCTGACCGAACGCGCCGTGCTGCGCGAAGGCGGGGAAGAGTGGGAACACGCCGTCAGCGCAGCCGTGGTTGAAACCATCGACGCGGTTCGTGCCGTTGGTGAAGGCGCGGTCCAGTTGCACGGCGGCATGGGCGTGACCGAGGAACTGGCGCTAGGCGGTCAGTTCAAGCGCGGTCTGGCCATTGCCGCGACGCTTGGTTCCAAAACCCCGCACCTTGCCCGTCACGCCCAAGCGGCCTGACGGGAGCGAATAGCCACGCAGTTTCAGGCTGCGTGGCTGCTTTCCCTTTATCCCAGAACCGCGCGTGAAATCAGATCGCGCTGGATTTCGTTCGACCCGGCATAGATCGTCGCGGCGCGGCCATTGAGGTAGCGCGGCAGGGCCTTGGCCAGCAGGTCCGGGCTTTGCCCGTCCGCTTCGGCCCAACCGGCCAGACCGGCAATTTCGCAGGCCAGAGTGTCGATCCGTTGCGCCGCTTCGGTGCCCTGAACCTTCAGGACCGAGGCATAGAGCGCAGATTTTGCCCCGCTGGCATTGATCGATTTCAGTTCCAGCGCTTCCAGTGCTTCCAGCGTCACGGCCTCGCGGCGCAGGCGTTCGCGCAGGATCGGATCGTCGCCCACCTCGTCCTCCAGCTTGGCCAGCTGGGCGAACAGGCCCGGCGCATAGCGCCCGCCGCGTTCGAAGGTCAGCAGATACTTGGCGACCGACCAGCCATCGTTTTCTTCGCCCAGGCGATTGGCAATCGGCACGCGGACATTGTCAAAGAACACCTGGTTCAGTTCGTGTTCGCCCGCCAGGCTGATGATCGGATCGACTTTCAGCCCCGGCGTTTTCATGTCGATCAGCACGAAGCTGATCCCGGCCTGCGGCTTGCCTTCGCTGGAGGTGCGAACCAGCGCGAACATCCAGTTGGCGAAGTGGGCATGGGTGGTCCAAATCTTCGACCCGTTGAGGACGTAGTGATCGCCGTCACGCTCTGCCTTCAGCTTGAGCGAGGCAAGGTCCGAACCCGAACCGGGCTCGGAAAAGCCCTGGCACCAGTAATGCTCGCCCGAGAGGATCCTGGGCAGGAAATAGGCCTTCTGCTCGTCCGTGCCGTAATGCATCAGCACCGGGGCAACCATCTTCAGACCCTGCGGCAGCAGGTTCGGCGCACCGGCACGGGCGCATTCGGCGGAGAAGATGTATTTCTGCATCGGCGTCCAGCCAGTGCCGCCATATTCCACCGGCCAGTCCATCGCGCCCCAGCCCTTGGCAGTCAGGATCTTTTGCCACGGGATCGAATGATCCGGGTGCGAGAACACGCTGGTCGCGCGGCGTCCGGCGTGGGCCAGTTCGGGCGGCAGATTATCACGCAGAAATTCGCGGACTTCGGCGCGGAAGGCGGCAAGATCGTCTGGTTCAGTCATGCCGGCAGGTTGCCGCAATTATCTCACTTTGCAAACCTGTCGATCGTGACATCTGCGAACATTTTGCCAAAGCCCGGGCCCTGTTCCGGATAGAGGTAGGGTTCGATCAGTTCCGCCTCGATCACGGCCAGTTTTCCGTCCGCCATCCGCACCATGTCGATCCGCGCATAGAGCGGCGGCTCGGCAAAGGGCAGCATGGCCATGACCGCTTCGGCGGCGGCGCGGTCTGCCGGGGCCGGGTCCAGCACTTCCTCGCGCCCGCCATAGAGCGACTGGATGCGGTAATCCCCGGCCTGGGCGCGCTTGATCAGGGCGTGGCTCAGCGCGCCGCCGATGAAGATGAAGCTCAGTTCGCCCTCGCTCTGGATCGAGGGGAGGAACGGCTGGATCATGCCTGCCTGACCCAGCGTCCAATCGGCATCGGGCAGGGCGTCGCGGCTGAAACAGTGCTGGCCCACCGCGCCAGCGCCGACGCGGCGCTTTACCACCACCTTGTCGCAGCCGAAGTGGTCCATCGCCGCCAGCACTTCGGCCCGGCCCGGATTGTCCGGCCAGAGCGTCGGTATCGAAGGCGCGCCGCGCTCTTCCAGTTCTTGCAGGTAAAGCTTGTCCGCGTTCCAGCGGATCACTTCGACCGGGTTGCAGACGATCACGCCTGCGGCTTCCAAAGCCTCAAGCCGGGCCAGAAATTCGTCCTTCGCCTCGGTATAGTTCCACGGCGTGCCGAGATAGGCGAGGTCGAACCCGGTCAGCTGTTCGAGCGGTGCGCGCCAGTCAATGTCCTGCACTTCGGCGCGGGTGCCAAAACCTTCGCGCAGGGCGGTCAGTTGCAGGTCATGCTCGAACGCGTCGGGGCGGCGCGTGGGCGAATCGGGCAGGGTAATCGGGCAGGCAAGGAAGGCGATTTTCACGCAGGGGTCTCCATCGTTGCCGCGCCTTTGGGCGGGCACAGCTGGTCTTGCAAGGCCTGACGCAGCCATTGCCGGGCCGGGCCGGGCGGACAGTCGCGCCGCCATAGCGCGGCGAACGAATAGTCGACGCCGGGATTCTCCGGCACCTTCAGCCGCACCAGCCGTCCGGCGGCAAGATCATCGGCAACAAGGTGCAGCGGCATATTGCCCCAGCCGATCCCTTCCAGCAGCAGGGCGTGCTTTGCGCCAAGGTCGGCCAGCCGCCAGGTCCGTGCCGCCGTGACCGAGAATTCACGCCCCTCGGTCAGCGGCGAACGGTCGCTGAGGACCAGTTGCAGATGCTGGCGGGCAACACCGGGCGGGATTGGGTCCATTGCTGCCAGCGGATGATCCGGCGCCGCGACCGGCACCAGTTCCACCGCGCCGATCACGCTGCGGTTGAGTTCGGGATAGTCGTTCACCACCGGCCCGCCGACGCCAAGGTCGGCCCGGCCATCCAGCAGCATGGCTGCAACCCCGCCCAGCGCCTCGACATGGACCTGCAGGTCGACCGTAGGGAAAGCATGGATGAACGACTTGAGCAGCGCGGCCAGGGCGGCTGCCGGATACATCACGTCGATCACCAGGGTCAGTTCGGATTCCAGTCCCTGATGGTGGTCCCTGGCCTTCGCCAGCAGGGCGTCCATGTCTCCCGCCACAGCGCGGGCGGCGGGAAGCAGGGCGCGGCCTGCCGGAGTCAGTTCAGGGCGGCGCGATCCCTCACGCTCGAACAGGCGCATGGCAAGCAGGCCTTCCAGCTGCGAAATGCCATAGGAAATGGCGGAAATTGCCCGGCCCAGTCGCTTTGCCGCCGCGTTGAAGCTGCCCTCGTCAACAACGGCAAGGAAGATGCGAAGCTGGTCGATCGAAGGCTGGCCTAACTGCATGTTTCGATTTCCTGAACATTTAGGGCTGATTTATTCCAGTTACACGATGGAACGGCAAGGGCTATCTCCCGCTTCAAGAGCAGACCCCTTGAAGCCCGAGATTCCCCACGGAGAATTGCCATGATCGAACTTCGCCCCTTTGCGACCCTTGGTGCCGCCAACCACGGCTGGCTCGACGCGCATCACCATTTTTCCTTTGCCAACTATTACGAACCCTCCCGGATGCAGTGGGGCGCGCTGCGCGTCTGGAATGACGATGCCATTGCGCCCAAGTCCGGCTTTCCGCCGCACCCGCATCAGGACATGGAAATCATCACCTATGTCCGCGCCGGGGCGATCACGCACAAGGACAGCCTGGGCAATCTGGGCCGCACGGGCGCTGGCGACGTTCAGGTGATGAGCGCCGGAACCGGCATCCAGCACGCCGAATACAATCTGGAGGACGAGGAAACCCGCCTGTTCCAGATCTGGATCATGCCCGATCAGCGCGGACATGCGCCCAGCTGGGGTGCCCGCCCTTTCCCGCGTGACGATCGCAGCGGCAAGTTCGTGATCCTTGCCTCGGGCATGGCGGCCGATACCGACGCGCTGCGCATCCATGCCCAGGCCCGGGTTGCCGGGGCGCTGGTGCGGGCTGGCGAATCCATCCGCTATGAAACGGCGCCAGAGCGGCACCTCTACCTCGTTCCCGCCACCGGCCGCATCCGCATTGGCGAGGTCGAGGCCAATGCCCGTGACGGGGTGGCGATCACCGGCGAGGCCGTGATCGAAATCACCGCACTGGAAGACGCCGAACTGGTCCTGGTCGACGCGGCCTGATCCTCAACAACAGAACATCACCGGAGAATTACCATGACCACCAATACTGCCACGCTTTCCGTTTCCGCCCCTGTATCCACCAATGCCGATATGCTGGCGCTGACCGGGCGCGTGCTGCTCGCCGCGATCTTCGTCCTCAGCGGCCTTGCCAAGTTTGCTGATCCGGCCGGAACGGCTGCCTATGTCGCTTCGGCGGGCCTGCCTGCTCCGACCGTGGCAGCTTTGGGCGCAGCCCTGCTGGAAACGGTTGGCGGCATCGCGCTGATCATCGGCTTCCGCACTCGCCTGGTGGCGATTGCTCTGGCTGTGTTCAGCGTGGTCGCTGCCGCATTCTTCCACGCTGATCTGGGTGACCAGAACCAGTTCATTCACTTCTTCAAGAACGTCGCGATGGCTGGCGGGCTGCTGCAGGTTGCTGCATTCGGTTCCGGCCGCTTCGCTTTGACACGTTAATCCGCCATCCCCAGGCCCCCTGCGCGACGCCGGTCTTTCCAAGCGAAAGGCCGGCGTCGCCTTGCGTCCTTGCCACGACAGCGGGACTTTGCCATCCTCCGCGCCGTGACGACCGATTCATCCCTCCGGCGACTTCGCTGCAAGTCGAGCCAACTGCTCGCGGGCCTTTAGCCCCGACGCACGTTTCTGCACGTGCGGGCCGGGGTACTTTCAGCAGACACCTGAACATAAGTCCCAAAGGGCCCGCCCAGTGATGTGGCGGCACGGAGAAATACAATGAATTCCACGGTCAAGGCAAAAGCCCGCCCGCCAATCGTGCTTTGCGAGAGCGATGCCGACCGAATTGCCGATCTGGCAGTCGGGGTCGAAACCCGTCTGCCGAAGGTGGCGGCCATGTTGCTGAAAGAGATTGATCGCGCCCGCGTCGTCAAGGACGGCGCGCTGCCCGCCGATGTGGTCGGCATGGGATCGCAAGTGCGGTTCCGCGATGAAGACAGCGGAACCGAACGCACGGTGCGGCTGGTCTATCCGAACGAAGCGGATATCGAGGCGGGGCGGATTTCGATCCTGACGCCGATTGGCGCCGGCCTGATCGGCCTGCGCGAAGGCCAGTCGATCCGCTGGGAAGACCGCGATGGCCATCCCAAGATCCTGCAGGTTATCGCTGTGGGAGAGGAATGCGACTCCGCCGCTTAGGGCGGAGCCGCTTTTCCGGTTAGCGCGGCAGTTCGCTGACGCCCATCAGGGCTTCGTCGACTGCCCGTGCGGCCTGACGGCCTTCACGAATTGCCCAGACCACCAGGCTCTGGCCGCGGCGCATGTCGCCACAGGCAAAGATCTGCGGATCGCTGGTGCGGTAGTCGGTGACATTGGCCGCGACATTGCCGCGAGCATCCAGTTCGACGCCCGACTGGTCGATCAGGCCCGGCTTGCGCGGACCGATGAAGCCCATGGCAAGCAGGATCAGGTCGGCCTTCAGCGTGAACTCGCTGCCCGGCACTTCCTGCATCTTGCCATCGACCCATTCGACGCGGACGCAATCAAGCCCGGTCACCTGACCGTCCTTGCTGGCGACGCGCTTGGTCAGGATGGCCCAGTCACGCTCCACGCCTTCTTCATGGCTGGTCGAGGTGCGCAGCTTGAGCGGCCAGTCCGGCCAGGTCAGCAGCTTGTTTTCCTTTTCCGGCGGCTGCGGCATGATTTCGATCTGGGTGACCGAAGCCGCGCCCTGACGGTTGGACGTGCCAACGCAGTCGCTGCCGGTATCGCCGCCGCCGATCACGACGACATGCTTGCCCGTGGCGAGCAGCGATCCGCGCGGTGCGGCGCGCAGTTCGTCGTCACCCGCGTTGCGCTTGTTCTGCTGGGTCAGGAATTCCATCGCCAGACGCACGCCGGGCAGTTCCGCGCCGGGGATTTCCAGACGGCGCGGTTCTTCCGCCCCGCCAGCCAGCACGACCGCGTCGAAGTTTTCCTTCAGGCTTTCGATCGAGACGTGGACCCCGACTTCGGTCGAAGTGCGGAATTCCACCCCTTCGGTTTCCATCTGCAGCGCGCGGCGGTTGATCAGCTGCTTTTCCAGCTTGAAGTCAGGAATGCCGTAACGCAGCAGGCCGCCGATCCGGTCGTTCTTTTCGAACACCGTTACCGAGTGACCGGCGCGGGCGAGCTGCTGGGCAGCGGCCATGCCAGCCGGGCCTGAGCCGACCACCGCGACCGACTTGCCAGTACGGCGGGCCGGAACCTGCGCCGCGATCCAGCCTTCGTTCCAGCCCTTGTCGACAATCGCGCATTCGATCGACTTGATCGTGACCGGCTGGTCGATCAGGTTCAGGGTGCAGCTGGCCTCGCACGGGGCGGGGCAGATGCGGCCGGTGAATTCCGGGAAGTTGTTGGTCGAATGCAGCACTTCCAGCGCATTCTGCCAATCGCCTTCATAGACCAGATGGTTCCAGTCCGGGATGATGTTGTTCACCGGACAGCCGTTGTGACAATAAGGAATGCCGCAATTCATGCAGCGCGAAGCCTGCGCCTTCAGCGCCGGTTCCTCGTGCGGGATCACGAATTCCTTGTAGTGGTTCAGCCGTTCCTTGGGATCGGCATAAGTGCGATCCTGACGGTCCAGTTCGAGAAAGCCGGTTTCCTTGCCCATGTCGATTACTCCGCGGCTACCGAAGCGGCAGCCAGCCGCTCGGCCTCGATTTGCTTCAGTGCCTTCGCATAGTCGCGCGGCATTACCTTGACGAACTTGCCCAGCGTGGTCTGCCAGTCATCCAGCAGGGCACGCGCCCGGGCCGATCCGGTGTGCAGGTGGTGGCGTTCGAGCAGGACGCGCAGGCGCTCTGCATCGTGGCGCAGGTGGTCACCCATGCCATTGTCATAGACGCTTTGCGTGCGCTGCTGCGGACGGCCCGCGCCATCCTCGGCATCGGGTTCGGCACTGATCGGCAGGATGTCGACCTGCGCCGGGTTGCACAGCGCGGCAAAGTTGCCGTCCGGATCGTAGACATAGGCAATGCCGCCCGACATCCCGGCAGCAAAGTTGCGGCCGGTCTTGCCCAGCACGGCCACCACGCCGCCGGTCATGTATTCGCAGCCATGATCGCCGCAGCCTTCGACCACGGCAACTGCGCCCGAGTTGCGGACCGCGAAACGCTCACCCGCAACGCCGTTGAAGAACGCTTCACCGGCAATCGCGCCGTACAGTACGGTGTTGCCGACGATGATGTTCTCAGCCGCATTGCGGACCACATGGTCCGGCTGGCGCACGATCACGCGGCCGCCCGACAGGCCCTTGCCGACATAGTCATTGCCGTCGCCGGTCAGGTCCAGGGTTACCCCGTGGGCCAGCCATGCGCCAAAGCTCTGTCCGGCAACCCCGGTCAGCTTGATGTTGATCGTGTTGTCCGGCAGCCCGGCATGGCCATAGCGCCGTGCCACTTCGCCCGAGAGCATCGCGCCGACCGTGCGGTTGACGTTGATGACCTTGCGTTCGATCACGACGGCCTGCTTGTTTTCCAGCGCATCGGCGGCGGCAGCGATCAGATCGTTGTCCAGCGCCTTGTCCAGCCCGTGATCCTGGGTCTGGCTCCAGCCCAGCGAGGGGCTGTCACCCAGCGGAACCTGATGCAGGATGCGCGACAGGTCGACGCCGCTGGCCTTCCAGTGGTCAATCGCCTTCTTCATGTCGAGCCGGTCAACCCGGCCAACCATTTCGGCAATGGTGCGGAAGCCCAGTTCGGCCATGATCGCCCGCAGTTCTTCGGCAACGAAGAAGAAGTAGTTGATCACGTGTTCCGGCTGGCCGTTGAAGCGCGCGCGCAGCACCGGGTCCTGGGTGGCAACGCCAACCGGGCAGGTGTTGAGGTGGCACTTGCGCATCATGATGCAGCCTGCGGCGATCAGCGGAGCCGTGGCAAAGCCGAACTCATCCGCACCCAGCAGGGCGGCAACCGCCACGTCGCGGCCGGTGCGCAGGCCGCCATCGGCCTGCACGCAGATGCGGCTGCGCAGGTTGTTGAGGATCAGCGTCTGCTGGGTTTCGGCCAGGCCGATTTCCCACGGGCTGCCGGCATGGGTCAGCGAGGTCAGCGGCGAAGCGCCGGTCCCGCCTTCATAGCCGGAGATCGTGACGTGGTCGGCACGAGCCTTGGAAACGCCGGCGGCAACCGTGCCGACGCCGACTTCCGAGACGAGCTTGACCGAGATCCGCGCGCCGGTGTTCACGTTCTTCAGGTCGTGGATCAGCTGGGCCAGATCCTCGATCGAGTAGATGTCGTGGTGCGGCGGCGGGCTGATCAGGCCAACGCCGGGGGTGGAATGGCGGGTTGCGCCGATGGTCTTGTCAACCTTGTCGCCGGGCAGCTGGCCGCCTTCACCGGGCTTGGCGCCCTGGGCCATCTTGATCTGCACGTCGTCGGCATTGACCAGGTATTCGGTGGTCACCCCGAAGCGGCCCGAAGCGACCTGCTTGATTGCCGACCGCAGGTTGCGGCCATCAGGCATCGGCTTGAAGCGGCGCGGATCCTCGCCGCCTTCGCCGGTGTTCGACTTGCCGCCGATCTGGTTCATCGCCGCTGCCAGCGTGGTGTGCGCTTCCCAGCTGATCGAACCATAGCTCATCGCGCCGGTGGCGAAGCGCTTGACGATTTCGCTGGCCGGTTCGACCTCGCTGATGTCGAGCGGCTTATCCGCCTTCTTCAGTTCCATCAGCCCGCGGATGGTCAGCATCCGGCTGGACTGATCGTTGATGGTCTGGGCGAATTCCTTGTATTTTTCGGGCACATTGCCGCGCACGGCATGCTGCAGGGCGGCGATGTTTTCGGCCGTCCAGGCATGCTGCTCGCCGCGCAGGCGCAGGCCGTACATCCCGCCCACGTCCAGCATGTGAGCATAGATCGGGTTGTCGCCATAGGCGGCGGCGTGGCGGCGCACGGCTTCCTCGGCCACTTCGGCCAGGCCAACGCCCTCGATCGTGGTCGCGGTGCCGGTGAAGTAGGACTGGATGAACTGGCTCGACAGGCCGACCGCGTCGAAGATCTGCGCCCCGCAGTACGACTGGTAGGTGCTGATGCCCATCTTGGACATCACCTTGAGGATGCCCTTGCCGACCGCCTTGATGTAGTTCTTCTGAACTTCATAGGCGCTGACCGGCAGCTCCTTCTTCACGCGGATGTCTTCCAGCGTTTCAAAGGCGACATAGGGGTTGATCGCTTCGGCGCCGTAACCCGCCAGCACGCAGAAGTGATGCACTTCGCGCGCTTCGCCGGTTTCGACGACCAGCCCGGTCTGCATACGCAGGCCCTGCCGGACGAGGTGGTGGTGGACCGCGGCGGTGGCCAGCAGGGCCGGCATCGGGATGCGGTCCGATCCCTGGGCGCGGTCGGACAGGATCAGGATGTTCTTGTCCTGCAGCACGGCTTCGGTCGCCGCCCAGCACATTTCCTTGATCGCCATTTCAAGGCCGGCGGCCCCGGTCTTGGCATCCCAGGTGATGTCGATGGTTTCGGTGCGGAAGGCACCGTCCAGCGCGGCTTCGACCGAGCGAATCTTGGCCACGTCCTCGTTGGTGAGGATCGGCTGGTCGACTTCAAGCCGCTTGTGCGTGCCAGCTTCCATGCCCAGCAGGTTCGGACGCGGGCCGATCATGCTGACCAGGCTCATCACCAGTTCTTCGCGGATCGGGTCGATCGGCGGGTTGGTGACCTGGGCAAAGTTCTGCTTGAAGTAATCGTAGAGCAGGCGGCTCTTGTTCGACAGCACGGCAATCGGCGTGTCGGTGCCCATCGAACCGATCGGATCGTCGCCATTGGCGCCCATCGGCTCCAGGAACTTGGAAACGTCTTCCTGGGTGTAGCCAAAGGCCTGCTGGCGATCGAGCAGGGTGGTGGTTTCGACTGCCAGCTGCGCCAGTTCCGGCTCGACCACTTCGAGGTCCTTGAGCTTGTACTGCGCGGCGTGGAGCCAGTCTTCGTAGGGCTGTTCGGCTGAAAGCTGGGCCTTCAGCTCTTCGTCCTCGATGATCCGGCCCTGTTCGAAGTCGATCAGCAGCATGCGGCCCGGTTGCAGGCGCCACTTGCGGACGATGTTTTCTTCCTTGATCGGCAGGACGCCGCTTTCCGAAGCCATGACCACGATGTCGTCGTCGGTGACGATGAAGCGGGCCGGACGCAGGCCGTTGCGGTCCAGCGTCGCGCCGATCTGGCGGCCATCGGTAAAGGCCACGGCAGCCGGACCGTCCCACGGTTCCATCAGCGCGGCATGGTATTCATAGAATGCGCGGCGCTCTGCGCTCATCAGCGGGTTGCCGGCCCAGGCTTCCGGGATCAGCATCATCACCGCATGGGCCAGGCTGTAACCACCGGCCAGCAGCAGTTCGAGCGCGTTGTCGAGGCAGGCCGTGTCCGACTGACCGTGCGGGATCAGCGGCCACATCTTGTCGAGGTCGGCGCCCAGCAGTTCCGATTCCATCGTGCGGCGGCGCGCGTTCATCCAGTTCACATTGCCGCGAACCGTGTTGATTTCGCCGTTGTGCGCGATGAAGCGATAGGGGTGCGCCAGCTTCCAGCTGGGGAAGGTGTTGGTCGAGAAGCGCTGGTGAACCAGGCCCAGGGCCGAAACGCAGTCCGGATCGCGCAGATCGTCGTAGAACGAGCCGACCTGGGTTGCCAGCAGCAGGCCCTTGTAAACCACGGTGCGGCTGGAGAAGCTGGGCATGTAAAGCTCGGTCAGACCGGGCAGGCCATGCTTTTCGGCCAGAGCCGCCAGCGGGTTCTGGGTCTGCTTGCGGATCGCCAGGATCTTGCGCTCGAAAGCGTCCTGGTCTTCGCAATTGTCGCCACGCGCCACGAAGCACTGGCGGATGACCGGCATCTCTGCCTTCACCGTTTCGCCCAGACCGTCGATGGTCACCGGCACGTCGCGCCAGCCGATCAGGCGCTGGCCTTCCTTGGCGATGAACTTTTCGAAGATGCCGACGATGAAGTCGCGGCTGGCTTCGTCCTGCGGCAGGAAGCACATGGCAACGGCATAGTCGCCCGGCTGCGGCAGCTTCAGCCCTTCGGCATCGGCCCACTTGCGATAGAGCGCATCGGGCAGCTGGATCAGGATGCCCGCGCCGTCACCCAGCAGCGGGTCGGCACCCACCGCGCCGCGGTGGTCAATGTTTTTAAGAATCTCCAGTGCCTGGCTAATGATCGCATGGCTTTTCGCACCTTTGATGTGAGCGACGAAGCCCACGCCACATGCGTCGTGTTCATTGCGCGGATCATAAAGGCCCTGAGGCGCCGGAAATCCCATCTAGTCCCATCCTGTGTCCAAGCCACAATTCCTCGATTCGCGCGCGTGTCACGAACAAATCCCAGAATTCCAGCAATTAAGCGCAAGATTTGCAGCCGCACGAGGCAGCGAAAATTGCGCAGGATTTTCCCATGGCGACAGGAAGCTGCTTTTGCAACTGCGAAAAGGGGGTCTGTCCGCTTGGACAGGCCCCCATACCTATGCAGTGGCTTTTTCGTTACAGTCCGGCGGGCCTTTGGCGGCGTCAGGCCGCGCCGCGCAGCTGTTGCAGATTGGTCAGCGCATCGCGCAGCGCGCGCTCGGTTTTCGCGCGATCATAGGCTGGCTGGGCCGCCCAGGGCAGGGGGTGGCGCTCGGCGCGTTCCGCTGGTGCGGGAGCGGGTTCCTCTGGCGGCAGGACGGTCGCGGCAGGTGCAGGCTCCGTTGCCACGGTCTCAACCACGGGCGCTGGCTCTTCCGGCTCGGCCTTTGCCACGAAGGGGGTATTGAGCTCGTCGCGCAGGACAAGGACATCTTCCTTGCTGGCCTGCTTGTGCTGGCGGCCCTCGGCAATCCGCGTTGCTGCCCGCCCGATGCCCAGGCCGATCACGCAGCCGGTTGCGGCAAGGATCAGGGCCAGCAAGGTCTGTCCGGCCAGATCGACTGGCGGCAGGGCGGCGGCAAGCATCTGTTCGATCCGGCTCTGGCGGAGCAGGCCGTCCAGCACGGCGGGATGAACCGCCACGCTGCCCAGGCCGAGCAGGGCGCCGCACCACAGGGTCACGACAGGCCGGAACAGCGGGTGGGCCGTGACCGGCTGCACCTTGGCCGCATTGTTGCTTTTCCTTGCCATCGTTCTTCCTTGGTCCGTCCAGTCCTGCAGCGCGGAAGCAGATCGTGGGAACAGGGGCTATCCTGCGATGGTAAACAAGCCCCTAATGCGGGCCACCTCAGGCGCAATTCCGATAGCTGGCTGCCGCGATTCGTTCAGTCGCGGCAAATTCGCGCCCGCCTTTCCGTAGCGGCGTTGCCTTGGCCGTTTGCTTGCGCCAAAAGACACACTTTCCCGCTTGCTAGAGGAGAGGCAAATGACCCCGCAGGAACTGCAGGCCAAGACTGGCGAAGTGCTTGGTGTTTCGGATTGGCTGGAAGTCAGCCAGGAGCGCATCAACAAGTTTGCCGAAGCGACCGGCGATTTTCAGTTCATCCACGTTGACGAGGAAAAGGCCAAGCTGAGCCCGTTCGGCGGCACTATCGCCCACGGCTTCCTCACCCTTTCGCTGGTGCCGGTGCTGGGTGCGATGACCCAGGGCGTGCGCATCGACGGCGTGAAGATGGGCGTCAACTATGGCGGCAACAAGACCCGCTTCCTCAGCCCGGTCCGCTCCGGCAAGCGCGTGCGCAGCGTCACCAAGCTGCTCGAGCTGGTCGAAAAGCGCCCTGGTCAGTGGCAGCAGACCAACGAAATCACCATCGAGATCGAGGGCGAGGAAAAGCCGGCCCTGATCTGCGAATGGATCACGATGCTGTACGTTTGATCGCGATCCTCCCCAGGACCGATTTGACAACTTCAACCCAAGGATTTTCCAATGTCACGTGACGCAGTCATCGTTTCCGCCGCCCGTACGCCGATTGGCCGGGCCTATCGCGGAGCGTTCAATGCCACCGCCGGTGCCACCCTCGGCGCGTTCAGCCTCAAGGAGGCGGTCGCCCGCGCCGGGATCGATCCGGCCGAAGTCGATGACGTGCTGTGGGGTGCGGCGATGCAGCAAGGCGCCCAGGCCGGCAACCTTGCCCGCCAGGTCGCGCTGCGCGCCGGTCTGCCGATCACCACTTCGGGCATGACGATGGACCGTCAGTGCTCGTCGGGCCTGATGTCGATCGCCACGGCTTCGAAGCAGGTCGTGTTCGACCGCATGGACGTGGTTGCCGCTGGCGGCCAGGAATCGATCTCGCTGGTCCAGACCAAGGACATGCGCGTTCAGCCGGACCGTTCGCTGATGGAAATGCACAGCGCGATCTACATGCCGATGCTGCAGACTGCGGAAATCGTGGGCAAGCGCTACAACATCAGCCGCGATGCCTGCGACGAATATGCCCTGCAATCGCAGCAGCGCACTGCCGCTGCCCAGGCTGCAGGCAAGTTTGACGACGAAATCGTCGCCTGCTCGGCCACCATGGCAGTGACCAACAAGGAAACCGGCGAAGTTACGATGAAGGACGTGACGCTGGCCAAGGACGAAGGCAACCGTCCGGAAACCACGCTGGAAGGCCTGAAGTCGCTTGGCCCGGTCCTGCCCGATGGCATCGTTACCGCCGGTAACGCCAGCCAGCTGTCCGACGGTTCGGCTGCCGTGATCGTGATGGAAGCTGCTCTCGCCGCCAAGAAGGGTCTGACCCCGCTGGGCCGCTATGTTGGCATGGCCGTTGCCGGTACCGAGCCGGACGAAATGGGTATCGGCCCGGTCTATGCGATCCCGAAGCTGCTGAACCGCTTTGGCCTGAAGGTCAGCGATATCGGCCTGTGGGAACTGAACGAAGCGTTCGCGGTGCAGGTGCTGTACTGCCGTGACAAGCTGGGCATTCCTGACGAACTGCTCAACGTCAACGGCGGCTCGATCTCGATCGGTCACCCCTATGGCATGACCGGCGCGCGCTGCACCATGCACGCGCTGATCGAAGGCAAGCGTCGCGGTGCGAAGTACGTCGTCGTCACCATGTGCGTCGGCGGCGGCATGGGCGCGGCAGGGCTGTTCGAAGTCCTCTAAGCCTCTCGCCAGAACAATAAGGGCCGCGGGTTCAGACGAACGCGCGGCCCTTTTGTTTTATGGGGTCTGCTTGCCGACCGGCAGGCTCAGGCAACCACTTTCAGCCGCGCCTTTTCAGGCCTTTTTGTCGTGCTTGGCGATCCATTGCTCCAGGATCGGAGCAATGCTTTCGCGCCACTTGCTGCCATTGAAGATGCCGTAGTGGCCGACTTCCGGGGCGAGGTGGTACTTCTTCTTCGCCTCGGGCAGGCTGGTTGCCAGATGCAGCGCGGCCCTGGTCTGGCCGATGCCGGAAATGTCGTCGCGCTCACCTTCGACCGCCAGCAGGGCAGTGTCCTTGATCTGGCCCAGATCGACCCGCCGCGTGCGATGCATGAATTCGCCCTTGGGCAGGGCGTGTTTCTGGAACACTTTTTCGATTGTCTGGAGATAGTAGGCGGCGTTGAGGTCGCAGACTGCGCGGTATTCGTCATAGAATGCCTTGGTCGCGTCGGCGCTTTCCCCGTCGCCATCAACCAGATGCTTGAACATGTGGTAGTGGCTCAGCATGTGGTTGCCCAGATTCATCGACATGAACCCGGCCAATTGCAGAAAGCCCGGATAGACGCGGCGGCCAGCCCCCGGATATTGCAGCGGCACCGTGGCGATCACGGTGTTGCGGAACCATTCGATCGGGCGCTGCATGGCCAGATCGTTGACCGAAGTCGGCGCTTCCCGCGTATCGACCGGGCCGCCCATCATGGTCAGGGTAAGCGGGCGGCAGGGGTGCTTGTCTTCGCCCATGATGGCGGTGGCGGCCAGGGTAGGCACCGACGGCTAGCAGACCGCCAGGGCATGGGCGCCGGGGCCGATATGTTCGAAGAATTCGATCAGGTATTCGATGTAATCGTCCAGATCGAACTCGCCCGCCGAAAGGGGCACCATCCGCGCATCGGCCCAGTCGGTCACGTAAACTTCGCAGCGTTCCAGCATCCGGGCGACCGTGCCGCGCAGCAGGGTGGCGAAATGGCCGCTCATCGGCGCGACGATCAGCAGGCGCGGCGCATTTTTAGGCAGGCCGGTGTGGGTAAAGCGCAGCAGGTTGCCGAACGGCTTGTGCATCACGATAGCCTCGGCCACCGCATGGGCCGTGCCGTCCACTTCGACCGTGTGGATGCCAAAGGCGGGCTTGCCATAGGCTGCCGAGGCATGGGCAAACACTTCCAGCGCCGAGGCCATGACCGGACCGCCCGTGCCATAGCCAAAGGGAAGTGCCGGATTGTTGAGCATTTCGGCCCCGATCGAGGCCCAGGTGCTGGCGGCGTTAAGCCACGAACGCTGCAATTCGTAAGCGGTGTAAAGCACGGTCTAAAGCCCTCCACTATGGCCCGGCCAGTCTGGCTGTGAATCCGGCCTGTAGCAGATCATTGTGCGATGCACAAAATACGTGCCGCAGTGCGGCAAGGGGAGCGATATTCCTCTTACGCGGGGCGCGGGTTGTGCTAGGGCGCGGCCATGAGTTCAAAGCCAGAAGGCGCTGCGACCGTGCCTCAAGCCGAAACTGCCGCTTCCGAGGCGCCCCCGGCGCGCAATCTCGGCCCTTTGCGCATGGTCGTGAGGGAAACGGCCAAGTATCCGCGCCAGATGATCATGGCCCTGCTGGCCCTGACGGTCACCGCCACTGCGACGCTGGCCATTCCCGCCGGGTTCCGCATGGTGGTGGACCAGGGGTTCGGTCCGGGCGGCAACCTGGACGAAATCGGGCGCTGGTTCCGCTATCTGCTGCTGATCGTGGTGGTGCTGGGTGCGGGGACCGCTGTCCGGTTCTACTTCGTATCGTGGCTGGGTGAGCGGGTGATCGCTGACATCAGGTTGAAGGTGCAGGATAACCTGCTGCGCCTGTCGCCTGGCTTTTTCGAGGAAAACAGCCCGAACGAGATATCTTCGCGGATGACTTCGGATACTGCGCTGATCGAGCAGGTCGTCGGTACTACCGTTTCGGTCGCTCTGCGCAATCTGATCATGGCGATTGGCGGAGTGATTATCCTGTTCTCGCTGGCGCCCAAGCTGACGGCGGGGCTGATGGTCGGCATTGTCGGCGTGCTGTTTCCGTTGCTCGCCTTCGGGAGGCGCATTCGCACGATCTCGCGCACCAGTCAGGATCGCGTGGCCGATATCGGCGCGATGGTGGCCGAGACCTTGGGGGCGATGAAGATCGTTCAGGCCTTCAATCAGGAATCCCGCGAACAGCAGCGTTTTGCCGAGTCTGTCGAATTGAGCTTTGCCACGGCCAAGCGCCGCATCGTGCTGCGCGCGGTGATCAGCGCGCTGGCGATTGTCGCCATCTTCGGCGCGATCGTCCTGCTGGTCTGGCAGGGTGCGGTTGGGGTGGCCGAAGGCACCATCACCAGCGGCACGATTGTCCAGATCGTCTTTGTCGCGGTTATCGTCGCCGGGGCGTTCGGCGCCTTGACCGAAGTTTACGGCGACCTGCTGCGCGGGGCCGGGGCGGCCAGCCGCCTGTCCGAACTGCTCAATGAAAAGCCGCAGATCACGGCGCCGGAACGTCCGCTGATGCTGCCCAGCCCGGGGCGCGGCAAGCTCAGCTTTGAAAACGTGACTTTCCGCTATCCGACCCGGCTGGACACGGCGGCATTGCACGATTTCTCGCTGACCATCGAGCCGGGCGAGACCGTGGCGATCGTCGGCCCGTCCGGCGCGGGCAAGTCGACCCTGTTCCAGCTGGCCGAGCGGTTCTACGATCCGCAGACCGGCACGATCAAGCTGGACGGCGTGCCGATCACGGCAGTCGATCCGGCCGAAGTGCGTCGCCGCATCGCGCTGGTGCCGCAGGAAGCGATCCTGTTTGCCGCCAGCGCGCGGGATAATCTGCGCTATGGCAACTGGACGGCCAGTGACGAGGAAATCTGGGAAGCGGCCCGCGCGGCCAATGCCGAAAGCTTCCTGCGCGACCTGCCCGATGGGCTTGATACCTATCTTGGCGAAGGCGGGGCGCGGCTGTCCGGCGGGCAGCGCCAGCGCGTGGCGATTGCCCGCGCCGTGCTGCGTCAGGCGCCGATCCTGCTGCTCGACGAAGCGACCAGCGCGCTCGATGCCGAAAGCGAGATGCTGGTCCAGCAGGCGCTCGACCGGCTGATGGCCGACCGCACCACGCTGGTCATTGCCCACCGCCTTGCCACGGTGCGCGGGGCGGACCGGATCGTGGTGCTGGATAGCGGCCGCGTGGTCGAGGTTGGCACCCATGACCAGCTGGCCAAGGCCGGCGGGCTCTATGCGCGCCTTGCCTCGCTGCAGTTTGACGAGCGCGCTTTTGCGGCACAGCAGGAAGCGAAGTGATGGACACTATCGTTACCGCGATCCTGCTGGGCATTGTCGAGGGCGTTACCGAGTTCATCCCGGTTTCCTCGACTGGCCACCTGATCCTTGCCACCGAAGTCTTTGGCTATGATGCCAAGACCTGGGCGGCGTTCAACGTGGTGATCCAGCTTGGCGCGATCCTGGCCGTAGTGGTGCAGTATTGGCGCACCTTCTGGGCCGTGGGCATGGGCCTGCTCAAGCTGGAGCCGATGAGCCTGGCCTTCATCCGCAATATCCTGCTGGCCTTCATGCCTTCGGCTGTGCTGGGGCTTTTGCTCAAGGACTATATCGACATTCTGCTGGGCAGCCCGATGGTGGTTGGCTGGGCGCTGATCGTGGGCGGCATTGCCATCCTCGCCATCGAACGCTGGGCCAAGCCGGGCGGGCCAAGCGGCGTTGCCCAGTTACCCGCGCGTCAGGCGCTGGGGGTGGGCCTGTTCCAGTGCATTGCGATGGTTCCGGGCGTCAGCCGTTCCGGCGCAACGATCATGGGCGCTCTGGCCATGGGGATCGAGCGGCGGACTGCGGCAGAGTTCAGCTTTTTCCTGGCCATTCCAACCATGCTGGGCGCGACCACGCTGGAACTGTGGGACAACCATGCCGAACTGATGGCCGGAACCGGCACTGTCGGTTGGACCGAGATTGCGGTGGGCTTTGCCGTGTCGTTCGTGGTCGCTCTGGCGGTGATCAAGATGTTCGTCGCCTATGTCAGCCGCGCGGGTTTCGCTCCCTTCGCCTGGTATCGCATTGTCGCTGGCGCACTGGCAGTGTTCCTGCTCTCGCGCTGATTAGGCGCGCTGATCAGGGCGCGCGGGCGCTCTATACCGGACGCGCGCCTGATCCTCTGCCGCCGCGCAGCAGGTACTCCTGCGTGCCGCGATGCAGGACATCGTCGATGTCTATCACCGCCGTGTTTGCATAAGTGAATCCCGGCGCAAGACTGCGATAGAGCCGGTCAAAGTCGCGCTCGACCGTGTCGTGATAGAGTTCCTTGAAGCTCTCGATCACGAAATAGGTCGGTTGCAGGTCGTCGATCACATAGTCGGTCCGCATCACCCGGTCGACGTTGAGCATGATCCGGTTCGGGCTTTCCGCCTCTAGGCAATAGATCGCCTCGGTCGGGCCGGAGAGGATGCCCGCACCATAGGCGCGCAGACCTTCACGCTCCAGAATCAGCCCGAATTCCACCGTGTACCAATAGAGCGCGCCTAGCGCCTTGAGCCGGTTGTAGCGCATCGCCTTCCACCCGGCGCGGCCATATTCCTGCATGTAATCGGCATAGGTCGGGTCGGTCAGCATCGGGACGTGGCCGAACACGTCGTGGAACACGTCCGGTTCCTGGATGTAGTCGAACGTTTCGCGCGTGCGGATGAAGTTGCCTGCCGGGAATCGCCGATTCGCCAGGTGCCAGAAAAATACGTGATCCGGGATCAGCATGGGCACCGGCACGACCGACCAGCCGGTCAGCGCACCCAGTTCTTCGGATAGGCGTCCGAAATCCGGAATGCCGCCTCGGCCCAGATCCAGCTTGTCCAGCCCGGCCAGAAAGGCGCTGGCAGCGCGGCCCGGCAGCACTTCCATCTGGCGGGCAAACAGGTCGTCCCAGATCGCGTTTTCCGCGCTGTCATAGGCGCGCTGCGCGCTTTCCAGCCAATCTTCGCCGACATTGGCGGGGCGCTGCAGCGGCGCAGTAAAGACTTCGGGGCCGGGGTCGGGCAGGCGGGAAAAATCGGTGTCGAACATGGTTGCAACTGTAACCATTCTGGTCGAAGCCAGCAAGCGGGCGCCGGCATGACCATGACGAAGCGCGAATAGGCCCGGCAAGCCTTGACTTTCCGACCCTTCTGGCCCATTGGCCCGGGCTTCCCGGGGCGGCACCAGTTGCCGCTCTCGCAGTTTTCAGCGCCTTCGGGCATCGAATCGAAAGTTCAGGACAAGCGCCATGGCGAAGCCCGCAACCGTCAAGATCCGTCTGGTCTCCACTGCGGACACCGGTTTCTTCTACGTAACCAAGAAGAACCCGCGCAACACGACCGAAAAGATGAGCTTCCGCAAGTATGACCCGGTCGTGCGCAAGCACGTCGAGTTCAAGGAAGCCAAGATCAAGTAAGCTTGTCGGCGGGGCGCTGCCCTTTGCACGCAGCCCCGCATTGAACCCATCCCGAGCTGTATATCGGGAACAAGCCGGGTTCATGACGAGTTCAATGGGCTTCCTTTAGCAGGTAGACCTATGAACAAGATCAAGCTCTTCCCGATCACGCTAGGTGCCGCCCTTTCGGCGGCACTTGTCGTTTCCGCCCCTGCTGCGCTGGTGGTTGCTGCCCCTGCGGCACAGGCCCAGTCCGACGACATGGCTCAGGCCGTGGCGGCGCTGCGTGGCATCTCCACGATGCGCGCGGACTTTGTGCAGATCGACCGCACCGGCAAGCGCGTTTCCGGTATCATGACGCTGAAGCGGCCGGGGCGAATCCGTTTCCAGTACGAAAAGGGCGTGCCCTTCCTGATCGTTTCGGACGGTTCTGCCTTCACCTTCGTCGACTATCAGGTCCGGCAGGTGCAGCGCTGGCCGATCAAGAACAGCCCGCTGGGCGCGCTGCTCGATCCCAAGCGCGACGTGGCCAGATATGGCAAGCTGGTGCCGGTCAGCAGCCCGAACCTCGTCAGCGTCGAAGTGCGCGACAAGGCGCATCCGGAATTCGGCGTGATTACCCTGGTCTTCGTGCGCAAGGCCTCTGCCCCGGGCGGGCTGGAGCTGACCAGCTGGGCGGCGCTCGACTCGCAGAACACCCTGACGCGGGTCAATTTGTCGAATCACCAGTATGGAATTGCCGTTGCGGACAACACCTTCCGCTTCAACGATCCGCGTGCGGCGGGTCGTCGTTAGGGGCGAACGGTTCATCGCCTGCCGTGCGGTGCTTGCGACAATTCGCGACAAATACGCACTGCTTGTTCATGGCAGCGCAAGCCATTTTTGTCTAAAAGAACTGTGACGGCGCGACCCGAGGCGGGTTTCCCCCCTGTTGCCCAAGCCTCCTGTTGGGCCGCACCGTCAGCGTGACGAACGCACAAAAGAACCCCTGCTCCATTGCCCCCGGAGCAGGGGTTTTTCGTTGCTGGACGGCACCGGGCAACCTAAAGCCGCGCCATGGTCTCTATTGCCACCTGGAACATCAATTCGGTCCGCCTGCGCATCGATCAGGTCGAACGCTTCCTTACCGAGCAGGCGCCCGACGTGCTGTGCCTGCAAGAGATCAAGTGTGCCGAACACCTGTTCCCGCATGAGATGTTTGAGCGGCTGGGCTATGTCCACCGCGCGGTTCATGGGCAAAAGGGCTATCACGGTGTCGCGACCGTCAGCCGCATTCCCCTGCGCGAACTGAGCCGTAACGACTGGCAGGCCAATGGCGAGGCGCGCCATGTCGGCGTGGAATTGCTCGGTGCCGGGCAGGGGTTGGTGCTGGAAAACGTCTATATCCCGGCCGGGGGCGACGTGCCCGACCGCGAAGTGAATCCGAAGTTCGGGCAAAAGCTGGACTTCCTCGCCCGCATGACCGACTGGGCCGACAAGCTGGACCGCCCGACCCTGCTGGTGGGCGATTTCAACATCGCGCCGCTGGAATGCGATGTTTACGATCACAAGGCCCTGCTCAAGGTCGTCAGCCATACCGCGATCGAGATTGAGGCGCTTTATCGCCTGCGCGATGCCCATGGCTGGGTCGATCTGGGCCGCAAGCATATCCCCGCGCCGGAACGCAACTGGACCTGGTGGTCCTATCGTACGTTCTGGCAGGAAAAGGATCGCGGGCGGCGGCTGGACCATATGTGGGCCTCGCCTGACCTTGCGGCTCAATCGCGCCAGCACCGCTTTGTCGAGGAAACCCGCCGCTGGGAGCAGCCAAGCGACCACGTGCCGCTGATCACGGAGTTTGAACTGTGAGCTCGCCCGCACGGCGCGTCGCCCAGGCGCTGGATGCCCTGCGCCACGGCTGGCCGATTACGCTGGACGGGGCCTTTACCCTGCTTCCGGCAGAGACCGGCTTTGCCGAACAGGCCGCCGCGCGCACCATGCTGATTTCCGCCGCCCGCGCCGTGACGCTGAAGCTGGCCAACCAGCGCGAAGCGGCGGTGCCAGAGGCGCCTGTCCTGATCCGCGGGGCCGAACCGTTTGACCTTGCCGCCGCCCGTGCCCTGTCCGATCCGGCGCTGGACCTGACCTATCCGATGAAAGGGCCGTTCCTGGCCGAGTCGCTGGAACAGGCCGAAGCTGCCACCGCCGCCATGGAACTGGCGCGGCTGGCCGGCATCCTGCCTGCCTTTCTGGTCGATCCGGAACCAGCAGGCGAAGCGGTTTCGCTTTCCGCTGCTGACCTTGCCGCGTGGAAGGATACCCGCCACCTCGCCATCGCTGCCCGCGCCCGCCTGCCGGTCGCCGCTGCGGAAGAGGCTGAGATCGTCGCCTTCCGCTCGGCCGACGACCTGCGCGAACACGTTGCCCTGGTGATCGGCGCACAGAATGGCGACCGCGCGCCGCTGGTCCGGCTCCATTCGGAATGCCTGACCGGCGACATCCTGGGCAGCCTGAAATGCGATTGCGGCCCGCAGCTGGATGCTGCCCTGCGCGAAATGGCGCGCGAGGCCGGGCAGGGCGGCTGGGGCGTGCTGCTGTATCTGCGTCAGGAAGGACGCGGGATCGGCCTGATCAACAAGCTGCGCGCCTATGAATTGCAGGATCAGGGCTTTGATACGGTTGATGCCAACAACCGCCTTGGCCTGCCGACCGAAGCCCGCGACTTCCCGGTTGCGGCGCGCATGCTGGAACTGCTGGGCGTCCATGCGATCCGGTTGATGACCAACAACCCGGCCAAGGTCGAAGCCCTGCGCGAAGCCGGGGTGGACGTGGCTGAACGGGTGCCGCACCAGTTGCCGCCCAACCCGCACAACGCCCGCTATCTGGCCACCAAGCGGGACCGGACCGGGCACATTCTCTGATCGGAAGAAGTGGCTGATTTTCGGCGTTTCATCGTTGAACCCGAAATTCACTTGAAATCAGAGCGAATCAGTCATAATAATTGTCTCGCGGGACCGGGCCCCTCTGGCGCGGCGCATATGACCATAGCCCCATCCTTGGTCAGCGCTGCGTGATGTCGGACCGCATCGGATACACCGATGCCAGGGTCCGGGTTCGTCCCCCTCCCAACCCTTTACGGCCCTTGGCTCGGTGTGTCCGATCGTACCAACCGTGCGATAGGGAGCAAACCCATGTCCGATCGTCTGTTCCGCCTGATGGAACGTCACCAGAAACTCGACGATGCCTTGCGCCGCCTGCAGGCGCGCCGCCTGCCCGACCCGTTTGAGGTCGCGCGGCTCAAGAAACTCAAACTGGCCATCAAGGACCGCCTTTCCCGGCTTGCAACCAAGCCGCGGCATTCGCGCGCCTGACCGGCCCCATTTCCACCCTGCCGGCGTTCCCTTTGCGGGGAGCGCCGGTTCTTTTGATGTTCGCAACAGGGGAATGAACTGATGGAATTCCTGACTGCCGACTGGCTCGGCACCCCGGTCTGGTTCTGGCTGTCCTTCGCCGGACTGGTCCTGGCCCTGACCGCCTTTGACCTTGGCATCCTCCACAAGGAGGACCGGGAAATGGGCATCGCTGAATCGCTGAAGCTGACTGCCTTCTACATCGCCATCGCCATGGCCTTTGGTGCCTGGGTGTGGATGGAGAAGGGCGCCGACCTCGGCATGAAATACTACACCGGCTTCTTCATCGAAAAGGCGCTGTCGATCGACAATGTCTTTGTGATCAGCCTGATCTTCACCTTCTTCGCAATCCCGGCGAAGTACCAGTACCGCGCCCTGCTGTGGGGTATTCTGGCGGTGATCGTGCTGCGCGGGGCGATGATCGCGGCGGGCGCGGCTCTGGTCGAGCAGGCCTACTGGGTGCTCTATATCTTTGCCGCTTTCCTGATCTTCACCGGGATCAAGATGTTCTTCGCCGGGGATCACGATCCCGACATTGCCAAGAACCCGGTGGTGCGGTGGATCTCCAGCCACATGCGCGTCACGCCGCAGCTGCATGCCCAGCACTTCTTTGTGAAGGTGCCGGATGAAAAGACGGGCAAGCTGGTGACGGCTGTTACCCCGCTGTTCGTGGCGCTGGTGGTGATCAACCTGGCCGACCTGGTCTTTGCCGTGGACTCGGTGCCGGCGATCTTCGCGATTACGACCGACACCTTCATCGTCTATACCAGTAACATCATGGCGATCCTGGGCCTGCGCGCGCTGTACTTCGCGCTCTCGGCCATGATCCACCGCTTCTATTACCTGAAGTATGCGCTGGCTTCGGTGCTGGTGTTCATCGGGTCGAAGATCTTTGTCTCCGACTTCCTGATGGGCGGGGCTAAGTTCCCCCCGGTGCTGAGCCTGGGCATCACCTTTGGCCTGATCGCGGCGGGCGTGTTCTACTCGCTGTGGGCCACCCGCCATGGGGAAGATGCGGCACCGCACTTGCCCCATGACGAAATCCGGCCCTGACCGGATAGCGGCGTGATGGCTGCGCGGCGGGCGGTTTCAGAACCGCTCGCCGCGTACCACTTCCACATCATAGACGGCGATCACCAGCCCATAGCGTTCGATGTCGGGGGCCAGTCGTTCCAGCAGGGCTTGAACCTTGGCCTCGTTCGACAGGGCCAGGAACATCCGCTTGGCGACAGTGCCAAAGCCATCGTCGCGCCACGGCCCCGTCCGCCCCAGGCCTGATTCCACCGGCAGGATCGAATGGTGCAGGATGTCCACCGCCGCGGCCTGTTCGATCAGCCATTCGCACAGCGGCGCATCGACCAGAATATCGATCCGCTTGCGGGTGTGTGTCGTGATCATCGGGCAGGCTCCTTATGCCAGAACCAGTGGGGCCAGCTGGATGACCAGCGGAATGCCCAGCAGGATGTTGAACGGAAAAGTGACAGCCAGCGACATCGACAGGTAAATGCCGGGGTCGGCATCGGGCAAGGCCAGACGCACGGCTGCGGGTACGGCGATATAGGATGCGCTGGCCGCCAGCATGGCCAGCGCCGCGCCGGTGCCGGGATCAAGGCCCAGCAGCGCCGCCGCGCCAAGGCCGATTGCGCCGTTGACCAGCGGCAGGACCACGCCCAGCGCAACCATCCGCCAGGTCAGGGCGCGGCTATCGCGCAGGCGGCGCATGGCGATCAGGCCCATGTCGAGCAGGAAAAGGCAGAGCAGGCCGGTAAAGCCGGTGACGAAGACCGGGACAATCGGCTCGAACTTCTCCTTGCCGATGACCAGACCGATCAGGAAGGCGCCCAGCAGCAGCACGACCGAGCCATTCAGCAGCACTTCGCGCAGCAGCTTGCCGCGCTGGCCGCCGCTAAGCGTGCCAGTGCCGCGCGCCAGCAGCATCCCGGTGATGATTGCGGGAGTTTCCATCAGCGCCATGACGGCCACCAGATAGCCGGCCGGGGCCATGCCGCTGCGGGTCAGGGCATCGGATACGGTGACGAAGGTGACGATCGAGACCGAGCCATAGTGCGCGGCCACGGCCCCGGCGTTGAGCCTGTCCAGCCCGGCAAAGGCGCGCAGCAGGGTGAAGGCCAGCAGGGGCAGGGCAAAGCTGAGCGCAATGCCAACCGCCGCGACTTGCACCAGTTCGCTGGAAAAGCCTGCCTGGGCCACCTGGACCCCGCCTTTCAGGCCGATTGCGGCCATCAGGTAGAGCGACAGGCTTTTGGCCAGTGGCTCTGGAACGGACAGGTCCGATCGCGCTGCGGCGGCCAGAACGCCCAGTACGAAAAACAGGATGACGGGTGAGAAAAGGGTCTCGAATGCGGCCACGGGATGCTCCTTGTCCGGTTTCGAGATCGCCCCCTGAAAGCCTTTTGGAAATGCAGTCAAGCCGCAATTGCTAACGAATTGCAAAAGCGAAAGTTAATGTTGGCGAATCACGCCAAGGAAAGCTTCGCCATAGGCTTCCAGCTTGCGCGCCCCGATGCCGACCAGTTGGCCCAGTTCGGACAGGCTAGTGGGGCGCAGCGCGGCCATGTCGCGTAGAGTGGCATCGTGGAAGATCACATAGGGCGGCACCCCGGCCTCTGCCGCAAGGTCGCGGCGCAGGGCGCGCAGGGCGTCGAACAGCGGATCGCCAACCGGATTGAACCCGGCAGAGCGATCACGCCGCGCCTTGCGCCCGCTTTCGCGCTTGGGCGGCAGGGCAATCATCACCGCGGCTTCGCCCTTCAGCACTTCCTTGGCATCGCCGCCCAGGGCCAGCCCGCCATGCTCGGTCGGGACCAGACTGCCGCGCGCCTGCAATGCTCGGGCCAGCGGCTTGAGCAGCGGGGCCTCGGTCGCCGGAACGATGCCAAACACGCTCAACTGGTCATGCCCGCGCTGCAGCACGCGTTCGTCGTCGGCGCCCAGCAGCACCTTTTCGATATGGCCCAGGCCATAGGTCTGACCAGTGCGATAGACTGCCGACAGCAGCTTTTGCGCCAGCGTGGTCGCATCGATCACGGCGGGGGCATCAAGGCAATTGTCGCAGTTGCCGCAGGTCTGCGGCGGGTCTTCGCCGAAATGGCGCAGCAACAGGGCGCGGCGGCAACCGGCGGTTTCAACCAGCCGCGCCATCGCGTCGATCCGGCTGCGTTCCCCGGCGCGGCGGCTTTCGTCCACTTCGTCCAGCCGCTGCCGGGCGCGGGCAAAGTCTTCTGCCCCCCACAGCAGCAGGGCCAGCGAAGGATCGCCATCACGGCCCGCGCGGCCGGTTTCCTGATAATAGGATTCGATCGATTTCGGCACGCCCGCATGGGCCACGAAACGCACGTCCGGCTTGTCGATCCCCATGCCGAAAGCCACCGTGGCGACCATCACCATGTCTTCGCTGGCCACAAAGGCAGCCTGATTGCCGGCGCGGACTGCGGGATCGAGACCGGCGTGATAGGGCAGGACGTTGCGCCCGGTGGCCATGGCCAGCTTGTCGGCCAGTTCCTCCACCTTGCGCCGGGTCGGGGCATAGACGATGCCGGGGCCAGGCTGTTCGGCCATCAGCTGGGTCAACTGGCGCACCGGATTATCGCGGTGGCGGATTGCATAGCGGATGTTGGGCCGGTCAAACCCGGCGACGATCAGGCCGTCTTCGGGAATGCCCAGCTGGGTCAGAATGTCGGCGCGGGTGTGGGCGTCGGCAGTCGCGGTCAGGGCAAGGCGCGGTACGTCGGCAAAGGTGTCCATCAGGGGGCGCAGTAGGCGATAGTCCGGGCGGAAATCATGGCCCCATTCGGACACGCAGTGCGCTTCGTCGATGGCAAACAGGCTGATCGGCGCGCGCGACAGCAGTTCGCGGAAGTGCCCCTGGCTGGCCCGTTCCGGCGCGACGTAAAGCAGATCGAGTTCGCCGCCCCGGAAGCGGTCGATGGCCTGTTCGCGGTATTCGGCATCGTCGGCGCTGGTCAGGCTGGCGGCGCGGATGCCATTGGCCTCTGCACTGCGCAGCTGATCGTGCATCAGCGCGATCAGCGGAGAGATGACGACGCAGGTTCCCGGCAGGGCAACGGCGGGCAGCTGGTAGGTCAGGCTCTTGCCCGCGCCGGTGGGCATGACGGCCAGAGTGGACCGCCCGGCCATGACCCGCCCGACGACCTGATCCTGCACTCCGCGAAAGGCGGAAAAGCCGAAGGTGTCGTGCAGTTTTTCAAGAAGGTCCGGCGCAATCACCGCTGCGGCCTAGCGGCAGTCAGGCTTTAACGGAAGGGCGCGGCTTGCCCTCTCTCCACAAATCCTGACTGCCTCAAGTGCAATCAACCTCAATCCAGATTGGGGCGCAGCCAGCGTTCTGCCGTGGCCAGGTCCACGCCGGAGCGGGTGGCATAGTCTTGCAGCTGATCCTGCCCGATCCGCGCCACGCCGAAATACTGGCTTTCAGGGTGGGCGAAGTAGAAGCCCGATACGGCCGAGGTGGGCAGCATCGCATAGGATTCGGTCAGTGTGATGCCGGTGTTTTCGGTTGCGCCGAGCAGTTCGAACAGGGTCGGTTTCAGGCTGTGGTCCGGGCAGGCGGGATAGCCGGGGGCGGGCCGGATGCCGCGATATTCTTCCTTGATCAGCGCTTCGTTGGTCAGCTGCTCGCCCGGAGCATAGCCCCACAGCGTGGTGCGGACGTGCTGGTGCAGTCGTTCGGCAAAGGCTTCGGCAAAGCGGTCAGCCAGGGCCTTCAGCAGGATGTCCGAATAGTCGTCATGCACGGCCTGGAACCGCGCCAGATGCGGCTCGATCCCGTGGATGCCAACCGCGAAGCCGCCGATCCAGTCACCATCCGGATCGATGAAATCGGCGAGGCAGAAGTTGGCGCGGTCGCGGCTCTTGCGGATCTGCTGGCGCAGCATCGGCAGGCGGACGTGGCGTTCTTCCTCGGACAGGTAGACGACGATGTCGTCTTCCTCACGCGCGCAGGGCCAGAAGCCGGCAACGCCGCGCGCGGTCAGCCACTTTTCGCTGACGATCTTGTCCAGCATGGCCAGTGCATCGGCATGCAGCGCGCGGGCGCTTTCGCCCACCACTTCGTCGGTCAGGATCGCCGGGTAAGTGCCGTGCAGTTCCCAGGCGCGGAAGAACGGGGTCCAGTCGAAACACTCGACCAGATTGGCCAGATCCCAGTCCTGAAACACGTGGATGCCCGGCTGCTCTGGCGGCGGGGCCTTTTCCGAAAGGTCGGGCTTGAACGAATTGGCTCGCGCATCAGCCAGACTGAGCAGAGCCGAGGCATCCTTGCCCGCGCGCACGTCGCGGATGTGCTCGTACTCGTCAGCGACCGACTGGATGAAGGGTTCGGCCTGCGTGTCTGACAAGAGCTGGCTGGCGACGCCAACCGCGCGGCTGGCATCCAGCACGTGGATCACCGGGCCGTCATAGGCCGGGTCGATCTTCAGCGCGGTGTGGACCTTGCTGGTGGTCGCCCCGCCGATCAGCAGCGGCATGGTCATCCCGGCGCGCTGCATTTCCTCGGCCACGGTGACCATTTCATCGAGGCTGGGGGTGATCAGGCCGGACAGGCCGATCATGTCTGCATCTTCCTTTTGCGCGGTTTCCAGAATGGTCGCCCAGGGGACCATGACGCCCAGGTCGATCACTTCATAGCCGTTGCACTGCAGGACCACGCCGACGATGTTCTTGCCGATGTCGTGCACGTCGCCCTTTACGGTCGCCATCACGATGCGGCCCTTGGCCTTGGCTCCGGCTTCCTTTTCCGCTTCGATGAAGGGGATCAGGTGGGCCACGGCCTTTTTCATCACGCGGGCCGATTTGACCACCTGCGGCAGGAACATCTTGCCCGCGCCGAACAGGTCGCCAACGGTGTTCATCCCGGCCATCAGCGGCCCTTCGATCACTTCGATCGGGCGGGCGTGAAGCTGGCGGGCTTCTTCGGTATCCTCAACAATATAGGCGTCGATGCCCTTGACCAGCGCGTGCTCCAGACGGCGCACCACTTCCCAGCTGCGCCATTCCTCGGCTTCCTTGGCGGTCTTGGCGTCGGTGCCCTTGAAGCTTTCGGCCAGCGCGATCAGCCGCTCGGTCGCATCGGGGCGGCGGGCAAGGATCACGTCTTCGCAGGCTTCGCGCAGGGCCGGGTCGATCGCGTCATAGATGTCCAGCTGACCGGCATTGACGATTGCCATGTCCAGCCCGGCCGGGATCGCGTGATAGAGGAAGACCGAGTGCATCGCCCGGCGCACCGGTTCGTTGCCGCGGAAGCTGAACGACAGGTTGGACAGACCGCCCGAGCAATGGACGTGCGGGCAGCGCGCCTTGATTTCGGCCACGGCTTCGATGAAGTCCAGGCCATAGCGGTCATGTTCTTCCATGCCGGTGGCGACGGCAAAGATGTTGGGGTCGAAGATGATGTCTTCGGGCGGGAAGCCGATCCCGGTCAGCAGCTTGTAGGCGCGTTCGCAGATTTCGACCTTGCGCTCCTTGGTGTCGGCCTGACCCTTTTCGTCAAAGGCCATGACGACGACGGCCGCGCCGTAATCCATGCACTTGCGCGCATGGGCCAGAAAGGGTTCCTCGCCTTCCTTCATGCTGATCGAATTGACCACCGGCTTGCCCGAAACGCATTTCAGGCCCGCCTCGATCACTTCCCACTTGGAACTGTCGATCATCACCGGAACGCGGGCAATGTCCGGTTCGGCGGCGATCAGTTTCAGGAAAGTGGTCATGGCCTCGACCGCGTCGAGCAGGCCTTCGTCCATGTTGACGTCGATGATCTGGGCGCCGTTCTCTACCTGCTGGCGGGCCACTTCGACCGCCTTGGTATAGTCACCCGCAAGGATGAGCTTCTTGAACGCGGCAGAGCCGGTTACGTTGGTGCGCTCCCCAATGTTGACGAAGCGGGCGGTGGAGGCGGTGTCGTTCATGTTCGTTTCTCGTCATCCCGGCGCAGGCCGGGATCGCTGGAGTAATTTGCTGACCGCGCGTTTCCCGGCCAGCGGTCCCGGGTCAGTGCCCGGGACAACGTAAATTCATACGGCCATCACAAAGGGTTCGAGACCGGCAAGGCGGGTCACCGGCTCAAGCTTGGGCAACTGGCGCGGCGGCAGGCCGGTGCAGGCCTTGGCAATGGCGGCGATGTGGGCGGGGGTTGAGCCGCAGCAGCCGCCCAGCACGTTGACCTGTCCAGCCTCGGCCCATTCGTGGACCAGTCCGGCGGTCGTATCCGGCATTTCGTCATACTGGCCCAGTTCGTTGGGCAGGCCGGCATTGGGATAGACCATGATCAGCGCATCGGCGATCTGGCTGAGCGTGCGGACATGGGGGCGCAGCTGCTGGGCACCGAACGAGCAGTTCAGCCCCACGGTCAGCGGACGGGCATGGCGCACCGCGTTCCAGAATGCCTCGACCGTGTGGCCGGAAAGGTTGCGGCCCGACAGGTCGGTCAGGGTCATCGACAGCATGATCGGAATGTCGCGGCCCAGTTCCTGCTCCAGCTGCTTGACCGCCATGATCCCGGCCTTGCAGTTCAGCGTGTCGAACACGGTTTCGATCAGGATGAAGTCCGCGCCGCCTTCGATCAGGGCGGCGGCCTGTTCGTGATAGACTTCGACCAGATGGTCCCAGTCGATTTCACGATAGCCGGGATCGTTGACGTCCGGCGAAAGCGAAAGGGTCTTGTTGGTCGGCCCGATCGCGCCCGCAACAAAGCGCGGGCGGCCATCCTTGGCCGCGAACTCGTCCGCAATGCGTCGGGCGAGGCGGGCGCTTTCCAGATTGATCTCGCGCACCAGGTGTTCGGCGGCATAGTCGGCCTGGCTGATCCGGTTGGCAGAGAAGGTGTTGGTTTCGGCAATGTCGGCCCCGGCCTCAAAATAGGCGCGGTGGATCGCTTCGGGCACTTCCGGCTTGGTCAGGGCCAGGATGTCGTTGTTGCCCTTCTGCTCCTTGGCCAGACCAAGGTTGCCGGCATAGTCCGCTTCGGACAGCTTCCAGCCCTGAATCTCGGTGCCAAAGGCGCCATCGGTGATCAGGATGCGCTTGGCCGCTTCGGCCATGAATTGTTCGCGCGGGGTCATGCCTTGGGTTCCTTGGGGCGCAGGCCAAGCAGGTGGCAGATTGCATAGGTCTGCTCGGCGCGGTTGAGAGTGTAGAAGTGGAAATCGCGGACCCCGCCCTGATAGAGGCGGCGGCACAGGTCAGCCGCAACGGCGGCAGAGACCATGGCGCGCGGACCGGGCAGGCCGTCCAGCCCGTCGAACAGTTCAACCATCCAGCCGGGAATTTCGGTGTTGCCGCTCATCCGGCGGATCGCGTTGAAATTGGTCACTGGCATGATCCCCGGCAGGATCGGCGCGGTGATCCCGGCGGCCAGAACCTTGTCGAGGAAGCGGAAATAGGCGTCGGTCGAATAGAAGAACTGCGTGATCGCGCGGGTCGCCCCGGCGTCCAGCTTGCGCTTCAGGTTGTCCAGGTCCGCCTCGGCGCTGGCCGCTTCGGGGTGGACTTCGGGATAGGCAGCGACCGAAATTTCGAAATCGTGCCGTGCCTTCAGCCCAGCAACCAGTTCCGCCGCCCCGGCATAGCCCTGCGGGTGGGGGGTGTACTTGCCGCCAGCCTCTGGCGGCGGATCGCCGCGCAGGGCGACGATGTGGCGCACGCCGGCTTCCCAGTAACGGTCTGCCACTTCGGCAATTTCGTCCTTGCTGGCGGCAACGCAGGTCAGGTGCGCGGCGGGGATCAGTGCGGTTTCATTGATGATCCGCGCGACCGTGGCGTGGGTGCGTTCGCGGGTGGAGCCGCCTGCGCCATAGGTAACGGAAACGAAGCTGGGCGCCAGCGGAGCCAGTTCCAGCACGGCATTCCACAGCTGCTGCTCCATCGCCTCGGTCTTGGGCGGGAAGAATTCGAAGCTGACCCGGAAGTCCCCCGGAATGGTGGTGAACAGCGGGCGGTCTTCGACCCCGCGCAGCAGGCTTGGCGAATTCATCGGTTGGCTTCTTTCATTTCCGCGGTTTGCGGCGCGGCGGCTGTGGCACCGGTACGCTTGCCGGTCCAGATCTTAACGGTCAGCGGCTTGCCCGGCAGGGCCAGCGGCGCGGCGGCTTGGAAACTGGCATCGGCCAGCAGGCCCAGCATCTGCTCGTCGGAAAAGCCCAGACGGGCATGGGCGTGCTGGGTGCGCAGTTCCTCGCGGTCATGCGCCGCGAAATCGACGATCGCGATGGTCCCGCCCGTGCGGCAGACCCGCGCCGCTTCGGCCAGCGCATGCTCCGGCTCTTGCGCATAGTGCAGCACCTGATGGAAGATCACGGTGTCAAAAGCCTGATCGGCAAAGGGCAGGGCGGTAAAGTCTCCCTGCACCAGATCGAGCCGGTCGGCGGGCAGGTCTTGCAGGCGGGTGCGGGCCAGACGGAGCATTTCCGGGCTCTTGTCCAAACCGGTGACATGGCTGGCGCGATTGCTGAGCAGTTCGGCAATCCGGCCCGTGCCGGTGCCGATGTCGAGCAGGGCGCCAAGGCTGTTCGAACCCAATGCGCCCAGCAGGGCGGCTTCGACCGGGCCGTCGGGGGAATGGAGACCGCGCAGTTCATCCCACTCTGCCGCGTGGCGGGCGAAGTAGGCCTCTGCCGAGGTTTCCCGCGCGGCGCGGATCGCGGCGAGGTGGCGGCGATCTTCGGCGCAGCGGGCGGCGAACTGGGCATCGTCCTGTTCGGCCACGGCCAGCATCCGCGCGGCGGCGGCGCCCAGCGGCGGGACGCGGCCTTCGCCAATTGCGCTGCGCAGGAATACCCAGGCGCCTTCCTTGCGCCGTTCGGCCAGACCGGCATCGCACAGGATCTTGATATGGCGTGAAACGCGCGGCTGGCTTTGCCCCAGCACCAGCGCCAGTTCCCCCACGGCAAGCTCCATCGCCGCAAGCAGGCGCATGATGCGCAGGCGCGTCGGATCAGCGAGGGCGCGTAGGGTCGGTTCAATCCGCATGGGTGGTCATATAAAGAAATCTTTATATCCGATCAACCGGTGATCGTGCGAATCTTCCGCAACAGGCGTTGCAGACTTGGCAGCGCCTTGGTGAGCGTTTAGGCTTTTGTCTAACCTGCGGCAATCGTGCTGCAAAGGCATTGAATTCGAAAGGTTTGTCCGATGAAAAAGCTTGTCGCCGCTGCATTCGCTGCTTCCGTGGCACTTGCTCTGGCTGCCTGCGGGCAGAGCGACAGCGCCAAGGATGAGGCTCTGGCCGACAATGTCGAAATGCCTGCTGAAGAAGCGGTTGGCGATATCGATGCGACTCCTGTTGCCGATGCCTCGGCTGCTGCCGGTGCGGAAACCGCCACTGCCAGCACGGCCGCTCCGTCAGGACAATAAGGCCGCGATTTCGGCTGCCGTTGCTGCCAGCGCCTGGCCGAGCCGCTGCAAGGCGGCGCGGTCATGCGAATTGGCAAAGACCGATGCGGACAGGCAAAAGCGCGACCGGCCCGGCAGGGGTATGCGGCAACCGAGCGAGGCGATCCCGGCGTGGCCGCTGCCGTCGTCAATGGCATAGCCGTGGACTGCGGCCTCCTCCACTTCGCGCTGGTATTCTTCAAAGCTGAGCGCGCTTTGCCAGCGCACGGCGGCATAGCGGCGCTGCAATTCCGTTTGCGATAGTCCTTCGCTGGCGGCCAGCGCGCGGCCGGTCGCGCCGCCGCCGATGGGCTGGCGCTGCCCGACCACCATGTGGATGCGCGTGGCCGCGCCGCTTTCGCTTAGTGCAATCAGGCCAAGGCGGTCTGCCGAAACGGGCTGCCACAGACCGACCGTGGCTTCGGCCCGTTCGGCCAGTTCGCGCATCGGCCCCACGGCGCGGGCAATCAGCCGCTCGGTCAGGCGGCCCGAACTGTCGAGATCGCCCCAGGCTGCCGTGACGCGATAGCGCTGATCCTCGGCCCGCGCGATCATACCTTCGGCCACCAGCGTGCGCAGCAGGTTGAGGCAGCTGGAAGGCGAGAGGCCCAGTTCACGCCCGACCTGCGACAGGGTCAGCCCGTCAGGCCGCCGCGAAAGCAGCCGCAGAATGGCGAAAGCCTGCGAAACAGAGCGCACCGGACCGGTCATCCCTGGCGCTATAGCTTTTCATATATGTGAAAAGCAATTCCAAATGATGAATTGACTTTTCTTTTCGGTGCGCCATTGCGATGGTCAGGCATAAGGAGAGATTCGATGGCGGGTATGCTTGAAGGCAAGGTTGTTGCAATTACCGGTGCAGGCCGCGGCGTAGGCCGTGAAATCGCGCTGCTTTGCGCCAAGCATGGCGCGGCTGTGGTCGTGAACGATCCGGGCGTTGGCGGCGGCGGGGAAGGCGGCGATGCGGGGCCAGCCCAGCAGACCGTGGACGATATCGTTGCCGCTGGCGGCAAGGCCTATGCCAACCTCGCTTTCGTGAACGATCCTGCCGGTGCGCAGTCGATCATCGAAGATGCGGTCCAGAAGTTTGGCCGGATCGACGCGGTGGTCAACAATGCCGGCATCCTGCGCGACGCAATCTGGCACAAGATGAGCCACGAAGACTGGCGCGCCGTGATCGACGTGCACCTGAACGGTGCGTTCTATGTCTCGAAGGCGGCGACCCCCTATTTCCGTGAGCAGCAGTCGGGCAGCTTCATCCACTTCACTTCGACCTCGGGCCTGATCGGCAACGTCGGCCAGGCCAATTACAGCGCGGCCAAGCTGGGCATTGTCGGCCTGTCGCAGTCGATCGCGCTGGACATGGCCCGCGCTGGCGTGCGTTCCAACTGCATCGCGCCTTTCGCGTGGAGCCGCATGACCGCCTCGATCCCGGCTGAAACGCCGGAGCAGAAGGAGCGCGTCGAGCGTCTCAAGACCATGAGCGCTGACAAGATCGCGCCGCTGGTGGTCTACCTCGCTTCGGATGCCAGCCAGGGCGTCAGCAACCAGATCTTCTCGGTCCGCAAGAACGAGATCGTGCTGTACAACAAGCCGCGCCCGGTGCGTTCGATGACCAAGATCGAAGGCTGGACGCCGGAAGCCATCGCGGAAGAGCTGATCCCCTCGTTCAAGCCGAGCATGGCCCGTGCCGACGAAGTTTCGGCCCACGTTTTCCCCTACGACCCGATCTAAGGAGCCGGAGCAATGAACCCTGGTATGGACCCGGAAACCTTCGAACAGTTCATCGAACAGCTGCGCCGCTATGTGCGGGAACGGCTGATCCCGGCTGAGGAAGAGGTAATCGCCCAGGATCGTATTCCTGACGATATTCTGGCCGAAATGCGCGAAATGGGCCTCTTCGGGATCACCATCCCTGAAGAGTTCGGCGGCGCCGGCATGAACATCAGCCAGTATGTCGAGACGGTGAAGCAGCTCAGCTATGCCTCGCCCGCCTATCGCTCGACCGTGTCGATCAACATCGGCATGACCGGCAGCGCGCTCAAGAATTTTGGCACGCCCGAGCAGAAGGCCGAATGGCTGCCCCGCATCGCCAGCGGCGAAATCGCGTGCTTCGGCCTGACAGAGCCGGGTTCGGGTTCGGACAGCGCGGCGATGCAGACCACGGCCGTGCGCGATGGCAATGGCTACCGTCTGAACGGCACGAAGCGCTACATCACCAACAGCCCGCACGCGAAGATCGGCCTGATCATGGCCCGCACTTCGAAGGAAGCGCTGCCCAAGAACGCCCACGTTTCGGCCTTCATCGTCGACATGACGACGCCGGGCATCACCATCGGCAAGCCGGACAAGAAGATGGGCCAGTCCGGCGCGCACATCGCCGACGTGATCATGGAAGACGTGTACATTCCGGGTTCGGCCCTGGTCGGCGGCGAAGAAGGTCGCGGTTTCCAGATCGCGATGCAGAGCCTCGACAATGGCCGTCTCTCGGTTGCGGGCATGAGCGTCGGCATGGGCCGCCGCGCGCTGGATACGGCAATCCGCTATGCCACCGAGCGCAAGGCCTTTGGCGAACCGATTGCCAACTTCCAGCTGATCCAGGCCATGCTGGCCGACAGCGAAGCTGAACTTTACGCCGCTGAATGCATGATCGCCGACGCCTGCGCCCGCGCAGACCGGGGTGAGAACATCCTGCGCAAGGCGGCTGCGGCCAAGCTGTTCGCTTCAGAAGCCTGCGGCCGCGTGACCGACCGCTGCGTTCAGGTTTACGGCGGCGCTGGCTATCTGGCGGAATATCCGGCAGAGCGCTTCTTCCGCGATGCGCGCATCCTGCGCATCTACGAAGGAACCAGCCAGATCATGCAGCTGCAGATCGCCAAGCACCTGCTGCGTGAATTCCAACGCGAAGGGGCCGTCTGGTAAGCCATGTACAACATACTCTCCGGTCTGAAGATCATCGAGGTTTCCTCGTTCGTCGCATCGCCGACTGCCGGCCTCTACTGCGCGCAAATGGGCGCGGAAGTGGTGCGGGTGGATCACAAGGCCGGAGGGTTGGACTACGACCGTTACATGGTCACCCGCGAGGGCCGCTCGCTCACGTGGGAAAACCTGAACCGCGCCAAGAAGAGCGTCGCGCTTGACCTGAACTGTGATGAAGGGCGCGAACTGCTGGCCGAACTGGTCCGCCAGACCGGGCAGATGCTCACCAACCTGCCGGTGGGCAGCTTCCTCAGCCACGAGAAGCTGGCCGAAGGGCGGCCCGATCTGGTTTCGGTACGAGTCATGGGCTGGCATGACGGGCGTCAGGCGATGGACTTCACCGTCAATGCCGCCTCGGGCTATCCGCTGATGTGCGGGCCTGACGATTGGGACCCGGCCACTGCGCCGCCGGTCAACCAGATCCTGCCCGCCTGGGACTTTATCACCGGGGCCTATTGCGCCTTTGCCCTGATGGCTGGCCTGCGCCACCGCGATCAGACTGGCAAGGGCATCGAAATGCGCGTGCCGCTGGGCGATGTCGCCCTTGGCACCATGGCCAATGCCGGGGCCATGGCGGAAATGCTGTATCGCGGGGCCGACCGCGAACGCATCGGCAATGCGATCTGGGGCGCTTTCGGGCGCGATTTCCTGACCCGCGATGGCAAGCGCTTCATGGTTGCCGCGATCACGCCCAAGCAGTGGAAGGCTACGGTCGAAGCCTTTGGCCTGGGCGAGGAAGTCGCTGCGCTCGAGGCGGAACTGGGCACCAGTTTCAAGACCAGCGATAGCCAGCGCTTCGTCCACCGCCACCGCCTGTTCGACCTGTTCCAGCAGGCGGCAGAGCAGTTCGACTATGCCGATCTGGCCGATCGTCTGGCCAAGGCCGGGGCAACTTTCGAACGCTATCGCACCATGTACGAAGCGGCGCAGGATCCGGATCTGATCACCAACAACCCGCTGTTTGGCCCGTCTCCGGCCAATCCCAGCGGCTTTTCCTATCCCGCACCGCGCTCGTTCGCCAATCTGCCGTCAGAGCCGGTCGGTGATCCCCAACCCGCACCCTACCTGGGTGAACATAGCGAAGAAATCCTGGCCGAGCGGCTGGGCCTCACTTCCGGAGAAATCGCCCGACTGATCGATCGGGGTATCGTCGCAACCTCAGACAAGGACCAGAAATGACCCAACTTCGTCGTGCAGCCATTGTTGCCCCGATCCGCACTGCCGTGGGCAAATTCGGCGGCAGCCTCAGCCCGCTGACCGCTGGCCAGCTGGGTGCGGTCATCCTGAAAGCCCTGATGGAGCGGACCAAGATCGACCCGTCGCGGGTGGACGACGTGATCTTCGCCCAGGGCTATGGCAACGGCGAAGCGCCGTGCATCTCGCACTGGTCGTGGTTGCTGGCCGGCCTGCCGGAAGAAGTTCCCGGCTATCAGCTGGACCGTCGCTGCGGTTCGGGCCTGCAGGCCATCGTCAACGCTGCGATGATGGTGCAGACCGGCGTTTCCGACATCGTCGTGGCCGGCGGCTGCGAGTCCATGTCGAACGTCGAACATTACAGCACCGACATCCGCAAGGGCGTGCGCTCCGGCAACCTGACTCTGCATGACCGCCTGACCCGTGGCCGCGTAATGAGCCAGCCGATTGAGCGTTACGGCGTGATCAGCGGCATGATCGAAACGGCTGAAAACCTGGCCAAGGACTGGAACATCAGCCGCGAGGCCTGCGACGCCTATGCCGTCCGCAGCCACCAGCGCGCTACTGCCGCCTGGGCGAATGGCCTGTTCGCGGATGAGCTGGTTCCGGTCGAAATCCCGCAGAAGAAGGGCGATCCCGTGGTCTTCGCCCATGACGAAGGCTACCGGGCCGACGCCACCATGGATACGCTGGGCAAGCTGCGCGCGCTGGAAGGCGGCGTGGTGACCGCCGGTAACGCCAGCCAGCAGAACGACGCGGCCGCCGCCTGCCTCGTCGTCGCTGAAGACAAGCTGGAAGAGCTGGGCCTTGAACCGATCGCCTTCTTCCATTCGTGGGCCGCAGCCGGCTGCGATCCCAGCCGCATGGGCTATGGCCCGGTCCCGGCGACCGAGCGCCTGTTCGCCAAGAACGGCCTGTCGTGGAACGACATCGGCCTGATCGAACTGAATGAAGCCTTTGCGCCGCAGGTTCTGGCCTGCCTCAAGGGCTGGGGCTGGTCGGACGATGACAGCCGTCACGACATCCTGAACGTCAACGGTTCGGGCATTTCGCTGGGCCACCCGATCGGTGCGACCGGCGGCCGCATCTTGGCCAACCTGACCCGCGAAATGCAGCGCCGCGACGTCAAGTACGGTCTGGAAACCATGTGCATCGGAGGCGGACAGGGCATCGCAGCCGTGTTCGAAAAGGCATGAGCATCGACTTCGGACGCGTAGTGGGGGCGGCGCGGGGTTATTGCGACCTCGCCCGCGCCACGGTTGCGGAAATCGATTCGTCGGATCAGCGCGCCCACCACGGCTTTGGCTGGATCGCCACCAGCGTCGCTGCGCTGGAAGCCGTGGCCGACTGGCTGGAACGCAATGGCGGCGGGACCGAGCTGGACCGCAAGGTTGCCACGCTGGCCTTTGCCGAAACGCTGGCACAGCTGACCGGCGGCCTGCCGATGGGGCAGAACGAGCTGCTCCGTCCGGGCGACATTGGCCTGGGGGCGACTGCGCGCGATCTGGCCCATGCCTGCCGCGATCTGGTCGAAGCCGATCATTCCGCTCTACGCGCCGAAGTGGCGGCCTTGCTGGCAGCGGGCGAGTGGCCGAGCGAAGGGCTGGGCGACAGCGATCTCGATACGATCCGCGACCAGTTCCGCCGCTTTACCGATGCGGAAATCCTGCCGCACGCTCACAAGTGGCATCTGGCCAATGACCTGATCCCCGACGCCACGGTTGCGGCCATGGCGGACCTTGGCACTTTCGGTGCGACTCTTCCGGAAGAGTTCGGCGGGCTGGGCTTGTCCAAGCTGGTCATGTGCCTGATTACCGAGGAACTCTCTCGTGGGTGGATCGGCGCAGGCTCGCTGGGCACGCGCAGCGAAATCGCGGGTGAACTGATCGCCAGTTCCGGTACGCCGGAGCAGAAGGCCGAGTGGCTACCCAAGATCGCCAGCGGCGAAGTACTGCCGACTGCCGTGTTTACCGAACCCGATACCGGTTCGGACCTCGGCTCGCTGCAAACCCGCGCGCGCCGCGATGAAAACGGTTGGGTGATCGATGGGGCCAAGACCTGGATCACGCACGCCAGCCGGTCTGACCTGATGACCCTGCTTGCCCGCACCTTGCCTGATGCCAAGGGCTATGCCGGCCTTTCCATGTTGCTGGTGCCCAAGCCGCGCGGGACCGAGGCCGATCCGTTCCCGGCCGAAGGGATGACCGGCAGCGAAATCGAAGTGCTGGGCTATCGCGGCATGCGCGAATATGCGCTGCAGTTCGATGGCATGCGCGCCCCTGCCGATGCTGTCCTGGGCGGTGAGGAAGGGCAGGGCTTCAAGCAGCTGATGCGCACCTTTGAGGCTGCCCGTATCCAGACCGCCGCCCGCGCCGTGGGCGTGGCCAAGCGCGCGCTGGAGCTGGGGCTGGACTATGCCCTGGCCCGCAAGCAGTTCGGCAAGGCGCTGGTCAATTTCCCCCGCGTTGCGGACAAGCTGGCGATGAGCCTGGTCGATTTCGTCCTCTCGCGCGAACTGACCTATGCCGCTGCCCGCGCCAAGGACACCGGCAAGCGCTGCGACATCGAGGCCGGCATGGCCAAGCTGCTCGCCGCCCGTGCTGCATGGTCCAACGCCGATGCCAGCCTGCAGATCCACGGCGGCAACGGCTATGCGCTGGAGTTCGAGATCAGCCGCATCCTGTGCGATGCGCGCATTCTCAACATCTTTGAAGGCGCGGCGGAAATTCAGGCGCAGGTTATTGCCCGCGGCCTGATTGGCGGACGCAACTGATGGGCACCTGGCAGGACTGGATCGGGCGCGAGGAGCGCCGCGAGGACCGGGTCGATCCCGGCCAGTTCGCGCGCTGGTGCGCCACGCTGGATCGTGGGGCCCCTGATGGCGGCGCGACTGCGCAGGGGTTCCACTGGTGCCTGGGCCTGCCCGATGCGGCGACGGCGCAGCTGGGGCCAGATGGCCACCCGCTGCGCAATGACAGCCCGGACAGCTTCCTGCCGCCGATCCCGCTGCCGCGCCGGATGTGGGCCTCCAGCAAGGTCGAATTCCTCCAGCCGCTCCGCGTGGGTGAGGCCGTGTCGCGCCTGTCGCGCGTGGCCTCCGTCACTGAAAAGACGGGCGGCACCGGGCAATTGGTCTTTGTCGAGATCGCGCATGAAACCAGCGGCGAAAGCGGGCTGGCCGTGCGCGAGATGCAGACCGTGGTCTATCGCGCCCCGGCTGAAGCAGGCACGCCGCCCGCACCGCCGCCGCTGGGCGAGGGGCGCTTTGACGCTGCGGCATGGCAGGCGCACCGCCTGCTTGCCCCGGCAGAGCCGCTGTTGTTCCGCTATTCGGCGCTGACCTTCAACAGCCACCGCATCCATTACGACCTGCCCTATGCCACGGCTGAAGAGAACTATCGCGGGCTGGTGGTGCACGGGCCGCTGACGGCGACCCTGTTGCTCGATCTGGCGCGGCGCGAATTGGGTGACAATGCGCTCAAGACCTTTGCCTTCCGGGGTACCTCGCCCGCGATCTGCGGTGAGGAACTGCATCTGGTCCTGCGCAAGGCGGACGGGGCGATTGAACTGGGTGCCTTTGCCGCCGATGGCCGTCAGGTGATGAGCGCCAGCGCGTCCTGATCTGTCTGGGCCCCGGCCTGCGCCGGGGTGACAATCAGGGGTGGTGGCCGAAGTAAGCATTCACCGTCACCCCGGACTTGATCCGGGGTCCAGAGCCGTCATCCCAGACCTTAATCGAAGCGCACCTTGCCGCGCCCGGCCTTTACCGCGCCGCGCTTTTTCTTGCCTTCCAGCCGCTCACCCTTGTTGATCCGGTTGAGGCGGGATTTGGCGCGTTTTTCCGGCAGCTTGAAGGCTTCTTCGATCAGTTCGCTCAGCCGGTCGCGCGCGTCCTGCCGGTTCGCTTCCTGCGTGCGGTGGCGCTGCGCGGTCAGCAGCAGTTCGCCCTTGGCCGTCATGCGGCTGCCGGCAAGCTGCTTGAACCGCTGGAACACTTCGACCGGCAGGCGCAGCGCATAGACGTTCAGCCGCAATTGCACGGCCGTGGCCACCTTGTTGACGTTCTGCCCGCCGGGGCCGGACGCGGCGATGAAGCTTTCGCTTACCAGCGAGAGCGCACGGGCAATCGTATCATGCGCCGAGATCGTCATCGCCAAAGCCCAGCGCGCGGAAGTCGGCTGGCAGCGGGGCGACTGCCGTGATCGGCGTCTTGCCAGCGCGCGGCACGGTCAGGGCGCGGGCGTGGAGCATGGTGCGCGGCGCGCCCTGCCCATTGCCATAGACCGGATCGCCCAGCAGCGCATGACCCAGACCATGTTCGGCATGAACGCGGATCTGGTGGGTGCGGCCGGTTTCCGGGCGAAACTCCACCAGCGTCATGCCGCCACGTTCGGCCAGCTTGCGCCAATGGGTTACGGCGGGCTTGCCCTTTTTCGCGGCAATCATGCGCCAGCCCTTTTCCGCGCTGGAAATCTTGCTGAGCGACAGGGCAATGGTGCCTTCGTCTTCGGCCACCGGTCCGGCGACAATGCCCAGGTAGACCTTCTCTACCTCGCGCGCTTCGAAGGCGGCGTTGAACCGCTTCAGCGCCTTGGGATTGCGGGCCATCAGCAGGCAGCCCGAAGTGTCGGTATCGATCCGGTGGGCCGGAACCGGCACCCGCTGAAAGCCCAGCTTCAGTTCTTCCAGATGGTTTTCCAGGCTGCGCCCGCCTGCGCGAGGGCGCTCAATCGGCAGGCCAGCGGGCTTGTCGATGACCAGGGCTTCGCCATCTTCGTAAAGGATCGGGATCACGCTCATGTCAGTGCCTCCGCAATGCGGCGCACCGCTTCTGAAAGTTTGGCCTCATCGGCCGCGAAACTGATGCGGAAGCCATCGCGTCCGCCAAAGGCTGATGCCGGAACCACGGCCACGCCATGATCCAGCAGATGCAGGCACAGCGCCTCATCATCGCCGAAGCGGGCCATTAGGGGCGCGGCATCGACCATGCAATAGAATGCGCCGTCTGGCACCGGAGTGGACAGCCCGGCAATCGCATTGATCCCGGCCACGACCATGTCGCGCCGTGCGCGGAACCGTTCGCGCCAGTCGAGCAGGAAGTCCTGCGGCCCTTCGAACGCGGACACGGCGGCGGCCTGGCTGATCGAGGCGGGATTGCCCGAACTATGCGATTGCAGCCGCGCCATGGCCTTGATCAGCCATTCCGGCCCTGCCGAAACGCCGATGCGAAAGCCGGTCATGGCATGGCTTTTCGATACGCCCGATACGGTCAGCACGCGGTCCGCCAATTCCGGGCATTCCACCGCCAGCGTCGCGTGCGCGCCTGCGCCATAACGCAGCGGGGCGTAGATATCGTCGCTCATCACCAGCACTTGCGGGTGGCGGGCCAGCACTGCGCCCAGTGCGCGCAGTTCTTCTGCCGGATAGGTTGCGCCGGTGGGATTGCCCGGGCTGTTCAGCAGCAGCCAGCGCGTATCCGGCGTGATCGCCGCTTCCAGTTGCTCTGCCGTGATGCGGAATCCACCTGCGGCCGTGGTCGGCAGGTCAACCACTTCGGCCCCGGCAAAGCGGACGATTTCGGGATAGCTGACCCACCACGGGCTGGGGATCAGCACCTTGTCACCCGGATCGAGCGTGGCGAGCAGGGCGTGAAAGATCGCCTGCTTTCCGCCTGCGCTGACGATGATCTGTTCCGGCTTTGCCGTGATGCCCAGATCGCGCTGGAAATGCAGCGCCGCCGCTTCGCGCAGACGCATGGTTCCGGCGACGGGGGTATATTTGGTGTCGCCCGCATCCAGCGCCGCCTTGGCAGCGGCAATCACGTGGGGCGGGGTGGCAAAGTCTGGTTCACCCACGGAAAGCGAGATCACATCCTTGCCCGCTGCGCGCAGTTCGGTGGCGCGGTCGGTGATGGCGGTGGTGCGCGACGGGGCAATGCGCGACAGGGCCTGGGCCAGCTTCACAGCAGCACCGCACGCATCAGGCCGCGCAGGGCATTGCCGATCAGGAATCCGTCCTTCAAATCTTCCAGTGTCAGTTCCGCCTCCTCGGCGCGGCCTTGTTCGATCAGGGATTGGCGCAGCACGCCGGGCAGCAGGCCCAGCGTTGCTGGCGGGGTCAGCAGCTTGCCGCCGCGTTCGACAAACAGGTTGGTAAAGCAGCCCTCGGTCAGCAGGCCATCGTCGCGCAGCAGCAGGGCTTCGTCCGCACCGGCTGCCTTGGCGGCGGCCAGACCAAGGTCGTAAAAGCTGCGATCGCTGCTCTTGTGGCGCAGGCGCCAGTCGCCCGTATTGACCGGCAGGCGCATCACCGCGCAGCGCGCCGGTTCGTTCAGCGGGGCGGGCAGCGGGCCAACCTCCAGCGAATAGGCGCCGCTGCGCGATGCCACCAGCCGCAGCCGCGCCGGAGCCTCCGCATCAAAGCACAGCGCCTGAATCGCATTGCGCACGGCATGGCGATCGAATGTGAAGCCCAGTTCCGCCGCGCTGGCCTTGATCCGTTCCAGATGCAGTTCCAGCAGTGGCACGCCGTCCTCTGGCGTAAAGCGCATCGTTTCAATCAGGTCTGCGCCCGCCGCGTGCAGGCTGACGAAGCCACCTTTCAGCAGGCTTTCGCGCCATTCGGGCAGGGCTTCGCTATCGGCCACGATGGCCGAGCCGACGCCCAGCACCGCGCGGCCCCGGCCATTTTCTCCCGGCGTAAGGCGCAGGGTGCGGATTGCGACGTTGAAGGCCGCATCGCCATTGGCATCGATCCGCCCGATTGCCCCGCAATAGGGGCCGCGCGCATCGCGTTCGACCGCGTTGATCAGTTCCATCGCCCGGATCTTGGGCGCGCCGGTGATCGAACCGCAGGGGAACAGGGCGCGGATCATGTCGACCGGGCCCTTGCCCGGCATCAGCCGCGCGCGGACCGTGGTGACCATCTGGTGGACGGTGGGATAGCTTTCGACCGCGAAGGGCCGCTCTACCTTGACGCTGCCTGCTTCGGCCACGCGCGACAGGTCGTTGCGCAGCAGGTCGACGATCATCAGGTTTTCGGCGCGGTCCTTTTGGGATTCGGCCAGTTCGCTGGCAAGGGCCGCGTCCTCTGCCTCGCTGCGGCCGCGCGGGCGGGTGCCCTTCATCGGCTTGACCATGGCCGCGCCGTCCTTTTCCGCAAAGAACAGTTCGGGCGAGCAGGACAGCAACCAGTGCGAACCATCGAACACCAGACCGCCATAGCCCGCACCAGCAGCAGGGCGCAGCGCGGCATAAAGCGCCAGCGGATCGCCCCGGAACGATCCTGCAAGGTGGAAGGTCAGGTTGGCCTGATAAATGTCACCCGCCGCAATCGCGTCCTGCAAAGCGGCAAAGGCAGCGGCATAGCCCCCGGCAGAAAGCTGCGGCTCGACCGGGCCGATCTGGGTCAGGCCGGGTTCGGAATGCTGGGTCAACCAGTCCGGCACCTGTTCGGCGGGAATCGTTTCGTAGCCCTTGAACGCGCCGAACCACAGCAGCGGACCCATGGCGCCAGAGCGGGCATCGGCCAGCGGCATCAGCCGTTCTTCCAGCGCAAGGCCCGCTTCATAGGCCATGTAGCCGGCCAGTTCGAAGCCTTGGCCGCGCAGTTCGTCCAGCCGGGCCAGGGCCGGTTCGACTTCGGCAGCGCGGCGCGCGATGACCACTTCGGCCGGCGCGCGGTAAAGCCGCGCGGCGCTGGCACCCGCGGGGCGGGCATCGTCTAGCAGGATGAAAGGTTCTCGCGCGTTCATTTACAGCCCGTGTTCGCCAAGGGGGGACGGGCCGCTTCTAGCGAGGCTTTGCCCGTGTTGCAAAAAGCCTTCGCGTGGGCCGCTAAGTGGTCTTATCTAGTTTCCGCCCGAAACCCTTATGCGGAGCGTCACATGGACGAGATTTTCATCGGATTGGCCGACAATGGCGAGCGGCAGGTGCTGCGGCTGGGGCGGGCCAATCGCCATGGCCTGATCGCCGGCGCGACCGGCACCGGCAAGACCGTGACCCTGCAAACCCTGGCCGAGCAGTTCTCTGCAGCCGGGGTTCCGGTGTTCATGGCGGACGTGAAGGGCGACCTTTCCGGTATCGCCATGGCGGGCAGCGCTGATTTCAAGAACGCCGACAAGATCGAAAGCCGCGCCCGCGAACTGGGGATCGAGCCGTTCGAATATCGCGACAATCCAGCGGTGTTCTGGGACCTCTACGGCGAACTGGGCCACCCGATCCGCACCACCATTTCCGAAATGGGGCCGCTGCTGCTCAGCCGCCTGATGGGGCTGAACGAGACGCAGGAAGGGGTGCTGACCATCGCCTTTCGCTGGGCCGACGATAACGGCCTGTTGCTGCTCGACATGGATGACCTGCAGCAGACCCTGATCCACTGCGCCGCCAATGCCGGGGAACTGGCCGCGACCTATGGCAATATTTCCAAGGCGTCGGTCGGCACGATCCAGCGGCAATTGCTGGCCTTTGAAAGCCAGGGGGCGGACCGGTTCTTTGGCGAGCCGGCGTTCGAGATTAACGATTTCATCCGCACCGATGAAACTGGCCGGGGCGTGGTCAACGTGCTGGCGGCTGAAAAGCTGATGCAGAGCCCCAAGCTTTACGCCACGTTCCTGCTCTGGCTGCTGAGCGAACTGTTCGAAGCCCTGCCCGAAGTGGGCGATCCGGAAAAGCCGGTGCTGGTCTTCTTCTTCGATGAAGCCCACCTGCTGTTTGACGATGCACCCGATGCCTTGCTGGACAAGGTCGAGCAGGTGGTGCGGCTGATCCGCTCAAAGGGTGTGGGCGTCTATTTCGTCAGCCAGAACCCGATCGACATTCCGGAAAAGATCGCGGGCCAGCTGGGCAACCGGGTGCAGCACGCCCTGCGCGCCTTTACCCCGCGCGACCAGAAGGCGATCCGGGCGGCGGCGGAAACCTTCCGCATCAATCCGGCGCTGGACGTGGCAACCGCGATTACCGAACTGAAAGTGGGCGAGGCGCTGGTTTCGACTCTGGACGATGACGGTGCGCCGACCGTGGTGCAGCGCACGCTGGTTGCGCCGCCGCATTCGAGGCTTGGCCCGATCACGGCCAAGGAGCGTGCGATCCTGCAATCGATCAGCCCGTTTGATGGCAAGTACGACACGCTGGTAAACCGCGAAAGCGCTGCCGAAGTTCTGGCGCAAAAGGCGCAGGACGCAGCCGATGCGGCGCAGATGGTGGCCCAGCAGGGCGAGGAAGCACAGCGCGCCCGCCCGCGTGCGACGACCAGCCTGTGGGAGCGCGCCGGAAAGGCGGCCATCGGCGCTGCGGCGGCCTCTGCCGGAACCATGGTGGCGCGGCAGATGACCGGGCGGCGCTCAAGCGGTTCGCCGGTTGCCTCGGCGGCCAGTGCGGCGGCAGGGACCATCGGCACGGCGCTGGGCGGGCAATTGCTGGGCCGGTTTGCGCGGGGCCTGCTGGGCGCCTTGCTGCGCTAAGGTCAGGCCAGCGGCAGGGTCAGCGTTGCGGTCAGCCCCGCAACGGCGCCGGTCACATCCAGCCGGTTGGTCAGGGCCAGATGCCCGCCGTGCTGTTCGGCAATGGCTCGGGCCAGGGTCAGGCCAAGGCCGGCCCCGCCGGTCGTGCTGTTGCGGGACGGTTCGCCGCGGGTGAAGGGCTGCATCATGGCCTCGATCTGATCGGGGGCAATGCCGGGGCCGTCATCCTCGATCCGGATCAGCACTTCATTGCCCTGGCGCTCTACGGCAATGCGGGCCGTCTTCCCATAGCGCAGGGCGTTGACCACCAGATTGCGCACCGCGCGCCGCGCCCAGGTGGCCCGCAGGGGCAGGACCACGCGGCCTGTGGGCGTGAAGCTGACCGGCTCGCCCATGTCCTCGAATTCTTCGGCCACCTGCTCGACCAGCGCGTTCAGCTCGGTCGGCTCCAGCGGGTCGCTCGGCCGCCCGACGCGGGCAAGGGAGAGGATGTCGTCAAGGCTGCGGGTGATGTCCTCGATCGTCGCTGCCATGCGGGCGCGCTCGGTTTCGTCCTCGACGCTTTCGATGCGGACGCGCAGGGCAGCCAGCGGCGTTTTCAGATCGTGACCGATCGCGCCCAGCATCACGTCCTTTTCGTCCAGCAGGGCGGCGATCCGCTGTTCCATTGCATTGTGGGCAACGATCAGGCGGCGCACGTCGTCCGGGCCTTCCGGTTCCAGCTGGCCATCGGTGTCGCGGTTGGCGGCAAAGGTTTCCAGCCGGGTGGTCAGCGCGGCCAGCGGCTTGGTGATGCGGCGCACGATCAGGGCAATGGCCCCGACCATCAGCGCATAGAGCAGCAGAGTCTGCGCGATGAGCGTGCCCAGCATGGCCGGTTCGCCTTGCGGGACCGGCACCCGCACGGTCAGCCACTTGCGCGCCTCGGGCAGTTCAATCGCGGCAACCATCAGGTGGTGCGGCGGTTCGGGATCGAGGCCCAGCTTTCTGGCGCGGCGTTCCAGGCGCTGCATCAGCTTGGGATCGTCGGACAGCGGGCGGGCGGAAACGATCACCTTGCCCACGACAAGGCCCTGTTCCTGCATGATCTCGCGCAATTCCCCGCCGGCCCGGTCATAGCGCGGATCAGCAGTCAGGGCAGGCATTTCGGCGCTGCTTTGCACGCGCAAGCGCCGTTCTGTCGCGGCATCGACACGCTGGCCATCATGGCGGAAGCGGCCGCCGATCAGCCCTTCTTCGCGCGCCGCACCGAACAGGCGCAGCGCGGCGGTGTGAACCAGCGCAGCTTCGCGCCGGTCAGACTCGGCGCGGTAGAGCAGGGCGGCACTGATGACCTGGGCCAGCAGCAGGGCCAGCGCAATGGCCAGCAGCAATTGCCCCTGCAGGCTGCGCGGCCATAAAAGCCCCCGTAAACGGGCCTGCAAACGGCCCATCATTCGCCCCGCGATGCTTCGCGCCGGACATCGGCGGCGAGCATGTAACCGCCGCCCCAGACGGTCTGGATCAGGGTGGGATTGCGGCTGTCGGCCTCGATCTTGCGGCGCAGACGGCTGATCTGGTTATCGACCGCGCGGTCGAACAGGTGGGCTTCGCGGCCCTGGACCATATCGAGCAGGCGATCCCGGTCGAGCACCTGACGCGGGTGTTCAAGGAATGCCATGAGCAGGCGAAATTCGACCGAGGAAATGGCGACGACCGCGCCTTCCGGATCGGTCAGCTTGCGCTTGAGCGGGTCGAGCCGCCAGCCATCGAACAGGAAGTCCTGTTCCTCATCGGCCTTTACGGTCGCGCCCTTGCTGGCGCGGCGCAGGACCGAGCGGATTCGGGCGACCAGTTCGCGCGGTTCGAACGGCTTGGTCACGTAATCGTCGGCGCCGATTTCCAGCCCGACGATGCGGTCGGTCGCCTCGCCGCGCGCGGTAAGCAGGATGGTGGGGATGGCCTGAGTGGCGGCCAGATGGCGGCACAGCGACAGCCCGTCTTCCCCCGGCATCATGATGTCGAGCAGGACCAGGTCCGGCGGCGCATCGCGCAAGCGGGTGCGCGCTTCGGCGGCACTGGCGGCCTGATCGACGACAAACCCCTGCCGGACCAGATAGTCCGCCAGGGGTTCGCGCAGGGCAGCTTCGTCATCGACGAGGAGCAGGCGGGTTGCTTCGCTCTGGTCCATGGATGGTCGCGCTGCCTGTTCCGGTTACTTTGACGGGGTATGGCCCGCGTGGCCAGCATGTTCGCCGCCACGCTTTTGGCCGTTCTGGCCCATACGTTCGCGCATCTGGGCGTGGTGCGCCTTGCGCTCTTCCGGGGTCAGCTTGCCGTCCTTGTTGGTGTCTGCCGCGTCAAACATGCGGGCATGGGCTGCGGTCATTTCATCGCGCGTGACCACGCCGTCCTTGTTGGCATCGGCCATGCGCATCATCTTGCCGCCGCCCATGTGTCCGCCACGCTTTCCCATGCGGTGTTCGCCGGGTGCCTTGGCTTCACTGCCCATGCGCTGATGCGCGGCGGTAAATTCGTCGCGGCTGACATTGCCGTCCTTGTTCGCATCCATCCGGTCGAACATCTGGGCATGATGCGCGGTGCGGTCAGCCTGATCGAGCTTTCCGTCCTTGTTCGTGTCCATCTTGGCGAACATTTCGGCGGCCTTGGCCTGTGCTTCGGCCTTGGTCACGGTCTTGTCGCCCATCGGGTCGGCGCCCTTGGCAGGGGCCTGGGCAATCGCCGCACCGGCAACGGCGGTGGTCAGCAGGGCCAGACCGATAATCGTCTTTTTCATCACGCGAACTCCTTGTCGCAGAAAACAGGGAGAAACCACAGGACCAGAGAGGGGTGGGGGGAAAGACCCGGCCCTGTGGCTTCATGTAATCCTTTTAGCCCCGGCATGTCGCGTATTTATGCCGGGGCAAAGCGAAAGTGTCGCAATTTGTCACGGGGCGGGACGGCTGTTCATCCCCGTGCAAGTTACCAAGGCCCTTGGCCTATTTCCGTTCCAGCGGCTGGCAGGCCTGTTTCAGCCAGACCAGTGCCTCGCCTTGCAGTTGCGGGGCAAGGATTGCCTCGACCCGGGCGTGATAGTCGTCCCACCAGCGCAGTTCCTCGCGGGTGAGCAGGCCGGGATCGACCAGCGTGCGGTCAATCGGTGCCCAGGTCAGGTTTTCGAAGCCGAAGTATTCGCCGTCCGCCCCGGCAATCTCGCGCGGTTCGACCAGCACCAGATTCTCGATCCGGATGCCGTATTCGCCCGCCTTGTAATAACCCGGTTCGTTGGACAGGATCATGCCGGCCAGCAGTTCCTGGCCCGTCCCGGCCTGCCCGCCCGCAGCCTTGGCAATGCGCTGCGGCCCTTCATGGACCGACAGGAAGCTGCCGACGCCGTGGCCGGTGCCGTGGGCATAGTCCAGCCCGGCTTGCCACAGCGCATAGCGCGCCAGCGTATCGAGCTGGCTGCCGACCGTGCCCCGGGGAAATACGGCAAGCGAGAGCGCGATGTGGCCCTTGAGCACGCGGGTAAAGCGGTCCTTGTGCTCTGCGGTCGGCTCGCCCGGACCGATCCAGACGGTGCGGGTGATGTCGGTTGTGCCATCAAGGTACTGCCCGCCGGAATCGACCAGATAGATCGAATTGGGGGCAATGGTCAGGTTCGATTCCTCGTCCACCCGGTAATGCGGGCTGGCCGCGTGGGGACCGGCGGCAGAGATCGTATCGAACGACAGGTCGCGCAGCAGGTCCGATTCCTCGCGCAGGGCCTGCAGCTTGGCCGCGGCGGAAAGCTCCGTCTCGCCGCCCTTGGGTGCTTCGACGCTCAGCCAGTGGAGGAAGCGGGCAATCGCTGCTCCGTCGCGGGCCTGGGCGGCGCGCTGTCCGGCTTGTTCCACCGGGTTCTTCATCGCCTTGGCCAGAACGGTGGGATCGGTGGTTTCCAGCACTTCTGCCCCGGCAGCAGCCAGCACACCGAACACGGCCTGAACCGCGCGTTCGGGATCGACCGCAACCTTCTTGCCCGCCAGTGCCTGAAGCTGCGCGACAAAGTCCTGACGCGGCAGGATCGTGACGGCGTTGCCCAGATGCGCGCGCAGTTCCGCCGTGACCTTTTCCGGTTCGATGAACAGCTGCGCCGTGCCATCGGCATGGGCCAGCACGAAAGACAGGGCGACGGGCGTGCGCTCTACATCGCTACCGCGAATGTTCAGCAGCCAGGCCACGCCATCAAGCGCAGAAACAACCGCCGCGTCGAGGCCCTTGGCGGCTAGCCATTCGGCCACTTCGCTGCGCTTGGCCTCGCTCGACTTGCCGGAATAGGCGTGGTCATGAACCAGGGCCGGGGCAGGCGAAGGGGCGGGCTGGTCGGCCCAGATCGCGTCGATCGGGTTGCCGTCGACCGGCTCCAGCGTGGCGCCGCGCGGGGCCAGTGCCTTGGCCGTGGCGTCGGCCCAGGGCTTGCCATGCAGCCACGGGTCAAACCCGATGCGCGCGCCGGGGGCGGCGTTTTCGGCCAGCCATGCGGCCACGCTGGTCGCCGGGACCGACTGGTATTCATACAGGCGGCCATCAACCTGCTCGCGCACTTGCAGGGTATAGCGCCCGTCAACAAAGATCGCAGCCTTGTCGGCCAGCACGGCGGCAGTTCCGGCAGAGCCGCCAAAGCCGGTCAGCCAGGCCAGCCGCTGGGCATAGGCGCCGACATATTCGCTCATGTGCTCGTCCGAGATCGGGATAACGAACCCGTCGAGGGCGCGGGTCTTCAATTCCTTGCGCAGCGCGTCGAGCCGCGCTTCGTGTGTGTTCATCAGCATGTGGTTTCGCGAGTCCTGCTTGCGGGGACAATGCCGCCACCATAGACGGGGGCCATGGCTCTTACCACTCCTCCCATCGCCCAGAAGAAACCGCACAGCTTTACCCATCACGGCATTACCGTGACCGACGATTACGCCTGGCTGCGCGATCCCGAATATCCCGACGTCGACGACGCGCAAGTGCTGGCGCACCTGAATGCAGAGAATGCGTGGTTCGAAACCCGCATGGCCGCGCAGCAGGGCCGGATCGACACCCTGTTCAAGGAAATGCGCGCCCGCATCAAGGAGGCCGACAAGTCGGTGCCGCAGAAGGACGGGGACTACCTCTACTGGATCGAGTTTGAGGAAGGGGCCGAATACAAGAAGTGGTGGCGCAAACCTGTCGCAGGCGGCGCGGACGAGCTGATCCTCGATGAAGTGGCCCTGGCCGAGGGAAAGGAATATTTCCAGCTCGGCGCGATCTCGGTCTCGATGAACGGCAAGCTGCTGGCCTGGTCAGTCGATGACAATGGTTCAGAGCGGTTCACCGCGCGGTTCAAGAACCTTGAGACGGGGGAGATCCTGCCGGACGAGATCCCGGAAATCCTCTCCTCGCTGGTCTGGGTCGCGGGCGACCGGGGCATTGTCTATTCCCGCGCCAACGAACAATGGCGTACGGACAATGCGCGGCTGCACTGGCTGGGCCAGCCTAACGACAGCGATGTTGAACTGTATCACGAGGATGACGAGGGCTTCCGCGTCGGCTCCTCGCTTTCCGCCAATGAGCAGTGGCTGATTATCTCCACTTCCGACCATGAAACCAGCGAAGTGCGGCTGGTTCCCGCTGCCGATCCGCTGGCCACGCCGCTGCTGGTCAAGCCGCGTCAGGACGGGGTGGAATATGACGTCGACCTGCATGGCGAGACGCTGTTCATCCACGCCAACGACAGCCACGAGAACTTCCGCCTTGCCACGGCGCCGCTGGCCCAGCCGGGCGAGTGGACCACGCTGATCGCGGGCAGCGACGACTTTTACCTGACCGGCTTTGACCTGTTCCGCGATTTCTACGTGATCGAGGGGCGGGTGCGCGGGCTCGACCGGATTGAGGTGCGGTATTACGACGATCCGGCGCGGATCGAGCCGATCGAATTTGCCGAAACCAGCTATTCCGCCGGAGTGGGCGACAATCCCGAATGGGCGGTAACATCGCTGCGCCTGTCCTATGAATCGATGGTCAGCCCCTCCAGCGTGCTGGAATACGACGTAGCGACCCGCCAGCTGACGACGCTGAAGGTGCAGGAGATTCCGTCGGGCTATGATCCCACGCTCTACACCACCGAGCGGCTGGAAATTACGGCGCGCGATGGCACGCTGATCCCGGTCAGCATCGTCTATCGCAAGGACCGGGCCATGGGCGGGCCGCTGCACCTCTATGGCTATGGCGCCTATGGCATTGCCATCGATCCCGGCTTTTCGACGACGCGCCTGTCGCTGGTCGATCGCGGCTTTGCCTATGCCATCGCCCACATTCGCGGCGGCGACGATCTGGGCCGCGCCTGGTACAAGGCGGGCAAGCTGGAACGGCGGACCAATACCTTCCATGACTTTGTCGATGTGGCGCGCGGCCTGATCGACCGCGGCTATACCCAGGCTGGACGGGTTAGCATTTCCGGCGGTTCGGCAGGCGGCGAGCTGATGGGCGCGGTGATCAATTCCGATCCGGACCTGTGGGGCGCGGCTGTGGCCCATGTGCCGTTTGTCGATGTGCTGAACACCATGCTCGATCCTGACCTGCCGCTCACCCCTGGCGAGTGGCCGGAATGGGGCAATCCGATTGAGGACAAGGCTGCGTTCGAACTGATCCACTCGTATTCGCCCTATGATCAGGTCAAGGCTCAGGCCTATCCGCCGCTGCTGGTAACCGCTGGCCTCAACGATCCGCGCGTGACCTATTGGGAGCCAGCCAAATGGGTTGCGCGGCTGCGCGAGGTGAAGACCGATGGCAACGAACTGCTGCTCAAGACCAATATGGGCGCGGGCCACGGCGGCAAATCCGGCCGGTTCGAAAGCCTGAAGGAAACGGCGGAAGAGTTTGCCTTTATCCTGTGGCAGCTGGGTGTGGAGGGATGAGCAATCGCTACACGATGACCTTCACCGCCGGGCCGGAGCACATTGATGAACTGGGCCACGTCAACAATGCGGTCTGGGTCGACTGGATCCAGCAGATCGCCACGGCCCACTGGTCTGCCGTGGCCGCGCCGGAACATCAGGCAGCCTACATCTGGGTCGTGACCCGGCACGAGATCGACTATCGCGGCAATATCGGCCCCGGCGAAAGCGTGACGGCGGAAACCTTCATCCCCAGTGGGCCGACCGGTGCGCGCTTTGATCGCCGGGTCGATTTTCGTGGGCCAGACGGCAAGGTGATCGTCAGTGCCAAGACCACCTGGGCGATGATTGACCGGGCCAGCGGGCGGCTGTCCCGCGTGCGCGACGAAGTAACCGCGCCGTTCCGGCCCTTCGGGGATGAGGTGTAGGGTGCCTTTGCCGCTCTGGGCCCCGGCCTGCGCCGGGGTGACGAGAGGTGGTGCGCAAAAACCGAGGTGGTGCGCGAAAAGCTGCGTCATCCCGGCGCAGGCCGGGACCCAGTTCCTCCGCTAGTCCAACACCTCTGCCACGGGCGTGTAATCGTATCCCAGTTCCTGCGCGATGGCTTTGAAAGTCACCTTCCCGCCGCTGACGTTCAGCCCATGGGCAAGGTGCGGATCAGATTGCAGCGCCGCTTTCCACCCCTTGTCGGCCATGCGCAAGGCGTGGGGCAGGGTCACATTGTTCAGCGCATAGGTGCTGGTCCGCGCCACAGCGCCGGGCATATTGCCCACGCAGTAATGAACCACGCCATCCAGCACATAGGTTGGATCGGCATGGGTGGTGGCGTGGCTGGTTTCAAAGCATCCGCCCTGATCGATCGCCACGTCGACCAGTACGGACCCCGGCTGCATCGATTGCAGCATGTCGCGGGTGACGAGTTTCGGCGCAGCGGCTCCGGGGATCAGGACGGCACCGATCACCAGATCGGCCTGGCTGATCAGTTGCTCGATATTGGCGCGGTTGGAAAAACGGGTCTTGGCGCGGCCCTGGAAATGGGTGTCCAGTCGCTCCAGCACGTCGGCATCGCGGTCGACAATCGTGACATCTGCGCCCATCCCCACGGCCATCTGCGCGGCGTTAAAGCCAACCACGCCGCCGCCGATGATCAGCACCCGGCCCGGCAGTACCCCCGGCACGCCGCCCAGCAAAACACCGCGCCCGCCATGGGCCTTTTCCAGTGCAGTCGCCCCGGCGTGGATCGACATTCGCCCGGCAACCTGGCTCATCGGTTTCAGCAGGGGCAGGCCGCCGCCGGGACCGGTCACCGTTTCATAGGCAATCGCCGTCACGCCGGATTTCACCAGATCGGCGGTCTGCTGCGGATCGGGGGCGAGGTGAAGATAGGTGAACAGCACTTGCCCTTCGCGCAGCAGGCCGCGTTCCTCGGCCTGTGGTTCCTTGACCTTCACCACCATTTCGCACCCGGCGAAAATGTCGGCGGCGCTATCCTTGATCGTCGCCCCGGCCTGCGCATAGTCGGCGTCGCTGGCACCAATGCCCAGACCTGCGCCACTTTCGACCCAGACCTCGTGCCCGTGGGCAGCCAGTTCGCGGACGCTCTCGGGCGTCAGACCGACCCGGTATTCGTGGTTCTTGATCTCCCGAACGGTGCCGACACGCATGAATTTATCTCCTTTTCCGGGTGCGTTAATGTTTCAGGCGGGGGTAGCGCAATCATTCCTTTGCTTGTTGCGACAAAGGAATGGCTGTTAGGTTGCACTGATGATCGACCCGCGCCTTGGCGATGCACTGTGCAAACGGATTGAGGGCGCCTTGCGTTCCAGCCGCCGCCTGCCGCTGGTCGTTGGCATTTGCGGCGCGCAGGGTTCGGGCAAGTCGACGCTGGCTGCCTACCTGGCCCACCGGCTGGGGCAAAGCGGATATAGTGTCGCCACGCTATCGCTGGACGATCTCTACAAGACGCGGGACCAGCGTCAGCGCATGGCGCGCGAAGTCCATCCGCTGTTTGCCACGCGCGGCGTGCCGGGGACGCATGACGTGGCGCTGGGCCTTGAAACCATCGCCGCGCTGGAGCGGGGAGAGGCGACGCCCCTGCCGCGCTTTGACAAGGCGGTGGACGACCGCGCCCCGCGTGAGACCTGGCCCGTCGCTCCGGCTGGCACGCAGGTGCTGCTGCTGGAAGGGTGGTGCCTGGGCGCGCGGCCTCAGGCGGACGTGTCGGTTCCGGTGAATGCATTGGAGCAGGCGGAAGACCCGCAGGCCCTCTGGCGGACCCATGCCAATGCCGCACTGGCGGGAGACTATCAGCGGCTATTCGCGCGGCTGGACCTGCTGGTCCTGCTTGCCGCACCCGGTTGGGATGTCGTCGCGCGCTGGCGGGAACAGCAGGAGGCGGAGCTACGCCAGCGCGGCGGCGCGGCGGTGATGACCCCGGCGGAGGTGCTGCGCTTCATCCAGTATTACGAGCGGCTGACGCGCTGGATTCTGGAAGAAATGCCGGACCGTGCCGACCTGACAGTGCGGCTGGGTGAGAACCGCGAAGTGCTGAGCCTATAGGGCTTCGCCTGCCGCCTTGGCGCTGGCCCAGGCCCATTGGAAGTTATAGCCGCCCAGCCAGCCGGTCACGTCCACCGCCTCGCCAATCGCGTAGAGGCCCGGCACCTTGCTGGCTTCCATGGTCCGGCTGGACAGGCCCGCCGTGTCGATCCCGCCTGCGGTGACTTCGGCCTTGGCATAGCCTTCGCTGCCGTTGGGGTGAAAGTGCCAGTCAAGCAGCCGCTCTTCCGCGCTGCGCAGGGCCCTGTCGGGCAGGTTGCCCAGTTCGGCCGTCAGTTCCAGCCGCTCGGTCAGGGTGGTGGAAAGCCGTTCGGGCAGGGGCAGCACGCGGCGCAGGCTGGCGCGGGGCTGGGTGCGCTTGGCCTCCAGCAGCCAGCCGCGCGGGCTTTCCGGCAGAAAGTCGATCCGCACATCCTCGCCCCGCTGCCAGTAGGAGGAGACTTGCAGGATCGCCGGGCCAGACAGGCCGCGATGGGTGAACAGGGCCGCCTCGCGGAACGCGGCCTTGCCGCATTTGGCCACGACTTCGGCCGACACGCCGGACAGTTCGCGGAACAGCACGTCTTCCCCGGCCAGCGTCAGCGGAACAAGGGCCGGGCGCGGCTGCACCACTTTCAGGCCAAACCGGCGGGCCAGTTCATAGGCATAGCCCGTCGCGCCGAGCTTGGGGATCGAAGGACCACCCGTGGCGATGACCAGCGAAGGGGCGCTGGCTCCGGCCAGATGGAACTGCCCGTCGCGGTGCTCCACCTCGCCCGCCGCCACGCCATAGCGGATATCGACGCTGCCCTTGGCGCATTCCTCCACCAGCATGGCCACGATCTGCCGGGCCGAGCCATCGCAGAACAGCTGGCCCAGCGTCTTTTCGTGCCAGGCGATGCCGTATGCTTCGACCAGCGCCAGAAAATCACGCGGGCCATAGCGGCTCAGCGCGGACTTCGCGAAATGGGGATTGGCCGAAAGATAACGGTCCGGCGCGGTGTGGAGATTGGTGAAATTGCACCGCCCCCCGCCCGAGATCAGGATCTTGCGCCCCGGTTCATCATTGTGGTCCAGCAGCAGCACCCGCTTGCCGCGCTGGCCCGCCGTGGCCGCGCAGAACAGCCCGGCCGCCCCTGCGCCCAGGACGATAGCGTCGTATTGGCTCACTCCGCCACCAGCTCTGCGGCAAGCGCCTCGGCCACCTTGATCCCGTCCACCGCGGCGGAGAGGATGCCGCCGGCATAGCCCGCGCCTTCGCCAGCGGGGTAGAGGCCGCGGGTGTTGATGCTCTGGAAATCGGCGCCGCGGCGGATGCGGACCGGGCTGGAAGTGCGGGTCTCGACCCCGGTCATCACCACGTCGGGATGGTCATAGCCCGGCACCTGCCGCCCGAACACCGGCAGCGCCTCGCGGATCGCGTCCAGCACGAAATCGGGCAGGCATTCCGCCAGGTCGGTCAGCTTCACCCCCGGCTTGTAGCTGGGGATGACCGCGCCGAATTCGCTGCTGGTCTTGCCCGCCAGGAAATCGCCAACCTTCTGCCCCGGCGCCTGATAGTTCGATCCGCCCGCGACGAAGGCCAGGCTTTCCAGCTTGCGCTGCAATTCCACCCCGGCCAGCGGCCCGCCCGGAAAGTCGCGTTCCGGGTTGATGTCCACGACGAGGCCGGAGTTGGCGTTGAATTCGGCGCGGGAATACTGGCTCATCCCGTTGGTGACGACGCGGCCTTCCTCGCTGGTGGCGGCGACTACGCGCCCGCCCGGACACATGCAGAACGAATAGACCGAGCGGCCGTTGCTTGCCTTGTGCGCCAGGCTATAGGCGGCCGCGCCCAGCACCTTGTTGCCCGCGTTGGGGCCATAGCGGGCCTTGTCGATCCAGCTTTGCGGGTGTTCGATCCGCACGCCGATGGCAAAGGGCTTGGCCTCGACATAGACCCCGCGTTCATGCAGCTTGGCAAAGGTATCGCGGGCCGAATGGCCGACTGCCATGACCACGTGCCGCGCGGGCAGGAATTCGCCGGTGGACAGGTGCAGGCCCTGCAACACCCCGTCCTTTATCTCGAAATCATCAACCCGCGTGCCAAAGCGGTATTCGCCGCCCAGGCTTTCGATCGTCTCGCGGATCGACATGACCATGGTGACGAGGCGGAAGGTTCCGATATGCGGGTGGGCCTCGGTCAGGATGTCGTCCGGTGCGCCCGCCTTGACGAATTCGGTCAGCACCTTGCGCGACAGGTGGCGCGGGTCCTTGATCCGGGAATAGAGCTTGCCGTCGGAAAAGGTTCCCGCCCCGCCTTCGCCAAACTGGACGTTGCTTTCCGCCTCCAGCACGGAACGGCGCCACAGGCCCCAGGTGTCCTTGGTCCGCTCACGCACGGCCTTGCCGCGTTCGATCACGATGGGTTTGAAGCCCATCTGGGCAAGGATCAGCGCGGCGAGCAGCCCGCATGGCCCCGCGCCGATCACCACCGGACGCTGCCCGTTCCACCCTTCGGGCGCCATCACCGGAAAGCGATAGGCGGTGTCCGGCGTGGGCTTCACGTGGGGATCGTCGGCATGGCGGGCCAGCACTTCGGCCTCGTCCTGTACCACGGCGTCGATCGCGTAGATCAGCTTGATCGCGGTCTTCTTGCGCGCATCGTTGCCGCGCCGGGCAATGGTGAAGCGGTCCAGCCGGGCCGGGTCAATGCCCAGCTTGTGGCACAGCGCCGCTTCCAGCTCTTCAGGAGCATGGTCAAGCGGCAGGGCAAGGTCGGTAACGCGGATCATGCCCCGCCTTTAGGGGAGGTCGCGCGGCGGGGGAACCCTGATCCTGGCTCGTCCGCGCGTGACGGAACGTGCCGCCACAACAGAAACCGACTTCACGCCGGATAAATAATTCAATAAATACAGCGACTTAAATAATCGGCGCGGGCGTTTGCCTGATGCCGCACAGGGGTCGCTTAATGCTGTTTGCCGAGTATCTCGACGAAATTCGTACTTTGCACAAGTCCGGCCAGACGACCGAACATTCTTTCCGCCCCGCGCTGGCCCGCTTGTTCCAGTCCATCGATCCGGTGCTGGAAGTGATCAACGAACCCAAACGCCTGACCGATGTCGGCGCGCCCGATTTCGTCTTCAACCGCGACGGTGTGGCCATCGGCTGGTGCGAGGCAAAAGACCTCGACAAGGACATCACCAGTTTCAAGACTGGCGATTACTCGCGCGAACAGAAAGAGCGGTACAAGCGCAGCCTTCCCAACCTGATCTACACCAACGGGGTTGATTTCGAATTCCTGCGCGACGGGGAAAAGGCTGGCTTCGTTTCGATTGCCGACTTTGCCCCCGGCCTGCCGCCCCGGCCCGAACGGTTCGATGCGCTGGCATCCCACCTGAAGGATTTTGCCAGCCAGACCCCGGTCAGCATCACCAGCGCGCGGCAACTGGCGCGGATGATGGCGGGCAAGGCGGTCCTGATCAAGGACATCATGGCCCGCGCGCTGCTGGCTGATATTGCCAGCGGCCAGCCGACCGAGCTGACCGACCAGTTCGAAGGGTTCAAGGCCAGCCTGATCCGCGATATCAGCGTTGAAGACTTCGCCGATATCTATGCCGAAACGCTGGCCTATGGCCTGTTTGCGGCGCGGCTGCACGATACCAGCCTCGATTCCTTCACCCGCGCCGAAGCGCTGGACCTGCTGCCGCGCAGCAATCCGTTTCTGCGCAGCCTGTTTGTCTATATCGCCGGGCCAAATCTGGATGATCGCCTGCGCGCCCGGATTGACGAACTGTGCCAGATTTTCCTGGCGACTGACCTTGCCCACCTGCTGCGCGATTTCGGCAAGTTCACCGCGCGCAACGATCCGTTCCTGCATTTTTACGAGACCTTCCTGGCCGAATACAACCCGGCCAAGCGCAAGGCGCGCGGGGTGTGGTACACGCCCGAACCGGTGGTGAACTTCATCGTCCGCGCGGTGGACGATGTGCTGCAAACCGAATTCGGACTGGCCGACGGGCTGGCCGATACCAGCAAGATCAGCATCGATTGGGATACCGGGCAAAACGATCCCAAGACCAGCAAGGCCATCACGATCAAGAAAGACGTTCACCGCGTCCAGATTCTGGACCCGGCCACCGGCACCGGCACCTTTCTGGCCGAAGTGATCAAGCTGGTTGCTGGCCGGGTAAAGGGCATCGCGCCGGGGCAATGGTCCGGCTATGTCGAACAAGACCTGATCCCGAGCATCCACGGGTTCGAACTGCTGATGGCCAGCTATGCCATGTGCCACATGAAGCTGGACATGATGCTGACTGAACTTGGCTATAAACCCGGCAATGCACCGCCGCGCCTGTCGGTCTATCTGACCAACAGCCTTGAGGAAGGGGAGCGGGTTGAACAGACCCTGCCCTTCGCCCGCTGGATCAGCGAGGAGGCAAAGGGCGCGAACACGATCAAGCGCGACAAACCGATCATGTGCGTGATCGGCAATCCGCCCTATTCGGGGATTAGCCAGAACAATGATCCGTGGATCAGTGGGCTGATTGAAGATTACAAATATGTCGATGGCGCCCACTTTGGCGAACGCAAACACTGGCTACAGGACGACTATGTAAAGTTCATCCGCTTTGCTGAACACATGATCGAGAAGACCGGGGAGGGCGTGCTGGGCTTCATCACCAACCACGGTTATCTGGACAATCCCACCTTCCGGGGGATGCGCTGGCACCTGATGCGCACTTTTGACCGGATCTACGTGCTGGACCTGCACGGCAATGCCAAGAAAAAGGAAGTCTGCCCGGACGGTTCGCCGGACAAGAACGTGTTCGACATCATGCAGGGCGTGGCGATCATCATTGCCGTGAAGCATCGCCACGATGGCAAGGAACCCAAGCCACTGGCCGAGGCGGCATGGTGAACTGTGGGGTGATCGTGAGTCTAAAAATCAAGCTCTTTGGGCAGGCACGATCTCGCAATCGATTAGTGCAATCCTATCACAAAACGCGCCTGATTACCCCTTCGTACCCCGTAACCAAGCTCTAGCGGTAAGCTATTTAAGTAGTTTTTCGATAGCAGACTTGATGCCAGCTTCGGTGACCGGGATTGTTGTTGAAGGACGGTTTGGTCGTGGATTTCACCAAGACCGGATTGCAAGACCGTATTGAAAGGTTTTGTGATTTTCAAAGAAGTGATTCTGAAATTCGATCTGAATTTTTCCCTCGAAAAAATTCTGGAAAGTACCTCCCTGGGGACTCAAGAGGATGGAGGTTGGCTGAAGCAAGAAAATCTCTGCAAAAACTGATTGACGCTCAGACATCGAGCAAGTTGCTTATCGCCCTTTCGATACCCGCAATATCTTGTATCGCCCGGATATGGTGGACTGGGGCCGCTTTGATTTCATGAGGCACCTGCGGAGCAAATTGAACATTGCTTTGGTTACATGTCGGCAGGGCGTAGGGAGTACATGGGCCAACCTCTTGATCGCAGACAGGATCGGAGATGATAGCTTCGTGTCCAATCGATCAAAGGAACGCGGGTATTTTTGCCCCCTCTACCTCTACCCCGAAGAAGGCACCCTCGACCAATCCATCCGCGTCAATTTCGAGCCAAAGCTCTATGCGCAAATTCGCACGGCGGCGGGGCTGGACGGGCCACTGGTCGCGCCCGATGGCAGCGATGCCTTTCGCCGCGCGACGGGCGCGGCGCGGCCGGACGAGGTCAAGGTCTTCGACTATATCTATGGCGTGCTGCATTCTCCGGCCTATCGCCAGACCTATGCCGAATTCCTGAAAATCGATTTCCCCCGCGTGCCGTTTCCGCGTGATCCGGAGACTTTCAACCGGATCAGCGCGCAGGGCGAGACGCTGCGCCGCCTGCACCTGATGGAAGATGGCGCCATCGGCCCGGCGCTCTACCGCTTTGATGGAGAGGGCGATGGCGCGGTCGCGGCGGGCTATCCTCGGTTTGAACCCGATGCCGATGCGGGCGAGCGCGTGGGCCGGGTCTTCATCAACCCCGACCAGTATTTCGCAGGCGTGTCCGAACTTGCGTGGAACTTCCACATCGGCGGCTATCAGCCCGCGCAAAAGTGGCTGAAGGACCGGCGCGGGCGGGTGCTGGGCTTTGACGATATCCGGCATTACCAGAAAATCATCCGCATTCTGGAAGAGACAGACCGGATCATGGGCGAGATCGACCTGCCGCTGGACTGATACCGTCGTCCCCCCCAACCGCTCATGCTGAGCCTGTCGAAGCATGTGGGTGCGTGGCGCACACCCTGCGACAGGCTCAGGGTGAGCGGGGTGGGGATATGGGCGCGCCGGTTTTCCTACGCTGGCCGCGCCTGCTATCTTCGGGGCGGCTCTTTCCAATTGTTGGGTGCTGGCGCTGGCTGTGGTGCGCTGGTTTTTTATTCTGCCGGTGCGCGCCAGTGCGCCTTTGGGCGGCGGGAAGCGCGGTTTTGTGCGGGTTTCGGGCAGCCGGGCAAAGTGGACGATGAGTCCACTGTGTCAACTTCGCAGGGGTGAGGGGGTGCGGGGCGCGCCCTAGTACTACAGTTGCATTTGCAGTCGCTTTCTGATTCTCTGCGCGTGGTCAG
>CAZLPK010000002.1:0-74571 GCA_964561375.1 uncultured Novosphingobium sp.
CAAATCGCGAGAACTACAAGCCCTTGTGGCTTCCTGAGTTAAGGCGATAAGTCCCCAATTAGCTAGTCCAACCGAATATTTCGGCGAGCTGCCAAAGTCCCAGAACCAGGAACAGCAATGCCGCCAAAGCGCGGGTCAGCTTCATCGATACCCGCTTTTCAATGGCTTCGCCCAGAAATACTGCCGGACCATTGGCCAGCATCATGCCCAGCGTAGTTCCTGCGGCCACGGCGATGACGGCATTGTAATGCGCGGCAAGGGCAATCGTCGCGACCTGGGTCTTGTCGCCCATCTCGACGATGAAGAAGCTGACCAGGGTCGTCAGGAAAGCGCCGCCAGCGGTGCGGACAGTGTCCTCGTCATCATCCAGCTTGTCGGGAACGAGAGTCCAGGCGGCCATGGCGATAAAGCCCACGGCAACCGCGATGCGGAACCAGTCGGCCTGCAACAGGCCCGCAACCTGACTGCCGACCAGCGCGGCGAGGGCATGGTTGGCAATCGTCGCGACGAAGATACCGGCCAGAATCGCCCATGGCGCGCGCAGCCGCGCGGCTAGGACAATCGCCAGCAGCATGGTCTTGTCGCCGATTTCGGCCAGCGCCACGACTGCCGTGGAGGAAAGGAAGGCTTCCATGAAACGAACTCCAGGCCGGGTGCAGGCAAGACAACAGCATCACGCCTTCCACCCGGCTAGGTGAAGGGGCAATGCCATTGGTCTCGCCGGACGGTGGTGTTCCGTCCTCCGCGCGCCATGACCTCTCGGCCAAGTATGTTGACGCTGCGGGGCCGCAGGGTGCGGCTGGCTACTCCCCAGATGACGCGGCGCGGGTAGCGGCAAGCGGTTGGCTTGGCAAGCAAGGATGAGTTTCGTCATTGCGAGCGAAGCGAAGCAATCCAGAGGCGGTTTATGCAAATCGCCGTCTCCGGCTTGACCGGGGACCGCATGAGGCCTTGCGCTTTGCCGGCGGGCGATCCCCGCCTTCGCGGGGATGACGTCGACCCTATTTCTTGCTGCGTTCCTCGCAATGACGAGTTCTATTCTCTCGCCAGGTACAGCACATCGCGCGGCTGGCGCAGCAGGTGCTGGCCTGAATCGACGTAGATCGTCTCGCCGCTTTGCAGCCAGCCCCTGGCCATGAACAGGGCGGCCTGAGCCAGTTCCGCCGGATCGGTCAGGCGCTGGAGCAGGTTCATCCGGCCTGACACTTCGTGCTCTTCCTCGACCTGATCAAAGCTGGGCAGCATGGCACCCGGGGCAAGGCCATAGATCCGCGTGGCCGGATCGGCCTGCGCCATGGCAAGCATCTTTACCGTGCTGGCAAAAGCATGCTTGGCCATGGTGTAGCTGAAGAAATCGGGATTGGTGTTGAGCAGCTTCTGATCGAGGAACTGGATCACCCGCTTGCCGCCGTTTGACCGGGCCTTGGCCAGAAAAGCCTGGGCCATGGCGGTCGGGGTTTCGGCATTGACCCGAATCGCCTCGGCAAAGATTTCAGGCTGGATTGCCTCTGCCGTGTCAGGCTTGAACACGGCGGCGCTGTTTACCAGGACGCGCCAGTCAGGCAGGCGCTGCGCCACATCGTCGATCATGGCCAGCGCGGCTTCGCGGTCGATCAGATCGGCTTCGACCACTTCAGCGCTGGGCAGAGTAGCGGCAAATTCGTGGGCGAGGGCGGCAGAGTGGCCGGCGTGGATTACCACGTGCCAGCCTTCGGCCGCGAAGTGGCGGGCAAGGACTGCACCAATGCGCTTTGCCGCGCCGGTTATCAAAACTGCAGGTCGGACCATCCTTGGCAGCTTTGCGAAGGATGGTCCGTCAGGTCAACAGCCCCGAAGGGAATGATCAGCGGCAGCGGGTCGGGCCCTTGGCCAGTTCATTGCCGATGAAAGCCCCGGCAGCCGCACCAAGGATCGTGCCGGTGGCGCGTTCGCCGCGCGTATCGATCGCGCGGCCCAGCAGGGCGCCGACAGCAGCGCCGGCCAGCAGGCCAACCGTGCCATCACCGCGGCGGCAGTAGTAACGCCCGTCATCGCCCTTCCAGTAACGGATGCCATTGTCCGTGCGCCGATAGCGAATGTCGCCGTCTTTGGCGCGCCAGCCGTTAGCCGGTGTCCAGCGCGACGAATGGGCCAGCGTGGGCGCAGCCGCGCCAAATATCGTGACGGCCAGAATCGACGCAGTAAGGGCCTTGTTCATGGATTTTGCTCCTGTTGTTCTTGTCAGAAGCAAAATGAAGCGCGGCAAATGAACGGCAGATTTCCGGTACTGCCGAACCGTGCCTGCCGCGCGGCAAGCTGTTGCCAGGGCCGGTTTAACCGAGCGCGGCCTGCTTTTCCTCGGCCAGTCGGTCGAGCTCGGCGCGGCTCATCTTCGTGGCGGCGGTTTTCAGCTGACCGCAGGCCGCATCGATGTCGCGCCCGCGCGGGGTGCGAACCGGGGCACTGATCCCGGCTTCGAACACGATCTCGGAAAAGCGGCGGACGCGTTCCGGGGTCGAACATTCGTAGATCGCACCGGGCCACGGGTTGAACGGGATCAGGTTGACCTTTGCCGGCAGCTTGTACTGCTTGATCAGGCGAACCAGTTCGCGCGCGTCCTCGTCGCTGTCGTTCTTGTCCTTCAGCATCACGTATTCAAAGGTGATGCGGCGGGCATTGGAAGCGCCGGGATAGTCGGCACAGGCCTGCAGCAGTTCTTCCAGCCCATACTTGCGGTTGATCGGCACGATCTCGTCGCGGATCTCCTTGGAGACAGCGTGAAGCGAGACGGCGAGGTTCACGCCGATCTCTTCGCCGCACTTGGCCATCATCGGGACAACGCCGCTGGTCGATAGCGTGATGCGGCGCTTGGACAGGGCCAGACCGTCACCGTCCATCACCAGCTTCAACGCATCGCGGACATTGTCGAAATTGTAGAGCGGCTCACCCATGCCCATCATCACGATGTTGGTCAGCAGGCGTCCGTCTGACGAGTAACCGCCTTCGTCCTCATCCTCGTCCAGCCCGGCCATCGAACCCTTCGGCCATTCGCCCAGTGCATCGCGTGCCAGCATGACCTGCCCGACGATTTCGCCGGGGGTAAGGTTGCGGACCAGCCGCATGGTGCCGGTGTGGCAGAACCGGCAGTTCAGCGTGCAGCCGACCTGGCTGGACACGCACAGGGTGCCGCGGTCTGCATCGGGGATGAAGACCGTTTCAAATTCATGGCCATCCGATGTCTTGAGCAGCCACTTGCGAGTGCCGTCGCTGGAATGCTGTGCCAGCACGATTTCCGGGCGGCCAATCACGAAGCGTTCGGCCAGCCACGGGCGCATGGTCTTGGCAATGTCGGTCATCGCTTCGAAATCGGTCACGCCGCGGTGATAGAGCCAGTGGAACACCTGCTTGGCACGCAGCTTGGCCGCCTTGGCATCAAGACCGGCGGCTTCGAACAGTTCGGCAATCCGCTTTTTGGGCAGGCCGATCAGGTCAACGCGGCCATCCTCACGCGGGGTAATGTCGCGCGGGGCGGGAACGGGATCAATCTGTCCCGGGATCGACATGAGTGCAGTATCGGCCATAGGCGGCGCGATATAGTGCGGAAGGGCTGAAAAAGCTACCGCAACTGCGCGCAGCCCAGCGCAGCCGAGTCCATGGCGGTTGCTGCGCCTTCCAGCGTGTAGGTGTTGCTAAAGCCCCGACCAGCGGCATCGCGGGCATAGACGGTCATTTCCCTAGCCGAGCGCATGGCGGCCATGATCGCCGCATCGCCGCGCTTGTCTGCCGCCCAGGCCTCGGCTCCGCCGCCGACCAGAGCAATGCGCTGTCCGCCGATGGAAAGGGAGAGGGGCGCGCCTGCCTTGATCTGGCGTGAGAGGCGAAAGTGAACTTGCCCGCGCACTTGCTGGCGCGGCCACCAGGCGACCGTGGCGAAAGGCTGGAACTCGCGCCTGATGGTCGAAGGCGAAGCCATGGCAATCGCATAGCAGCGCGGCGCCTGGGCATCGCGGAAGGCGGCCCACTGGCCAAAAATGCCCAAGGCATCCCGCGCCGCGACCGGGGTGGCGATCAGCGCGGTCAGGACCAGCAGGCGGCGCAGCATGGCCGGCTATTCCCCGATCAGGTCGAGATAGGCAACCACGTCATTGTCCGTCGCGATGAACAGGGCGGCCTGCACGTCCTGGGGCTGCTCGGCGGCCAGCCGCAGCGCCTCGGTCAGCGGCGCATAGCACAGGGTCGTGGCCGCGCCGCCTTCGGTCGCATCGTCGAGGTGGTAAAGCCGCACCGTGGCACTGTCGTAAGTCGTCCGCATCAGTCGTCCCGCTCTCGCTTTGCCGCGTCCAGCAGCCGCGCCGCGCGTTCGGCATCCATCTGCTGGCGTTCCTTCTCTGCCTTGGTCCGGCCATGCAGGGCGCGGTTCTGTTCGGCCTGTCGCGCCGCTTCACAGCGTGCCTTGGTCTTGCGGACCATGCGCAGGTTGATCACTTCAGCCATGTTCAGCGCTGTTCCGGGTAAGTGATTTCGATCACTTCCCATTCCTTTTCGCCGCCGGGCAAGCGGACCCTGCGCAAGTCGCCCAGCGCTGCGCCGCGCAGGGCACGCGCCATCGGTGCGCTCCAGCCGATCTGCCCAGTTGATGCGTCCTGTTCGTCATCGCCGACCAGAGTGACGGTACGGTGGTTGTCGTCCTCGTCCGCGATGGTCACGGTCGCGCCAAACCAGGCGCGGCTGCGATCCTGCTGGGCTGACGGATCGACCACGCGGCAGGCCTTCATCCGCCGGGCGAGGTGGGCCAGTTCACGGTCAATCTCGCGCATCCGCTTGCGGCCATAGAGGTAGTCGCCATTCTCGCTGCGATCACCATTGCCAGCAGCCCACGAGACGATCTCGACAATCGCGGGCCGCTCGGTCCCGAGCAGATGGTCATAGCGCGCACGCAGCGCGGCCATGCCGGCGGGAGTGATCGGGGGGCCTTCCTTGACGATAGTCATGATACGCAGCCAGCTATCCTCTGTTCCCCCCGCCGGCAAGCGGAAGGGGGAAAGGGAATCAGCCCGGATAGCCTTTGCCGAGGAAGAAGCTGAGCGGATTGGGCCCCTTGTTCATCGCCCGGGCGGGGTACATCGCTTCATAGACCACCGCGTTTTCCAGCACCCGCTGCACATAGTTGCGGGTTTCGGTAATCGGGATCTTTTCCACCCATTCGACCCAGTCCATCGCCCCGGTGCGCGGATCGCCATTCGCGCGCAGCCACTTGTTCACGTTGCCCGGACCGGCATTGTAGGCGGCAACGGCCAGCGGATAGGAACCGCCGTAATAATCCAGCATGCGGCGGAAATAACCATCGCCCAGCAGCATGTTGTAACCGGCATCGCGGGTAAGGGCGCTGGGGTCATAGTCATAACCCATCTTGCCTGCCTGCTCGCGCGCGGTGCCGGGCATCAGCTGCATCAGCCCGCGCGCCCCGGCGTGACTGATCGCGTTCATCGCAAACTGGCTTTCCTGCCGGGTGACGGCGTGAACGAAAGTCCAGTTCGCGCCCTGCGGGATCGGGATCAGCGGAAAGCTGGTTTGACGGAAAACGCCGTGACCATCGACGTGCGCGGCCTGACCAAGGATCACGCCAAGATCGCGGCGGCCCAGTTCGCGGGCAAGGTCGGCGACCAGAACGTGTTCGGCCTCGCTCTCGGCCTGTTCGGCAATTTCCTTAAAGAAGCGAACGGCGGTCGGCCAGTCGCTTTCCCGCGCCACTTCGCGCACGGCCTTGGTCAGCGGACGGCTGAGGAAGGCCTGCCGCTCGGTTGCGGTCGGCACGGCTGTAGGGGCGGAATTGAGTGCTGGGACCGGGCGGCCCAGCCGTTCCAGCGCCAGCAGGCCATAGTACTGGTCGGGATACTGCGCGGCCATTTCGAAATAGCGCTGCGCCTCTGTCTTGTTGTCTGCCTGAGCGGCAGCGCGTCCGGCCCAGTAAAAGCCTTTCGTGCGGGTCTGCGGGGTGCGCGCCGCCGCGCCATAGCGCCAGAACAGCGGCGCCGCGCGATTGCCGTCAGCCAAGGCCCACAGCGCCTTGGTGCCGCCCAGCCACATCAGCGAAGTGTAATCGTCGCGCAGGGCAAAGCCTTGTGCCGAAACGTCGGTTCCCGGCGCAAAGGTATCGTCGATCGATGCTGCGATCCGCGCGGCCGAGCCGCCATCGACATTGCGGGCCACGGCCAGCAGTTCGGCGATCCACTTGCGCGGATCGCGCGGCGGCACGGCAAAGCGCGGGCGGCTGGTCAGCAGGCTGGCCGCCGTGGCGCTTTGCCCGGCGCTGCGCAATTGGCGGCTGCGGTTGTAGAGATAGCCCGGATCGCCCAGGGTTTGCGGGTCAATCTGGATGCCGGTGCTGGCCGGGTCGATCCCCTTGGTCAGCCCCAGCCGCGCGGCAAATGCCATGCGCCGGGCAGGGGAGGTGTAGAGCAACTGCCGCTCCGCCTGCGCCCCGCCATTGGCCCAGAGCAGGGCATCCATCCGGGTGTCGTGATCGTCCGGGGTAAGCGTCGGGCCAAGCCGGGCGAAGAGCAGCGCCTCTGCCGCATCGCTCAGCACCCCGCCGCGCCATGCCTCCAGCGCGACGCGAGCCGCTTCGGGGCGGCCCAGCGCATAAAGCGCCACGGCATATTGGCCGCGACCGATATTGCTGAGCGGGGGGTAGCGGTCAAAGAAGGCCGCGACCTGCTGGGCTGGCACGCTCTCACGCTCCAGCGCCTTTTCCGCAAAGCCGCGCAGCTTCGCCTCTTCCGGCAGGCCGGGATAGGTCAGAAGGTAAATGGAATAGTCGCCAAAGGGGAGGTTGCCGTTGGCCGCAAGCTGCCGCCAGCGTTCCACCGCCAGATGCATGTCACCCGGCGGCAAGGCCCGCACCGCGCTGCGCGCATGGTCCCATTCCTGCCCATCGGGATGGGCTGATTGGGCCAGCGCGGGGGCAGCATGGAAAGCCATAATTGCGAAGACGGAAGCAAACGTGGTGCGAAGCATGCTGGACATTCTGCGCAAAGGCTCCTTATGGCAGGCTGAACAGGCCGTATGGCGCATATGCAGGGATAAAGTCCATGTTCTCCGGCTCGATTCCGGCTCTAGTCACCCCCTTTCAGGACGGCTCTGTCGATGAAGCCGCCTTCCGCCGCCTGATTGACTGGCAGATCGAACAGGGTTCCTCCGCTCTGGTGCCATGCGGCACTACGGGCGAGGCGCCGACGCTGTCCAATGACGAGCAGCACCGCCTGTTCGCGATCACTGTCGAGCAGGCCAAGGGCCGGGTTCCGGTGATGGCCGGCTGCGGCAGCAACGATACCCAGACCGCGCTGTGGCACATGCAGGAAGCAAAGGCGCTGGGCGTCGATGCCGCGCTGATGGTTGCGCCCTATTACAACCGCCCCAGCCAGGCCGGGCTGCTGGCCCATTTCAGCTATCTGGCGGAAAAGGTCGATCTGCCGATCGTGCTTTACAACGTGCCGGGCCGGACTGTGACCGACATCAAGCCGGAAACGGTGATCGAACTGGCCCGCCGTTTCCCGGAACGGATCATCGGGATCAAGGATGCCAGCGGCGACATGACCCGCCTGACCGCGCACCGCATGGCGCTGGGTGAAGGCTTTGCCCAGATTTGCGGCAACGATGACATGGCCCTGCATTACAATGCGGGGGGCGGGGTCGGCTGCATTTCGGTGACGGCCAACGTCGCGCCGGGGCTGTGCGCCGAATTTCAGGCGGCCAGCCTTGCCGGGGATATGGCCCGCGCGCACCAGATCAACCAGCGGCTCTTTCCGCTGCATCAGGCGCTGTTCACCGATGCTTCGCCCGCACCGGTCAAATATGCCCTGTCCAGGGTGCTCGGCTGGATTGGCGAGGAAGTGCGCCTGCCGCTGGTCGTCTGCAGCGCGGAATCGCGCCGCGCCGTCGATGCTGCGCTGGAGCATGCCGGCCTCGTCTGATCGGCTGCGTGCCGGGTTGCTCGCGGCGTCCGTCCACAACTTGTCGCCAGCAAAGAATTTGCTGGCCGCGGACCGCTTTGCAAATCGCGCCGGGATGCTTACATGCGCCTAGATCATGGCTCGCCCAACTCACGCCCAGTTCGACAAGAAGAAGATCGTCGCCGAGAACCGGCGCGCACGGTTCGATTATCATATTGAAGATACGACCGAGGCGGGCATCGCCCTGACCGGAACCGAAGTGAAAAGCCTGCGCTTTGGCGAAGGCTCGATCGCCGAATCCTATGCCGAGGTGAAGAACGGTGAGGTCTGGCTGATCAATTCCAACGTGCCGGAATTCAGCCACGGCAACCGCTTCAACCATGAACCGAAGCGCCCGCGCAAGCTGCTGCTTCATGCGCGTGAGATTGATCGCTTTACCGGCGCGGTTGAACGCAAGGGCATGACGCTGGTGCCGCTGTCGATCTATTTCAACAGCCGCGGCCGGGCCAAGGTCGAACTGGCCCTGGCCAAGGGCAAGAACGTTGCGGACAAGCGCGCCACCATGAAGGAGCGCGACTGGAAGCGCGACCAGCAACGGATTATGCGGGACTACAAATGAGCAAATTTGTTTCCAGCATTTCCGGTTGGGCGCAGCGCAACATGCCCAAGCGCGAAGAGCTGGAGCACGTTCGCTTTGTCGGTCCCTTTGCCCGGCGACCGGAACTGTGGCGCTTTACCCGCCGGTCCGTGCCGCGCGGCGTGGCGGTGGGGCTGCTGATCGGAATTTTCGCGTTAATCCCGGGCATCCAGATCATTGGCGCCGCGCTGATGTGCGTGCCGAGCCGGGGCAATATTCCGCTGGCGGCATTGATGACTTTCCTGTCCAATCCGCTCACGACCCCGTTGTTTCTGATCGCTTCGGCCTGGATCGGTAACGGGCTGGGCTATCATGCGGACCTCGACACGCTTTATGCCCTGATGGAGCGCGGGGCGAGCCTGCGCGAATGGGCGGTCTGGTTCTTCTCTGACGCGGCCCCTTCGATCCTGATTGGCTTGTTCACCATTTCGACCGTGGCAGCGGCAATCGGCTACCTCATTTCCTCGTTCCTGTGGAACTGGTGGGTCCGGCACAAACGCAAGGTGGCGCTGGAGCGGATCCGCGAAGCGCGGGGCATCGAGTGAGCGGCGCTTTGCCCGCCACCGGGGCGCGGCTGTCCGAGCGCCTGGTGCTGGGCGCGGCAATTCTGGCAAGTCTGGCGCTGGTCTGGTTCGCGACGCGTGAGTGGGTGGCTGTCGCCGCTTTTGCCTCTGGCCTTGCCGCCTTCGCCGCCATGGCCTGGGCCCTGACCCGCAAGTCGCCCGAACAGCACGAGGCCGAATATGCTCTGCCTGACTGGTCGGTAACCGTCACCGCGATTGACCGCAGCGATGCCGCCATTGCCGTGACTGACCGGGCCGGTCGGCTGGTTTGCGCCAATCCGCTTTACGAAAAGTGGTTCACCGCCGCCCATGCGCCGCCGCGCTTGCCGGTCGATCCGGTCAGCCTGGAGCGCTTGGCCAAGGCAGGCCGCGCTGCCTGGCGCGACGGCAAGGGGCTGGCCGATGTCATCGAAAGTAGCAGCGGTGGGCGCTGGAAAGTCACGGCAATCCGCTCTGGCCGGGGCGACGATTACCTCGTCTGGACGATTGCCGCGATCACGCCGCCCGATCTGGTCGCGGAGCTGGTCCCCTATCTCGATGGCAAGCTGGGCCGTGCGCTCAGCCAGGCCGGGTTCTCGCTCGCCATTGTCGATCCCGATGGCAAGGTCCGCGCGGCCAGTTCCGGCTTTGCCCAGCGCGCGACCGGCGATGCAGGCGCGCTGCTGACCGGGCAGGAATTCACTTCGCTGCTGCGGCAGGATGAAAGCGACCGGATCACCTGGGCGCGCGAAGGTAGCAAGGGCGCGCCGCTCAGCCTGTTCTACGTTCCGGTAATCGACCCTGACGCGCCGGGCGCAGTCGATTACGAAACCACGCCCTCGTTGATCATGATTGCCGATCATGGCGTCGGCATTGGCGGCGGCGGGAGCGAGGCAACGGCTGCCGTACCGCATCTTGAGGCACTGCTGGCCCAACTGCCACTCGGCCTCGCCATGGCTGACCGTGATGGACGGATGCTGTTTGCCAATGTCGCCTTTATGCGCGCTGCCGGGCGCGAGGGCGATCTGCCGCCGACCTATCCGACCGATCTGGTCGTGCAGGAAGACAAGGGGCCGATTGCCGATGCGATCCGCCGCTTTGCCCAGGGGCCTGCGGCAAGCGGCGACATCGCCGTGCGGCTGCGCAGCCAGCCGGAAGAACCGGTCAACCTCAGCCTCGCCGGGGTGCGCGGGCTGGGCGAGGCGGCGGTGCTGCTGGGCCTGACCGACACGACCGAGGAAACCCGGCTCAAGCGGCAGGTTGCCCAGGCAACCAAGATGCAGGCCGTGGGCCAGCTGGCCGGCGGGGTCGCGCATGACTTCAACAATGTGCTGACAGCGATTCTCGGCATCTGCGACCTGATGCTGCTGCGCCATACGCCGGGCGATAGCGACTATGACGACATCCAGCAGATCCGCGCCAATTCCAACCGCGCCGCCAGCCTGACGCGCCAGCTGCTCGCCTTCAGCCGCCAGCAGACGCTGCGGCCCGAAGTCCTGCAATTGCCTGACGTCGTCTCCGATGTGTCGCACCTGCTCAAGCGGCTGATCGGGGAGAAAATCCAGCTGGTGGTCAAGCATGACCGCGATCTTGGCCCGGTCCGCGCCGACCCGACCCAGCTGGAGCAGGTCATCGTCAACCTTGCGGTCAATGCCCGCGATGCGATGCAGGCCAAGGGCGATGGCGGGGGCAAGCTCACTCTTGCCACGCGCAAGATCACGGCGGCCGATGTGCGGGCCATGCGCAGCGGGATCATGCCGCAGGCCGATTACACCGCGCTGGTGGTGGAAGACACCGGTTGCGGGATTGCCGCCGATCACCTCGGCAAGATTTTCGAACCGTTCTTCACCACTAAGGAAACCGGCAAGGGCACCGGCCTTGGCCTTTCGACCGTTTACGGCATCGTCAAGCAGTCGGGCGGCTTCATCTTTGCCGATAGCGAAGTGGGCCGGGGGACCAAGTTCACGGTCTACCTGCCGGTCCATCACGTCGCCCCGGGCGAAGTCGTCGGCAAGGCGCTCAAGGTGGAAGAGAATCGCCAGTGGTCGGGCGGCGGCACGGTCCTGCTGGTCGAGGACGAGGACATGGTCCGCGCTGTGGCCGAACGGGCGCTGACCCGGGCCGGCTATACCGTGACCACCGCCAGCGATGGTGACGAGGGGCTGGACATCGTGCGCGGCGGCGAAAAGTTCGACCTGATCGTCTCCGACGTGGTCATGCCGGCGATGGACGGCCCATCCATGGTACGCGGGATTCGTCAGATCGATCCGCAGATGCCGGTCCTGTTCATGTCCGGCTATGCCGAGGAACAATTGCGCAAGGAAATCGACATCACCGACGTCCATTTTCTGCCCAAGCCCTTTACCGTCCAGCAAATCACCGAAAAGGTCGGGGCCGTGCTGGTGATTGCGAAGGGCTGATTTTCAGGACACTATAAAAACACGGAAAAATCTTACCGTTCCCCTCTTGTTCCAAAAGAACAAATGAAATACACCATGTGCAAGTTGACCTTCCGGGTTGGCTGGTTACGCAAGGGGAACTTCGATGGCTGCTCAACTCAAGCTGATTCAGGAAGGCAAGGACAACATGGACCGTCAAAAGGCGCTCGAAGCAGCGCTGGCGCAGATCGACCGGGCGTTTGGCAAGGGCTCGGCAATGAAGCTGGGCTCCAAGGAAACGATGCAGGTAGAGGCAGTTTCCACCGGCTCGCTGGGGCTCGACATTGCTCTTGGGATCGGCGGCCTGCCGCGCGGTCGCATTATCGAAATCTACGGTCCGGAAAGCTCGGGCAAGACCACCCTGGCGCTTCACGCCATTGCCGAAGCACAGAAGACGGGCGGCACGGCAGCCTTCGTTGACGCGGAACACGCGCTCGATCCGGTCTATGCCAAGAAGCTGGGTGTCGACATTGACGAACTGATCGTCTCGCAGCCGGACACGGGTGAGCAGGCGCTGGAAATCGTCGATACGCTGGTTCGCTCCAACGCAATTGACGTGCTGGTGGTCGACTCGGTCGCCGCGCTGGTTCCGCGCGCCGAAATCGAAGGCGAAATGGGCGACAGCCACGTCGGCCTGCAGGCCCGCCTGATGAGCCAGGCGCTGCGCAAGCTGACCGGTTCGATCAGCCGCTCGCGCTGCATGGTCATCTTCATCAACCAGGTCCGCATGAAGATCGGCGTGATGTACGGTAACCCGGAAACCACCACTGGCGGCAACGCGCTCAAGTTCTACGCTTCGGTCCGTCTCGACATTCGCCGCACCGGCCAGATCAAGGATCGCGATGATATCGTCGGCAATGCGACTCGCGTGAAGGTGGTGAAGAACAAGGTGGCCCCGCCGTTCAAGCAGGTCGAATTCGACATCATGTATGGCGAAGGCATTTCCAAGATCGGCGAAATCCTCGATCTTGGCGTCAAGGCCGGCATCGTTGAAAAGTCGGGCGCCTGGTTCTCTTACGACAGCATTCGCATTGGTCAGGGCCGTGAAAACGCCAAGACCTATCTCAAGGAACATCCCGAAATCTGTGACCGGCTGGAAGCTGCGATCCGCAGCCAAACCGAAGGTCTTGCCGGGGAGATGATGACCGGTCCGGACGCGGAGGACGACATCTGATCTCTGAGAGCTTCCGGACTGGTGGGCTGCCCGCTTGCCAGTATCGGGACTGAATGGAGGGCGCTCCACGTTCCCCGTAACCTTCGTGGAGCGTCCTCCTTACCACAAACCGGCGCGGTGAGCTTACAGGCTCCCGCGCCGGTTCTGTTTCGCCGCTTTCACTCAAGTTCAATTGAGCCGGCAATTGAGCAAAGCCCCGCTTGCCTCAAATAGACTGGCTGCTGTCTATTTTAAGACAATTGCGGCTTGTACCTATGACAGTCAGTGCTAACCCAAAAAAATGACTACAGGATCAGATTGGCGCGAAGCAGTTGGGCGCACATGGGCGGAAAATTATCGCCTTACGGACCGCTCGTTTTCAGGTTTAACGGAGCGGCTGCTGGCCCGAATCGGCAATTGCGACGGGCAGACCGTCCTCGACATCGGGTGCGGTGCCGGTGAACTGTCGATTGCCGTAGCGCGCGGCAATAAAGGCGCGACTGTAGTCGGTCTCGACGTCTCGCCAATTCTGGTTTCCACGGCGATGAAACGCGGTGCGGAACACCCCAATCTGCGCTTTGAAGAAGCCGATGCCGGATCGTGGGTGCGGCCTGGCTTCAAGGCTGACAAGCTGATCTCGCGCCATGGCGTGATGTTCTTTGATGCGCCGCGCGGCGCTTTCTCGCACCTGCGCGATATTTCCAACCCCGGCGCGCAGCTGATTTTCAGCTGCTTTCGCAGTCCCAAGCTGAACCCTTGGGCCAGCGATATTGCTGCATTGCTCAAGCAGCCGCCCAGCGCCGATCCTTATGCACCCGGTCCGTTTGCATTCGCGGACCCGGACCATGTCCGCAGCATCCTTGGCGATGCCGGCTGGCAAAATGTCGAGATGGCGGAAGTCGATTTCGCCTATGTCGCCGGGGTGGGCGAAGATCCGGTGCAGGATGCGCTGCAGTTTTTCAGCCGCATTGGCCCTGCTGCCTCGACCTTGCGCGCAATGCAGGGTGCAGAGCGCGAGCGGGCAGAGGGCGCGCTGCGTGACTGGCTGGAACGGCATCGCAGCGGAAACCTGGTCGCGATGGCCGGTGCGGCGTGGATTGCGACGGCAAAAGCCTGAAAACCCGCGCTTGACGCTTGCCGCTCGGCCAAGCGTGGCTTATCGGCGGCGACATGACCTCGACGAACGAAATCCGCCGCTCCTTCCTCGAATACTTCGGCTCGAACGGGCACGAAGTGGTGCAGTCCGCGCCGCTGGTTCCGTATAACGATCCGACGTTGATGTTCACCAACGCCGGGATGGTGCCGTTCAAGAACGTGTTCACCGGCCTGGAAACCCGCGCAACGCCGCGCGCGACCTCCTCGCAGAAGTGCGTGCGCGCCGGGGGCAAGCATAACGATCTGGACAACGTCGGCTATACCGCGCGGCACCATACGTTCTTTGAAATGCTGGGCAATTTCAGCTTTGGCGACTATTTCAAGGAACAGGCGATCACCCACGCCTGGACCCTGCTGACCCGCGAATGGGGCCTGCCCAAGGACAAGCTGCTCGCCACCGTCTATCACACCGATGATGAAGCGGCGGAGCTGTGGAAGAAGATCGCCGGCCTGCCGGAAGACCGGATCATCCGCATTGCCACCAAGGACAACTTCTGGGCGATGGGCGATGATGGCCCGTGCGGTCCGTGCAGCGAAATCTTCTTCGATCACGGCGACCACATCTGGGGCGGCCCTCCGGGTTCGGCAGAGGAAGACGGCGACCGCTTCATCGAAATCTGGAACCTGGTGTTCATGCAGTTCGAGCAGGCCGCCGGGGAAATCGTCGCCGACCTGCCCAAGCCCAGCATCGATACCGGCATGGGGCTGGAACGCATCGCCGCCGTGCTGCAGGGCCAGCATGACAATTACGATACCGACACTTTCAAGGCGCTGATCGCCGCATCGGTTAACCTCACCGGCGTGAAGGCCGAAGGGGAAACCCAGGCCAGCCACCGCGTGATCGCCGATCACCTGCGCTCCACCAGCTTCCTGCTGGCCGATGGCGTGCTGCCCAGCAACGAAGGGCGCGGCTATGTGCTGCGCCGGATCATGCGCCGCGCGATGCGCCATGCCCACCTGCTGGGGGCAAAGGATCCGCTGATGCACCGCCTGGTGCCCGCGCTGGTTGCGGAAATGGGTGCGGCCTATCCGGAACTGGGCCGGGCCCAGCCGCTGATCGAGGAAACCCTGCTGCGCGAGGAAGTTCAGTTCCGCCGCACGCTGGCCAATGGCCTGAAGCTGCTGGACGAAGCGACCGAAGGGCTGGGCGAGGGTTCCTCGCTGCCCGGTGAGACCGCGTTCAAGCTCTACGACACCTACGGCTTCCCCTATGACCTGACCGAGGACGCCCTGCGCGCCCGCGGCATCGGCGTGGACAAGGCCGGTTTCGACGCCGCCATGGCTCAGCAGAAGGCTGCGGCCCGCGCTGCGTGGAAGGGTTCGGGCGAAGCGGCCGACAGCGAAGTCTGGTTCGACATTGCCGAGCGTGAAGGCGCGACCGAATTCACCGGCTACACCGCCAGCACGGGCGAGGCGCAGGTCGTTGCGCTGGTTCAGGGCGGCAAGGAAGTGACCAGCGCCAAGGCGGGCGAGGCGGTGACCGTGATCACCAACCAGACCCCGTTCTATGGCGAAAGCGGCGGCCAGATGGGCGATGCTGGTACGATCAGCGGCAATGGGCTGAAGCTGGTCGTCACCGATACGGCCAAGCCGCTTGGCCGTCTTCACGCGCACCATGCCAAGGTGGAAGAAGGCACGATCAAGCTGGGCGATGTGGTCCGCCTTGACATCGATCTGGCGCGCCGCGACGCGATTCGCGCGAATCACTCTGCCACCCACTTGCTGCACGCTGCGTTGCGCAACCGCCTTGGCGGACACGTGACGCAAAAGGGCTCGCTGGTTGCACCCGATCGCCTGCGCTTTGACTTCTCACAGCCGACCGCGCTGACCGTAGAGGACATCGCCGCGATCGAAGCCGAAGTGAACGCCGAGATTCGCGCCAACGATCCGGTCGTGACCCGTCTGATGACGCCCGACGACGCAATCGCCGCCGGGGCCATGGCGCTGTTCGGTGAAAAGTACGGCGATGAAGTGCGCGTGCTGAGCATGGGCCGCACCACCGACAAGACCTATTCGGTCGAACTGTGCGGCGGCACCCATGTGCGCGCGTTGGGCGATATTGGTGTGTTCCGCATCGTTTCCGAAAGCGCGGTCAGTTCTGGCGTGCGCCGCATCGAGGCGCTGACCGGGGAAGGGGCGCGTCAGTGGCTTGTCGGGCGCGAGGATGCGCTGAAAAGCGCGGCCAGCCTGCTCAAGACCACGCCGGACGATGTCGAAACCCGCGTTGCCGCGCTGCTGGACGAGCGGCGCAAGCTGGAGCGCGAACTGGCTGAAGCCAGGAAGGCCCTGGCCCTTGGCGGCGGCGGCGGTGCGGCACAGGCAGCCGATGAGGAAGTGGGCGGCGTGAAGTTCTCTGGCCAGGTCCTTGATGGGCTGGACCCGAAGGAACTGCGCGGCTTGCTCGATCAGGCCAAGCAGCGCCTTGGCTCGGGCGTGGCCGTGATCGTCGCGGTTAACGAAGGCAAGGCCAGCATCGCCGCTGCCGTGACCGATGATCTGACTGGCAAGGTCAGCGCTGTCGATCTGGTTCGCGCCGGTGTGGAAGCGCTGGGCGGCAAAGGCGGCGGTGGCCGTGCCGACATGGCCCAGGGCGGCGGTCCGGATGGTGACAAGGCCGATGCCGCTATTGCGGCGGCGAAGGGCGTGCTGGCCGGCTGAGCGATCAGCCGCGCCGCCCACCCCACAGGGGGTGGGCGCGTTCCATTAAAGGTGCCTTGCTCGTTTTGACGTCGCGGTTGTCCTTTTAAGGAGCAACCCGTTACCCGTTGGTGCGTTCCCGCAGGGTGCTGGTGCGCAGCATCGGCTTTTCGTCCAGATCGCCTTCTTCCATGATCTTTTGGCGCATTTCGTCGCGCTTGCCATGAATGCTGGCAATCACCGGCCCCATCGGCACGCCGATTTCGACCAGCGCGGCTTCGGACAATTGCAGCGATGCCTCCAGCGCTTCGGGAATGGCATGGTTGGCGCCTGCGCGGTAAAGCGCGGCGGCATTGCTGGTATCGCGGGCGCGGGCCAGAATCGGCAGGTCCGGATATGCCTGACGCAGTTGGCGAACCATGCGCAGCACGGCGACCGGCTCGTCCATGGTCAGGATCACTGCCCGGGCTTTTTCCGCATCAAAGCGCATCAGTGCGCCGCTTTGCGCCGCATCGGCATATTCGACGCGAAAGCCCATGTTGCGCGCCTCGCGGACCTGATCGGCATCGGCGTCGATGATCAGGTAGGACTTGTCATGCGCAGCCAGCATATCCGCGACCAGTCGCCCGACGCGGCCCCCGCCGATGATGAGGGTGCGATCGTGATTGCCATCGTCGGGCAGGTTTTGCAGCGCACCGATGTGGTCAACTCGGCGCGCCAGCCAGCGACCGAAAATGGCCAGTAGCGGGGTAACTGTCAGGCCCAGCGCGGTGACGATCTGCCAGAATTGCGCGGCTTCGGGCCGGATCAGATTGACTGCCACGGCGCTCGACAGGACGATCAGGGTCGTTTCAGACGGGCTGGCCAGCAGAATGCCTGCTTCGGTTGCCGTACTGGTGCGAGAGCCGTGGAGGCGCAGGATCAGGCCGGTGACCAGTGCCTTTGCGGCGATGATCAGTGCGGTGGCGATCAGGATTTCGCCGAGACGTTCAACCACCAGGCCAAGGTCCAGGCTCATCCCGACGGTGAGCAGGAACACGCCGAGAGCGAGACCCTTGAATGGCTCGATGATCGATTCGACTTCGGCGTGATAGTCGGTTTCGGCAATCAGCAGGCCGGCGACCAGTGCCCCGACGATCGGGGACAGGCCGACTGCGCCGGTTACGAGGGCGGACACGATCACCACCAGCAGACTGGCGGCAAGGAACAGTTCCGGGCTTTTGGTGCGGGCGGCTTGCGCAAACAGGCGGGGCAGGGCGAAGCGGCCGATGCCCAGCAGACCGACAATCACCAGCGTGCCCATGCCGAGTGTATGCAGAAAATCGCCAAAGCTGGTGGCTTCCCCGCCGCGGCCCATTGCGCCAAGCAGGAAGATGATCGGGACGAGGGCGATGTCCTCAAACAGGAGAGTGCCCAGCGCGGCGCGGCCAACCGGGGTTGCCGTATCGGCAATGCGCAGGACTAGCGCGGTGGAGGAAAGGGCAAGGGCAAGGCCCAGCGCCAGCGCGGTCGGCACCGAATTGCCCAAGGCCATCAGGACCAGCGCAATCAGCGCGCCGCCGCCGAACAGTTCCATCGGCCCGATTCGGAAAATCGTCCGCCGCATTTGCCAAAGGCGCTGGAACGACAGCTCAAGCCCGATCGAGAACAGCAGCAGGATGATCCCGAATTCGGCAAAGGGCGCCAGCCGCCCCGGGTCGCTGATCGTCACATAGGAAAGCCACGGCAACTGCCCGGACATTGCGCCAAGGCCAAATGGCCCGACCAGTACGCCAACCAGAATGAAGCCGATGACCGGCGTAATGCGGAACCGCGCAAACAGCGGAATGACGATTCCCGCCGCGCCAAGGATGACCAGGGCATCGCCCAGGGAAGAAGTAGGGATGAATTCGGTGGGACCTGCCATGGCTGGCACCCTAGGGCAGGGGCAAGCGCCTTGTCACGGGGCTGGATCAAAAAAGAAAACGGCGGCAGAAGTTTCCTTCCGCCGCCGTCATTCCGGGTAAGCTGATGTTGAAGCTTACTTCCAGTTGGCCATTTCGGCTTCGAGGTTCTGAACGATTGCCTCGAAGAAGCCTTCGGTGGTCAGCCAGGGCTGTTCCGGACCGATCAGGATGGCCAGGTCCTTGGTCATCTGGCCGCCTTCGACGGTGTCGATGCAGACCTTTTCCAGGGTTTCGGCAAAGCGCACCACGTCCGGCGTGTTGTCGAACTTGCCGCGATAGATCAGGCCGCGAGTCCAGGCGAAGATGCTGGCGATCGGGTTGGTGCTGGTCGCCTTGCCCTGCTGGTGCTGGCGGTAGTGACGGGTCACCGTGCCGTGGGCGGCTTCGGCTTCAACCGTCTTGCCGTCCGGAGTCATCAGCACCGAGGTCATCAGGCCGAGCGAGCCGAAGCCCTGAGCAACGGTATCCGACTGCACGTCACCGTCGTAGTTCTTGCAGGCCCAGACGAACTTGCCCGACCACTTGAGCGCCGAAGCGACCATGTCGTCGATCAGGCGGTGTTCGTAGACGATGCCGGCAGCGTCGAACTTTTCCTTAAAGCCTTCGGTGTCGAACACTTCCTGGAACAGATCCTTGAAGCGGCCGTCATAGGCCTTGAGGATGGTGTTCTTGGTCGACAGGTACACCGGCCAACCCAGGCCCAGGCCATAGTTGAAGCTGGCGCGGGCAAAGTCGCGGATCGAATCGTCCAGGTTGTACATCGCCATAGCGACGCCCGAGCTGGGGAACTTGAACACTTCGAGATCGATGGTCTGGCCATCGTCACCGTCGAACACCAGGCGCAGGGTGCCCGGACCCGGGATCAGGGTGTCGGTTGCCTTGTACTGGTCGCCAAAGGCGTGACGGCCGACCACGATCGGATCGGTCCAGCCCGGAACCAGGCGGGGAACGTTCTGCATGACGATCGGTTCGCGGAACACGACGCCGCCCAGAATGTTGCGGATCGTGCCGTTCGGGCTCTTCCACATCTTCTTGAGGCTGAATTCCTCGACGCGGGCTTCGTCCGGCGTGATTGTGGCGCACTTGACGGCAACGCCGAATTCCTTGGTTGCGTTCGCGGCGTCGACCGTGATGCGGTCGTTCGTCTCGTCACGCTTCTCGATCGACAGGTCGTAATACTTCAGGTCGATATCGAGATATGGCAGGATCAGCCGTTCGCGGATCCACTGCCAGATGATGCGGGTCATTTCATCGCCGTCCATCTCGACGACGGGGTTCTTAACCTTGATCTTGGCCATTGGCTTTTGCTTTCCCCGGGGATGTGAAACGCGCCCCCCTTAGCAGAGCCGTGCCAGTGCGCAAGTAAGGGCTGGACGGCGCGGGCAGACCGCTTTAATCGTCCGGTTAAACCACCCTTGTGAGAGGAACCAGAATATGAGCGAAGCCCCAGAAGTCCTTACCGAAGTCGAAGACGGCGTCCTGATCGTCACGATGAACCGTCCCGAAGCCAAGAACGCCATGAACAAGGGGCAGTGCGAAGGCATTGCCGCGGCCATGGATCGTCTGGAAGCGGACAACGATCTGCGGTGCGCGATCCTGACCGGCGCCGGCGGCACTTTCTGCTCGGGCATGGACCTCAAGGGCTTCCTGCGCGGCGAGCGTCCCAGCATCGAAGGCCGCGGATTCGGCGGCCTTACCGAGTGGACTCCATCGAAGCCGGTTATCGCCGCAGTTGATGGCTACGCCCTGGCTGGCGGCATGGAACTGGCGCTGAGCTGCGACCTGATCGTGGCCAATGCCAATTCGAAGTTCGGCATTCCCGAAGCCAAGCGCGGCCTTGCCGCTGCTGCTGGCGGCCTGATCAAGCTGCCGCGTCAGATCCCGCCGCGCATCGCGATGGAACTGGCCCTGACCGGTGACTTCATCGACGCCCAGCGCGCCTATGAACTGGGCTTCATCAACCGCATCGTCGAAGGCCCGGCCATCGAAGGCGCCAAGGAACTGGCCCGCGCCGTGGCTGCCAACGGTCCGCTCGCGCTGATCGCTTCCAAGAAGGTGATCCGCGATTCGCACACCTGGACCGACGAGGAAATGTGGAAGAAGCAGGGCGCGATCGTGAACTCGGTGTTCGCCAGCGAAGACGCGCGTGAAGGCGCTGCTGCCTTTGCTGAAAAGCGCAAGCCGAACTGGAAGGGCAAGTAAGCCTTACTTCCTACCACTGAGTAACAGGAAGGCCCCGGGAAACCGGGGCCTTTTTTGTTTGTGGTGACCAAGACTGGCGCAAATATACACTTTTCTTAATCAATTATATTTGCGCTGAATGTGCGAAATCTTTTCGTTGTTGAATCTTGTCTTACCCTATAACGCAACAAAATCTGTTTTCATTATTCAAATTTTTGAAATCAGAGGAAATTATTTAAGTAATCGTACTTATTTAATTTAAAAGTTATCATCTATTGGGGTATTTGACATGCGTACAAAGCTTCTTGCTATTGCCGCCATTGCTGTTTCGGGGACCATGCTCAGCGGCTGCGCCACCACCGAAGCTGGACACCTCGAAAAACTCTGGCTTTTGAAGGGTAGATTTGATTCACTTTGCCAGCGAAGCGGCGGAGGGATTGATGGCAGGACAGCCTGGGTTCTTTGATCTTTCGGATCGGTACGAGGCGCTGAGCGCTGCGGGAGATCCGCTGGAGCGGTTGGCATCGGTTGTCGATTTCGAGGTTTTCCGTGGTCCCCTGATTGCTGCCTTGCGTCGCAGCGTCCGCGGCAAGGGCGGCAGACCACCGTTTGACCCGGTCATGATGTTCAAGATTCTGGTGTTGCAGGCGCTCTATTCGCTGTCGGACGAAGCAACCGAATTTCAGATCAAGGACCGACTGTCGTTCCAGCGGTTCCTGGGCCTGGGTCTCGATGGCACGGTGCCCGATGCGACGACGGTCTGGCTGTTCCGCGAGCGCCTGGTTCAGGCCAAGGCGATTGATACGCTCTTCGCTCGCTTCGATGCAGCGCTAACCGATCGTGGCTATCTCGCGATGGGCGGCCAGATCATCGATGCCACCGTCGTGCCTGCTCCCAAACAGCGCAACACCGAGGCAGAGAAGGCCGCAATCAAGGAAGGGCGTGTCCCGGAAGACTGGAAGCCGGCCAAAGCCAGTCAGAAGGATCGCGATGCGCGCTGGTCGATCAAGTACAGCAAGGCCAAGATCAGGGAAGGCGCCGATCCGAAAGCGGCAAAGCCTGTTGATCTCGCCATCCCGATGTTCGGATACAAGAACCATGTTGGCATCGACCGAGCGCACGGGCTGATCCGCACTTGGGATGCCAGCGCCGCGAATGCCCATGACGGCGCTCGGCTACCGGTTCTGATCAGCAAGGACAACACCGGCTCGGGCGTCTGGGCGGATACGGCCTACCGGTCGAAGAAGAACGAGGCCTTCCTCGCCGCCGGCATGTTCAAGAGCCATATCCACCAAAGGCGCAAGCCAAGGAAGCCGCTGCCTGAGCGGATCGCCAAAGCCAACACCCGGCGATCCAAAATCCGCGCCCAGGTCGAGCATGTGTTCGCTGGCCAAAAGCATCGTATGGGGCTCATCGTGCGCACCATCGGCATCGCCCGCGCCACTATCAAGATCGGCATGGCCAACCTCGTTTATAACTTCCAGCGTCTCGTCTGGCTCGAGGGGCGAACTGCGCCTGCTTGACGCCAAAACCGGCACCAAACCCTGCCAAAGACAGAAAAATCACCGCAGAATGCGCGGTAATATCATTCCTGCCACGCCTTCGCGGGTCGCATCGGCGCCATTACGTCGAAATCCAGTGGTTCTTCGAGGTCTCCAGCTGTGAAGCGGGCTCAGGCCACTGCCGATCAGGCTCTTGCTCTGGCTCAGCAGGACAAGGTTGCGGCAGAGCAGGCTCAGGCCACTGCCGATGCCGGCGTGCGTGCTGCACAGCGCGCTCAGGAAACGGCTGACGCTGGTGTTGCCGCTGCTGCTGTTGCTGATGGCAAGGCTGAAGCTGCTGGCGCCCAGGCCGACAAGAACGACAAGACGTTCTGGCAGCATCACGAGCGCCACCACCGTCATCGCCGCCCGTAATCTCAGGCGCATGAACAGAGAGGGGGGGGGGCTGCAAGGCGCCCCCTTTTTTGTTGCCTGCGATCTGGATGGCACGGAAAGCAAAAAACCCGCCGTTTCCGGCGGGTTCTTAGCGAATGGTGGGCGTAGCAAGGATTGAACTTGCGACCCCTACGATGTCAACATAGTGCTCTACCACTGAGCTATACGCCCGCACCATTCAAGTTCCGCCCAGAACCGTCGTCCTGGGCAGGGGAGCGCCATTAGCGAGCCTTCCAGGGATTCGCAAGCGGTTAGATGCTTGCTTTGGCCGGTTGGCCGAAAATTCGTTCCACTTCCAGCACCAGGTCCCTGAGATGAAAGGGTTTTGACAGTATCTTTGCCTGCGGTGTTTCGCGGCTCGCCTTCAGCGCGACTGCCGCGAATCCAGTGATGAACACCACTTTCGTGCTCGGACTGACCTCGGCGCAGTGCTGGGCCAGCTCAATACCGTCCATTTCCGGCATGACGATGTCCGACAGCAGCAGGTCAAAGCTCTGTTCCTGCAACAGGGGCAGGGCGGCCGTGCCGCGATCGACTGCAACCACTTCGTATCCGGCATTCTCCAGCGCACGCTGCAGATAGGTGCGCATGGCTTCTTCGTCTTCGGCTAGGAGAATGCGGATCATCAGGGGCCTTTGGGATCGCTAAGACAGGGATAAGGAGCGGCTCTTAGCCGGATTGCGCAGGGGTGTCAGTTAACAGGCATCATTAAAATGCACACTGACCTACTTTGACACAGAACTGCAGGCAGGCCAGCCTTGGGCGATGAATGCGGAGCAAGGCAGGGCAGGTGATTCGTTGCCGAAACAGGGCGGGACCATTCCGGGGAGCGGCGGTGCGCCGGCTTACAGCCTGTCGCATCCAGAGCCTTCGCCCGTGCCGCTGTTGATTGCCGTGCCTCATGCCGGACGATCCTATCCCGCGAGCCTGCTGGAGCGGATGCGCAATCCCGGTTTCGCCGCCCTGAAGCTGGAGGACCGCTTTGTCGATCTGCTGGGGCAGGAGGTGGCCCGGCGCACGGGCGCGGCCCTGCTGATTGCGCATGCCCCGCGGGCAATGATCGATCTCAATCGCGACATTCACGACGTGGACTGGGAAATGTTCTCGCGCGGGCGGCCTGATACCCTGGGCAGTTATACGCCGGGCTTTCGCGTGCGCAGCGGGCTCGGGCTGATTCCCCGGCGAATCCCCGGACTGGGCGAATTGTGGAAGCGGCGGCATGAGGCGGAGGAGCTGTCGGCGCGGATTGCGTCGATCCATGCGCCCTATCACGAGTGTCTGTCGCAGACCCTGGCGGCGATCAAGGCGCGCTGGGGTGCGGCCATGCTGCTGGACCTTCATTCGATGCCGCCGCTGAGCTTTCCCGGCGGCCAGCCTGCGCCGGAATTCGTGCTGGGGGACCGTTTCGGCACGACTTGCCACGGTTCGCTGGCGGCCAGCTGCTTTGCCTATTTCGCCGAGATGCGACGCGGTGCGGCCCATAACCGGCCCTATGCGGGCGGCTATGTGCTGGAACGGCATGGCGCCCCGCTGGATGGCATCCACGCGCTGCAACTGGAGATTGATCGGTCGAGCTATCTCGACTCGAGTCTCGCCGAACCGGGTGAGGGCTTTGCCGGCATGGTCGAACTGCTGTGCGAGCTTGTGCGCCGCCTTGCCGCTGAAGTGGCCGATCTGGGCCGGATGTCCAGGTGGAGCAATGCTGCGGAATAAAAATGAAAAAACCACCTCGTGCAGGTGCACGAGGTGGCCAAGGTTCAGGGAGGAGGTGCACATGAGTGCACCAAGTCCGACCGGGCCATGAGGGAAGCACCGGCAAGACTCTTTGCAAAATAGACATGTCCCGGCCCTCTTGCAAGGGCCGGGACACGTGTTGCGGAGCGATCCGCGCTTCGAATTTAGCTAATTCGTTGCGAATCAGTAGTTTTACGCAGCAGGCGCCGGAACCGGACCCTTGCCCTGCTGGACCTGGCGGCCAAACACTTCGCTCATCAGTTCAAGGCTGAACAGGTGGGCGAAGATCAGCGCCAGCATACCGCTCTGATTCATCGAACGCAGCACGTCGCCGCGCAGGTCGCGCAGCTTTTCCTGGTCGACCATCTTGAAGCCGCGGTAGATGTAGGGCTGTTCGCTGCCCTGCTGCTGGATAGAAACTTCGCCGTCCATCAGTAGGTCATGCTTGAGCAGTTCTTCCACGAAGGCCTGGGTGCGGAAACCGGCTTCTTCAAAGTTGCGGCAGAATTCGAGAGTCGCCTTGCAGCTTTCGCTCGGTTCACCGTTTTCGAACAGCTTGGCGCCGTCTTCGAATTCGCCCAGCAGGTCGGTGGTCGGGTCAAAGCACAGCGACAGTTCTTCGGTATCCGGGGTCAGCTTGGCCAGCATGAACGGATAGCGACGCGCATAGGCCGGAACATAGGCCGGGCTGGTCAGCTTGCCTTCGTCGTCAAAGAAGGTGTTCACACCTTCGTTCAGGCCCATCAGGGCCAGCGGCACCGGGTTTTCGGCAACCGAGAAGACGATCGGATAGTGGCGCGAGGCGTGGACGAATTCTTCTGCGGTCAGCGGGATCGCGTGCTGGCCGACCATCCAGGTTGCAGTTTCGGTGGTCTTGCTCTTCCACTCACCATGATCGCGGCTATTCAGCGGCATCAGGTCTTTGTAAAACAGCGGCAAATTTGCGTTCTGCGGCGCGCTGGCCATGGTTTGTCTCCAGAAGTCGATAGGCGTTTTCCGGGGTGGCAAATGCTGCCTGACCGGCACGAATTCTGGCCTTTAAGCGGTTGCTGACCGGCGTGCAAGCAGCTTGCCCGGATTGAGCAGCCCCTGTGGATCAAGCGCGGATTTCACCTTGTGCAGAAGGGCCAGGGCAATCGGATCGCCCAGCCGTTCTAGTTCGTCCACCTTGAGCTGACCAATGCCGTGTTCGGCAGAAATCGTGCCTTGCCATTCGGTCACCAGATCATCGACGTGGCGGCTGATCGCCTTGCCATCGCTCTGTTCCCAGGTGGCGCGGTCTACGCCCGGCGGAGCCTGGACGTGAAAGTGGACATTGCCATCGCCCAGATGGCCAAAGCCAAAGGCACGGGTTCCAGGCCACCGGCTTTCCATCACCGGCACGGCATGGTCGAGGAAATCAGCCATGCGTTCCACTGGAACGGCAATGTCGTGCTGCATCGCCGGCCCCTTGGCCCGCTCTGCCGGAGAAATCGATTCGCGCAGGTTCCAGAACTCGTCGGCCTGCGCTTCGGACGCGGCGACCACGGCATCTTCGAGCAGGCCCTTTTCCAGCGCCGAGGCCAGCATCGCCTGGCCCTGCGTTACAGGATCATTGCCGACCAGTTCGATCAGGGCGTGCCATGCGTGCGGCTGGTTCAAAGGTGCGCGCGCGCCGGGCAGATAGGCCAGCACTGCATCGAGGCAGGTCTGGGGCAGGACTTCGAAACCTTCCAGCGCCTCGCCAGCCTGTGCCTGGCAATGCAGCAAGAGCGCGCGGGCCTGCTGGGCCGAGGCGAGGCCAGCCCAGACCACCATCCGCTCGGGGATTGCCGGAACCAGTCGCAGCGTTGCAGCGGTGATGATCCCCAGCGTCCCTTCCGAACCGATGAACAACTGCTTGAGGTCAAAACCCCGGTTGTCCTTTTTCAGCGGAGTAAGCGCAGAATAGACCGAGCCATCGGCCAGTACGGCTTCGATTCCCAGCACCTGCGCCCGCATCGAGCCATGGCGCAGCACCTGCGTGCCGCCGGCATTGGTGGAAATTAGCCCGCCAATCGTGGCCGAGCCTTTGCCACCAAGGGTAAGGGGGAAACGCAGTCCTTGCGCTTCGGTGGCTTCGTGCAGGTTTTGCAGGATCACGCCGGCTTCGCACTGCGCGGTCCGGGCCTGCGGATCGAGCGCGCGGATCGCGTTCATCCGCCGCATCGAAACCAGCAAGGCTGCGCCGCTGTTATCCGGGGTCGCGCCGCCAGACATGCCGCTGTTGCCGCCTTGCGGAACGATCGGCACGCCATGCTTGCGGCAGAGGTTGACCAGTTCGGCCAGTTCCTGCGTGCTCGCCGGGGAAGCCAGGGCGCGTGCCGCGCCGCGATAGCGTCCGCGCCAGTCGGTCAGCCACGGCTCCATCAGTTCTGCATCGGTGGTCAGCCCGCGGGGGCCAAGCAGGGCGGCAGCTTCGGAAAGGAAGGGATCGGCAGCAAGGTCCATAGGGTGTCAGTCTATGGCACAGGGTACGGCGATTTAGCGAGTCCTTGCCGAGAAACCCTACTTGAGGTTAAGCGGTCGTTCAAACACGGGCGCTATTAAGCGGGGCAATGCAAACCATCGCGCAAATCCTTGCACCAATGCTGCTGATGCTGCCCGGCCTTGGCGTGGTGGAAGCGCCGCGCGATACCCCCTTCGCGCTCGATCCGCTGCAGCCCCTTTCGGCAGAGCAGGTTTCGATCCAGCAGCGCGTGACGATCCGGATCAATCCGCGCGCTGCGCCCATGTCGCTGGACGCGATGCGGTTTGACGACGCGGACCGCCCCGGACCGCGCTATGTCGAACGCAAGATGGGCAAATGCCTCGACATGAAGGCGATTTCTGGGGTGCAGCCGATCGACAACTCGCGTCTGCTGCTGTTCCTGCGCGACCGGCGCATGGTGACAGCGCGGCTGGAAAAGGGGTGCCAGGGCCGCGAATTCTATTCCGGTTTCATCGTCGCCCGCAATCCCGACGCGCAGATTTGCGCGGGTCGCGACCGCCTGCAATCGCGCAGCGGAATGGGCTGTCAGGTCAGCAGCTTTCGCCAGGTCGTACAGCTGGACGACTGATCGCTGCCATATTGACTGGCTTCGGGCGCATTTTCTTGACTTTTATGCGGCTTTCCGCCTAGGGCGCAGACAGTCAGCGCCGCTTGAGGCGAACCTTCATTCGGTTCGGCGCGCATCCCTCTTCTAACAGTTGTAACTGCCCATGAAATTTGCCGACATCGGCCTGTCCGACGAATTGCTCAGCGCGGTCATCGCGAAGGGTTACGATACGCCCACGCCGATTCAGGCCCAGGCGATCCCGCAAGTGCTGATGATGCGCGACCTGATCGCCATTGCCCAGACCGGCACGGGCAAGACCGCCAGTTTCGTGCTGCCGATGATCGATATTCTCGCCCATGGTCGCCGCCGCGCGATGATGCCGCGCAGCCTGATTCTTGAGCCGACCCGCGAACTGGCGGCTCAGGTGGCGGAAAACTTTGAAGCCTATGGCAAGAATCACGACCTGAAGATGGCGCTGCTGATTGGCGGCGTGCAGATGGGCGATCAGGTCAAGGCGCTGAACGAAGGCGTGGACGTGCTGATCGCCACGCCAGGCCGCCTGATGGACCTGTTTGAGCGGGGCAAGATCCTGCTGACCGGCTGTGACCTGCTGGTCATCGACGAGGCCGACCGGATGCTCGACATGGGCTTTATCCCGGACATCGAAACAATCTGTTCCAAGCTGCCGGCCAATCGCCAGACCCTGCTGTTCAGTGCGACCATGCCGCCGCCGATCAAGAAGCTGGCCGACAAGTTCCTCAGCAACCCGAAATATATCGAGGTTGCGCGTCCGGCCTCGAACAATGCCAGCATTGCCCAGCACAAGGTTCCGGTCGCTTCCAGCCGCGTGAAGCGCGAAGTGCTGCGCCACCTGCTGCGCACCGACGACGTCACGACCGCGATGATCTTCTGCAACCGCAAGAGCACGGTGCGCGAACTGGCGAAGAGCCTGCAGCGCCATGGCTTTGCGGCTGGGGAAATCCACGGCGACATGGACCAGTCAGCGCGTATCGCGGAACTCGACCGGTTCAAGGACGGCACGATCAACATCCTGTGCTGCAGCGACGTTGCCGCGCGCGGACTGGACGTGAAGGGCGTGTCCCACGTCTTCAATTTCGATACGCCGTGGCACCCGGACGATTACGTGCACCGGATTGGCCGCACTGGTCGCGGTGGGGCAACTGGCCGCGCTTTCACGCTGGTTGCACCGGAAGATCAGGAAGCGATCGAGAATGTCGAGAAGCTGACTGGTTCCAAGGTTCCGGTTTACACGGTCGACCTTGGCAAGGCGGACAAGCCCGAACGCGCTGAGCGCAAGCCCCGCGCAGCCAAGGAACCGCGTGAGGAAAAGGCCGAAAAGCCGCGTCAGGACCGCCCCAGGCGCGATGGCACCAAGCCGCCCAAGGCAGACACGCGCGGCAAGTCGCGCCGCGAAGAGGAAGAAGTGGACGAACCGGGCGTATGGAACGGCCCGGTCCCCAGTTTCCTAGGCGTTTCGGCGCTGTAATCAGCTAGTGCCCATGCCAAAGTCGTCGTCCCCGGCTCGACCGGGGACCGCTGGCAGCCGCGCACATCATTACCGGCTGGCGATTCCCGCGTTCGCGGGGCTGACGGGTGAGGCTGGATGCGGGGTGGCGCTTCCGCTCGCTTAATCCGCCAGCTTTACAAAGCTGTCGATCACCCGCTTTGGCCCGGCTGTCTCGAACTCGATTTCCAGCTTGTTGCCTTCCTGCGCGCTGACCGTGCCATAGCCGAACTTTTCGTGGAACACGCGTGCGCCGACCTCGATGTCCTTGCGCGGCTTGGCGGCAAAGCTGGCGGCGCTGCGGGTCGCTTCGGGCAGGCGGCGCGGCGTTGGGTCATAGGTTTGCGCGGCGGCGCGTTGCCAGCCGGGGCCGCGGGTATTGCCGCGCGCGACATGGGCAAAGGGATCGCCGTGTTCCGACCACTGCGCCCGCCACATCGATGCGCCGCCGGACAGGGTGCTTTCCTGCTCGATATGCGCTTCGGGCAGTTCCTCGATAAAGCGGCTGGGGATGGAACTGGTCCACTGGCCATAGATGCGCCGGTTGGCAGCATGCAGGATGGTGCAGCGCCGCCGCGCGCGGGTGATCGCGACATAGGCGAGGCGGCGTTCTTCCTCCAGGCTGGCCAGCCCGCCTTCGTCCATTGCGCGCTGGCTGGGGAACACGCCTTCTTCCCAGCCGGGCAGGAAGACGTGATCGAATTCCAGCCCCTTGGCTGCGTGGATCGTCATGATCGTCAGCTTTTCGGTTTCTTCCCTGGCCTCGTTGTCCATGACCAGACTGACGTGTTCCAGAAAGTCACCCAGCGTTTCGTATTCTTCCATCGCGCGGGCAAGTTCGGCGAGGTTTTCCAGCCGCCCGGCGCTTTCTGGGCTTTTCTCAGCCTGCAGGGCAGCGGTGTAGCCGCTTTCGTCCAGCACGGTGCGGGCCAGTTCGGCCGGGGTGGTCTGCTTGGCCAGATCGCGCCAGCGGGCGACATCGCGCATCAGCGAGATCAGCGTATTGCGGGCGCGGGCCGGTAGTTCGTCCGTGTCAGTAATCTCGACTGCGGCCAGGCTGAGCGGCACAGCGCGCGCGCGGGCGTGGCGGTGGAGCTTTTCCAGCGTCTTGTCGCCCAGGCCGCGCTTGGGCGTATTGTAGATTCGTTCGAACGCCAGGTCGTCGCTCGGCTGCGAGATCAGGCGCAGATAGGCGAGGGCATCGCGGATTTCGGCGCGCTCGTAAAAGCGGAAGCCGCCGACGATTTTGTAAGGCAGGCCGATCGCGATGAAGCGGTCTTCAAATTCGCGGGTCTGGAACTGGGCGCGGACCAGGATCGCGACAGTCGCCAGCGAAGCGCCTTCGCGCTCCAGCCGTTCCGCCTCTTCACCGATCCGCCGCGCTTCTTCCGGGCCGTCCCAGACGCCGATGACGCGCACCTTGTCGCCGCCATTGCGCTCAGTCCACAGCGTCTTGCCCAGCCGCTGGCTGTTGGCATCGATCAAGCCAGAAGCTGCGGCGAGAATGTCCGGAGTGGAGCGATAGTTCTGCTCCAGCTTGATCACCTTCGCGCCGAGAAAATCCTTTTCAAACCGCAGGATATTCGCAACTTCCGCGCCGCGCCATGAATAGATCGACTGATCATCATCACCCACCACGCAGATGTTCTTGCGCGCCTGGGCGAGCAGGCGCAGCCACAGGTACTGGACCTGATTGGTGTCCTGATATTCGTCGACCATGATATATTTGAAGCGCTGCTGGTACTGCTCCAGAATCTCGCGATTGGTCCGCAGGATGTTCAGCATGTGCAGCAGCAGATCGCCGAAATCGCAGGCATTCAGCGCCTTCAGCCGGGCCTGATAGAGCCGATAGAATTTCTGCCCCTGACCATTGGCATAGGCCTCGCTGTCCGCCGCCGAAAGGTCGGCAGGGGTAAGGCCCTTGTTCTTCCAGCGGTCAATGCAGCTGGCCAGTTGCCGCGCGGGCCAGCGTTTTTCGTCCAGCCCCTCGGCCTGGATCAGCTGCTTCAGCACGCGCAGTTGATCGTCGGTATCGATGATCGTGTAATTGCTTTGCAGTCCGGCCAGTTCGGCATGGCGGCGCAGCATCTTGGCGGCAATCGCGTGGAACGTGCCGAGCCATGGCATTCCTTCCACCGCCGGGCCGACCAGATGGCCAACGCGTTCCTTCATTTCGCGCGCGGCCTTGTTGGTGAAGGTCACGCATAGAATCTCGCTGGGCCAGGCCAGACGGCTGCGGACGATATTGGCCAGCCGCGCGGTGAGGGCCGCCGTCTTGCCGGTACCGGCGCCTGCCAGCATCAGCACGGGGCCTTCGGTCGTCAGCACGGCTTCGCGCTGCGGCGCGTTCAGCCCGCCAAGCAGCGGGTCGGGTCGGGAGTCAGTGGGGAGTTGCACCGGCGAACAACTAGGGAACATCGCTAATCGACGCAAGTGCCGCGGGCGGTTCGGCCCGCTGCTGCGCCCTTTTCGTTTGACTTGACGACCTTACGTCGCAACCAGATGCGTCCATGCATCCGGTTCGCCAACACGCCCGCATCCTTACTGCCTCGCTGACCGGCACGGCGGTGGAATTCTATGATTTCTACATCTACGCCACGGCGGCGGCGCTGGTCTTTGGTCCGCTGTTCTTCCCTGCGGAGAGCGCGACGGCGCAGACCATGTTTGCCTTCATGAGTTTTGGCCTGGCCTTCTTTGCCCGGCCGGTGGGGGCCATTGTCTTTGGCCACTACGGGGACCGGATCGGGCGCAAGTCCACACTGGTCGCTTCGCTGATGCTGATGGGCCTGTCGACCCTGCTGATCGCTTTCCTGCCGACCTATGCGATGGTCGGCTGGGTCGCGCCGCTGCTGCTTTGCATCCTGCGCTTTGGTCAGGGTTTCGGCCTCGGCGGAGAGTGGGGCGGGGCCTCGCTGCTGGCGGTGGAATATGCGCCAAAGGGATGGGAGGCGCGGTTCGGTTCGGCCCCCCAATTCGGCGCGCCGGTCGGTTTTCTAGCCGCCAATGGGCTGTTCTTGATACTTGGCCTGTTCCTGTCCGATGCGGACTTCAAGGCGTGGGGCTGGCGCATTCCGTTTCTGGCCAGCGCAGTGCTGGTCGGCCTGGGCCTTTGGGTTCGCTTGCGGATTGCCGAAACTCCGGCCTTCCAGGAGGCGCTGAACCGCAAGGCGCCGCCTGCGGTGCCGGTTGCGATCCTGTTCAAGCGTCACCTTGGCGCGGTGCTGGCGGGGACGGCCGGGGCAGTTGCCTGCTTTGCGATCTTCTATCTCTCGACCGCCTATGCGCTGGCCCAGGGGACGACTGCACTGGGTTACTCGCGCGAGACGTTCCTGGCGGTCCAGCTGGGAGCCAACTGCTTCTTTGCGCTTGGCATCCTGATTGCCGTGATCCGTGCCGATCAGACCAGCCCGCGCGCGGTGATGCTGCTGGGCGGGGTGATGACGATCGTGCTGGGCGCGGTCTTTGGCGCGGGGCTGACTTCCGGTTCGCTGCTGGTGATCTTTGTCACCCTGTCGGTCGCGCTGATGGTGATGGGCTTTGTCTATGGCCCGCTCGGTTCGTGGCTGCCGGAACTGTTTCCGGTGACGGTGCGCTACAGCGGGATTTCGCTGGCCTTCAACGTCGGCGGGATCGTGGGCGGGGCGCTGACCCCGATTGGCGCGCAGAAGATGGCCGAGATGGGGCAGGCCGGACAGGTTGGCCTGCTGCTCTCGCTGGCCGGTGTGGCCACTCTGATCGGAGTGTTGCTGGCTAAGCCAGCTGCCGCAGAAGGGTAAGGCGTGCCTTGCCGACCTTGCGGTCGGCGACGGCTTCCAGACCCTTGACCTTGGGTTCCTCGTCAACGGCGGTTTCCAGGCTGATCCAGGTGGCTTCACCGATCCAGCCAAGCCGTTGCAGCTTGTCCAGCGCCACCGCGCCAGCCCCGGAATTGTAGGGCGGATCGAGCAGGATCAGATCGAGCGGAGCCTTGGCTGGCCCAAGCGCCAGTACCGAAGAGGCGCGCACGTCGCATTGCGGGGCAGCGCGCAGGTTGGCGATATTGGCCCGCAGAGCGCGCAAGGCTGCGGCGTCCTGCTCGACGAAAATGCACGAGGCTGCACCGCGTGACAGGGCCTCAAGCCCCAGCGCGCCGGACCCGGCAAACAGGTCGGCCACGGCCAGTCCGTCAAAGTCGCCGATGCGGCTGACTAGCATCGAAAACAGGGTTTCGCGGGTCCGGTCGGCAGTCGGACGGGTGGTATCGCCAGCGGGGGCCTGCAATTTGCGCCCGCGCCATTCCCCGGCAATGATCCGCAGGCTCACTTGCGCGGACCCGGCTTGCGCGGACCAGAACCACGCGGACCGGAGCCACGCGGTGCGGGCTTGCCGGGAGCAGTGCCACGGGGGCCTGTACCACGCGGCGCAGGCTTGCCCGGAGCAGAGCCACGGGGATCTGCACCACGCGGCGCGGGGCGGGCAGTGGCGCGCTTCGGAGCGGCGCCATCGCGCGGCGCATCGCTGCGGCGCGGGCCAGAGCGGGCAATGCGGGCGCGGGCCTGCTGCGGCGCGCTCAGCTGCACATCGGTGCCGGTGCCGCCGATCAGGGCGCGGCGGAAGCGTTCGACTTCGACCTGGCGAATCTCGACCGCCTGACCGCGCGGCAGGTCCAGCAATTCGAACGGACCATAGGCCGTGCGGAGCAGGCGGCTGACTTCCAGCCCGAGGTGTTCCAGTACGCGGCGGACTTCGCGGTTCTTGCCCTCGGTAATCTTCACTTCGATCCACTGGTTGCGACCGGTGCTGCGCTCGAGGTTGGCATCGATCCGGCCATAGCGAACGCCGTCGATCTCGACGCCTTCGATCAGGTCTTCCAGTTGTGCCTGGGTAATGTCGCCAAAGGTGCGGGCGCGGTAGGTGCGCGGCAGGCCAGTTGCGGGCAGTTCCATCGCGCGCTTCAATTCGCCGTCGTTGGTCAGCAGCAGCAGGCCTTCGGTGTTGAAGTCCAGTCGGCCAATCGGCATGACCCGGCCCGCATCCTTGGGCAGGGCATTGCGCAGCGCAGTGTAGATCGTCGGGCGGCCAGCGGGATCGCGCTCGGCAGTGATCAGGCCGGCGGGCTTGTGGAACACGAAGATACGGGTCGGCTCGGCAGCTTTCACCGGCTTGCCGTCTACCGTCACGCCCTTCAGGTTTTTCAGCACGGTTGCGGGAGTGGTCAGCACTTCGTCGTTCAGCTTGACCCGCCCTTCGGCGATCATTCGCTCAACCTCGCGGCGGCTGGCGATCCCGGCGCGGGCAAGCAATTTGGCGATGCGTTCGCCTTCGCGAGGCTGTTCGGGAGAATTCATCGCTCGCCCTTAGCCGCAGATGGCAGTTTGTGGAAGCTTCCGTCGTCCCCGACTTGATCGGGGACCGCTTGCAGGCACCTGCGCACCTTTGCCGCGAGCGATCCCCGCTTGCGCAGGGATAACGGGGTTAGAGGGCCATTTGCTCGGCGATAATCTCGTGCAAACGGCGAATCCCACTTTCCAGCGTGCCCAGCGTCAGGTGCGGGACCGCCCCGGTTTCCAGCCCTTGCTGGCCCAGGGCTGCCGCGCGGAAGTCCTCTCCGGCAAAGACTCCACCGTCGAGCAGCTTCCACGAGCGTTCCCAGTGATCGCGGGCCTTGTCGCTCTTTGGCTCTTCCGGGATCAGCATGAAATCTTCGACCAGGGTGCGGTTATGCGCCTGCGGCCATAGCGTCATGATGTTGATGTAGTCCGGGCTGATCACCAGCACGGTTGCCGGGAACAGCTGATAGGCAAAGGTGCCGATCCGGCGCAGCTTGGCCATGTCGGTAAAGTCCACCCCGTCCAGTTCTTCGGCGCGGCAGACCAGACTGCGCTGGTGCGGGCCGATCTGATCGCCGCTGCTCACGCCATCCTTGAAGAACGGACCGATGGTTGCCGCATGGAGCCGGGCGACGTGGTAGCTTTCCAGAAAAGCATCCATGATCAGCTTCCAGTTGGAAGCGACTTCGTGGGTCTTGCGGCGGAACAGGTGGAGATCGCGCATCGCGAAGGCATCGAAATCCGCGCCCAGTGTGATTACGTCGCTGAAATCGGCTCCGCCTTGCGGTGCGTACCAGATCAGCCCGCCCGTTTCGCAGCTTTCCAGTTCGACCAGCCCATAGTCGGCCTTGTCCAGTCCGGGGAAAGTATCCGGGCGGGGCAGGGCGAGCAGGCGGCCATCGGTGGCGAAGGTCCAGGCGTGATAGGGACAGGTCATCCGCTTGGAGCACTGCACCTCGCTCCCCTCGATCAGGCGGGTGCCGCGGTGGCGGCAGACGTTGAGGAACACGTGCGCCTTGCCCTCGCCGTCGCGGGTGATGAGCAGCGGCTTGCCGGTCGCGTCGTGCGGCACTGCCATGTTCGGTTCGGGCAAGAGCGCCGAGGGGCAGAGGACCTGCGGCAGGCGCGAGAACAGGCGGTCCCTTTCCCGCTGCCAGTGCGCCGGATCGGTATAGACGGCGGCGGGAACGGTCGCGATAGCCTGTTGGGTGCGGGTGCAGCCATCGGCGATGGCCTGAGCAAGGGCAAGCTGGCCTTCGGTCGGGCGAGTGCCCGGCAAGGCGCCGGGAACGGTGGAAGTCCTCTCCATGGGGCTGGTCATAACGCATTTCGGCGCTAGGTTCGCGCCAATTTTGGAGGAAGGGGCCTGATGTCGGTCGATCTGGTGCGTTTTGTGATTTTTGCCGGAGTGCTGGTTGCGCTTGGCCTGCTGGCAACGCGGGTGCAGCTGTTCCGGCCCTATCTCCGCAAGAACCCGATGATTACCTTCCTGCTGGGCATTTCCAGCGGCTTTCCGCTGACGCTGCTGGTTGCGACGATGACCTTCTGGTTGGCCAAAGTGGGGATCGATACCGCCACCATTGGTTTCGCGGTGGCGCTGGGCACGCCATATACGATCAAGTTCCTGTGGGCGCCGCTGGTCGACAAGCTGCCGCTGCCGTTCCTCACCCGCGTTTTTGGCCAGCGGCGCGGCTGGCTGTTCTTCATTCAGGCGCTGTTGTTTGTCTCGATCTGGCAATTGGGGGCCAGCGATCCGCAGACCGGGCAGATGGGGCCGTTCGTGTTCTGGGCGATCGTCACCGCGTTCCTTTCGGCCACGCAGGACATCGTGATCGACGCCTACCGAATCGAGATTCTGGACGATGATGAATTTGCCCACGGCACGGCAACCAACCAGTTCGGCTATCGCACCGGCAACCTGATTGCGGGTGCAGGGACGGTCTATCTTGCCTCAACCGAAGGGCTGGGGCTGGGCTGGGCCATGGGCTACGGCCTGACCGCATTTTGCATCATTCCGGCGATCATCGGCGCGATCTGGGCCGGGCCGGGCCGCTTTGTCGATCGGTTCGCCAATGCCAGCGGCATGACTGCGGGGCAGTGGCTGACGGAAACGGTGTTCAACCCGTTCCGCGAATTTCTGGGCCGCCACGGCGCCTTCCTGATCCTTGGCTTCGTCCTGATCTACAAGGTGGGCGATGCGATGGGGCAGACCATGCTGGGGCCGATGATCGTCGATCTGGGCTTTGCCGATCTGGACTATGTTTCGGCCAACAAGCTGTGGGGCTTTGCCGCGCTGATTGTCGGTTCCGCGCTTGGCGCACCGTTCATCCTGTGGCTGGGCATGGGCCGCGCGCTGCTGTTTTCCGGCTTGCTGATGATGTTCTCGAACGTGATGTTCATGGCCCTGGCGCTAAGCGGCAACAATTACTGGATGCTGGTGCTGGCCATTGTGACCGAGAACCTGACCAGCGGTATCGGCCTGACGGTCTTCACCACCTACCTCTCTGGCCTGTCGAGCCTGGCCTATACGGCCACGCAGTTCGCCCTGCTGTCTTCATTCGCGGCATTCGGGCGGACCTGGCTCGCCTCGCCTGCGGGCGTAGTGGCGGAAAAGCTGGGCTGGGTCGGCTTCTGGGGCTTTACCGTCGCAGCGGCGCTTCCGGGCATGTTCCTGCTGTGGCTGCTGTGGAACAAGGGCTATCTGGTCCAGTCCGTCCGCCAGACCAGCACCGAGGATGACGGGCCAGAGGCATCGAAAACCTGACGTTCGTCGCTGCGCTCCTCGCAATGACGAAGGAATGATCTAGTCCGGAAACTCGCAGTTGCGACGCAGAACGTCGCCGGCAAGGTAGAGCGATCCTGCAATCAGGACGTTACCTTCAGGCGGCAGGGCGCTGAGAGCGGCTGCGACATCGGCATAGGCCTGCACCGGCAGATCGGCGTGAACCGCAATGTCCTCGGGCCGGTGCGCGTCGTGGCCGGGGGCCGGAACGACCGACAGGCTGAGCAGGTGAACTTTCAGCGGCGCGACAATCGCGGCAGGGTCCTTATTGGCCAGCATTCCGGTGATGAGGTGAAGCGGCGGCTGTTCTGCGAAGTGCCGGGCAATCGCCAGCCCCGCATCCGCATTGTGTCCACCGTCAAGCCAGACCTTGCGCCCCGGCACCAGCGCAGTCAGCGGCCCTTCGGCCAGGAGCTGCAACCGCGCGGGCCAGCGTGCTGCACGGATTCCCTTGGCCATGGCTTCGGGCGAGACGGAAACTTTGCCTTGATGGCGCAGCATGGCCACGGCCAGCGCGGCATTTTCGGCCTGATGCTTTCCGGCAAGGGTGGGAAGGGGCAGTGTCAGTTCGCCGTTGCGGTCGCGATAGGCGATTTGCGTGCCAACATCGGCAAACCAGTCCAACCCTCGGATTGCGGTCTTCGCGCCGACTTTCATCGCGTGGTCGATCACGGTTTTGGTAACGTCCGCGGGATAGGCCTGCGTCACCAGCGGCACGCCTGCGCGGGCGATACCGGCTTTCTCAAAGGCGATGCGGCAGAGCGGTTCACTCGGCACGCCTTCTTCGGGCGCGAGGAGGAATTCCTTGTGGTCGATGCCCAGCGAAGCGATCCCGCAGGCTGCTTGTCCGTCCAGCACATTGGTCGCGTCAAACCGTCCGCCAAGGCCAACCTCGATCACGCAGGCGTCTGCCGGAATCCGGTGGAAGGCAAGGAAAGTCGCCGCCGTTGTTACTTCGAAGAAGCTGGGGCCAAGGTCTTCGCCCCGGTCCAGCACTTCCTGCAACAGGTCCGCCAGCAGATCGTCCGAAATCAGCTTTCCGGCGACCCGGATGCGTTCATTGTAGCGGACCAGATGCGGCTTGGTCGCGGAATGAACGGTCAGCCCTTCGGCTTCCAGCATTGCACGCAGGTAAGCGCAGGTGCTGCCCTTGCCATTGGTTCCGGCCACGTGAAAGACCGGCGGCAGCGCCTGATGCGGATTGCCGAGCCGGACCAGCAATTCGTGGATGACATCCAGCCCCAGCCGCCCGCTGGGCAGGCTTAGCGCGCCCAGCCGGTCCAGCTGCGCCTGGACCCGCGGATTGTCCGAGATGGCGAAGTCCTTCACCGGCCGGTCAGGCCGCCTTGGCCGCCGTCAGGAAATCGAGCACGCTGGCCAGCTTGGCCTTCAGCTCGTGGCGGTGGACGACCATGTCGATCATGCCGTGTTCCAGCAGATATTCCGCGCGCTGGAACCCTTCGGGCAGCTTTTCGCGAATCGTGTCCTGGATCACGCGCTGGCCGGCAAAGCCAATCAGGCAACCCGGTTCGGCAATGTGAATGTCGCCCAGCATCGCATAGCTGGCCGTGACGCCGCCGGTGGTCGGATCGGTCAGGACCACAATATAGGGCAGGCCCGCCGCGTTGAGGCGGCGGATTGCCACGGTGGTCTTGGGCATCTGCATCAGGCTGAGAATGCCTTCCTGCATCCGCGCCCCGCCCGCAGCAGTGCAGATCACATAAGCGCACTTTTCCTTCAGCGCCTTGTCCGCCCCGGCCACGAAGGCAGCGCCTACGGCCATGCCCATCGATCCGCCCATGAAGGCAAAGTCCTGCACGCCCAGCACGACCTTGTGCCCGTCGATCTTGCCCAGGGCATTGGTCAGGGCATCGGGGTGCGGATTGGCGGCGCGGGCGGCTTTCAGCCGTTCCGGATATTTCTTCTGATCCTTGAACTTCAGCGGGTCTTCCTTGACCTTGGGCGTTTCAAGGATGGTGAACCCTGCGTCCAGCAGCTGGGCAAAGCGGGTGTCGGCACCGACGCGGCCATGGTGATCGCAGCGCGGGCAAACCGACTGGTTTTCCTCATACTCCTTGGTGAAGAGCATTTCCTTGCAGGAAGGGCACTTCGTCCAGAGATTATCAGGAGTGTCGCGCTTTTCCGTGAAGGGCAGCGCCTTGCGAACACGATCTAGCCAGCTCATGCAAGTTCCCTAGCGGAATGGACGGCATCGGCAAGCGCCTTGGTCAGTTCACGCACAGGTCCGGCAGCATTGGCACCATGTTGGCTGACCAGATCGACCAGCGCCGATCCGACCACCACGCCGTCCGCGACCTTGGCAAAGGCTGAGGCCTGTTCCGGCGTGCGCACGCCAAAGCCGACTGCGACCGGGATCGTCGCCTTGGCCTTGATCCGGGCCATGGCTTCTTCGATCGAGCCGACTGCGGCCTGCTGCATGCCCGTAATCCCGGCGACCGAGACGTAATAGAGGAAGCCGGACGACCCTTCGAGCACGGCGGGCAGGCGTGCGTCATCCGTGGTCGGGGTGGCAAGGCGGATCGGGGATACGCCAGCGGCGCGCAGGGCCGGGCCGAGTTCGGGGTCTTCCTCGGGCGGAATGTCGACGCAGATCACGCCGTCCACCCCGGCCTTGCGGCATTCCTCGGCAAACCATTCCGGGCCGCGAATGGTCATCGGATTGGCATAGCCCATCAGGACCAGCGGCACGTCCGGATGGCGCGCGCGGAAATCGGCGGCAATGCGGAACAGGTCCGCCGTCTTGGTGCCTGCACCCAGACTGCGCAGGTTTGCGGCCTGAATTGCCGGGCCATCGGCCATCGGATCGGTGAAGGGCATGCCCAGTTCGATCACGTCCGCGCCACCTTCGACCAGCGCGTCAAGGATTGCGGGCGTGGCCTCCGGATTCGGATCGCCACCGGTGATGAAGGTGACGAGGGCCGGGCGCCCCTTGGCGAAGGCAGCGGAAAGGCGCGCGGTCACAGCTTTACTCCCAGATGCTCGGCAACCGAGAAGATGTCCTTGTCGCCGCGGCCGCAGAGGTTGACCAGGATCACGCTGTCCTTCGGCATGGTCGGCGCCACCTTCATCACAGCGGCAATGGCGTGGCTCGGCTCCAGAGCGGGGATGATCCCTTCGGTGCGGCAGAGCAGCTGGAAGCCGGACAGGGCCTCGTCATCGGTGACGCTGGTGTAAGTGACGCGGCCAATGTCGCGCAGCCAGGCGTGTTCCGGCCCGATGCCCGGATAGTCGAGACCGGCGCTGATCGAGTGGCCTTCGACGATCTGGCCGTCTTCATCCTGCAACAGGTAGGTCTTGTTGCCATGAAGGATGCCGGGGCGACCACCCGCGAGCGAGGCGGCGTGTTCCTTGTCGAGGCCATGGCCGGCCGCTTCGACGCCGAGCATCTTTACATCCGCATCGTCGAGGAACGGGTGGAACAGGCCGATGGCATTGCTGCCGCCGCCGATGGCCGCGACCAGCAGGTCGGGCAGGCGGCCGGTGCGCTTCAGCATCTGGGCGCGGGCTTCCTTGCCGATCACGCTTTGGAAATCGCGGACCAGTTCGGGATAGGGGTGCGGACCGGCAGCCGTGCCGATGATGTAGAAAGTGTCGTGAACATTGGCGACCCAATCGCGCAGCGCCTCGTTCATCGCGTCCTTCAGCGTCGCCGCGCCAGCCGTGACCGGCACGACTTCCGCGCCGAGCAGCTTCATGCGGAACACGTTGGGTGCCTGACGCGCTACGTCGGTCGCGCCCATGTAGACCACGCAGGGCAGGCCAAAACGGGCGCAGACCGTGGCGGTGGCCACGCCGTGCTGACCGGCGCCGGTTTCGGCAATGATGCGGGTCTTGCCCATGCGGATCGCCAGCAGGATCTGGCCGATGCAATTGTTGATCTTGTGCGCGCCGGTGTGGTTCAGTTCGTCGCGCTTGAACCAGATCTGCGCGCCGCCCCCCGGATTCCCTTGGGAATCCGCCATCCTGCGAATCTCTTCGGTCAAGCGCGGCGCGAAATAGAGCGGGCTGGGCCGGCCGACGTAATGTTCCAGCAGATCGTCAAATTCTGCCTGGAATGCGGGATCAACCTTGGCCGCGTTATATTCGCGCTCAAGGTCAAGGATCAGCGGCATCAGCGTTTCGGCGACATAGCGCCCGCCGAATTGTCCGAAATGGCCGCGTTCATCGGGCTGGTTGCGAAAGGAATTCGCTGTCGGGTTTGCAGTCATGATGGCTCTGCGCTTGGCAGAGCAAGCCCGCGAAGTCCAGCCTTGCCGCAGCGTCCGATGGGGAAGGATTGAATCACGATCATACGTTATGAAGCAGCTATATGTTGTAAATTAGCAACATAAAATCAGCTTTGTGTTATTTCTGAACGTTCAGTTCATGGGGGCGCAAGCTGACGGTTCCTACCTAGCACCTCGACCCCTGTACCGGGGCTGAATCGCAAAGGAGTTTCACATGCGTAAGATCGTCCTCCCCCTGCTCGCCTCGCTGGCCCTCGCTTCGCCTGCTCTGGCCAACGAAACCCGCGTCGAAGCACGCGGCGGCGTGATCTGGTCGAACGGCACCAGCGAAGACACCTGGGGCGCTGCCGTGGGTTATGACTTTGACCTGGCCCCGAACACGTTTGCCGGTGTGGAATTCTCCGGCGACAAGATCGGGGCTGACGGCACCAAGGTCGCCTTTGGCGCGACCGGCCGTCTGGGGATCAAGGCTGGCACGGGCACCGCGCTTTACGGTGCTGGCGGCTATACCACCGAGACCTGCGACGCCTGTGAAGGCCAGTGGCACCTGGGCGCCGGTGTCGAGCAGAAGATCTCTGGCCCGTTCTATGTGAAGGCCGAATACCGCCACCACTTCAAGAACGACGTTGTCGCCAGCAGCGACACGGTTCTGGGCGGTGTCGGCGTAAAGTTCTGATCGGCAAGATCGGAAAGCACCGAGTGGAGGGCGGCCCGGCAACGGGTCGCCCTTTTTCGTTATGCGCTGATCGCTGCCGCGCAGAAGGCTGCGATCAGGCCTGCATCCTTCACGCCGGGTGCGCTTTCCACGCCAGAGGCCGTATCGACCAGGGGGGCGCCCGTCTTGCGCACCGCCTCGGCAACATTGTTGGGGGAAAGGCCGCCTGCAAGGCCCCAGGGTAGCGCCGATTTCCAGCCGCTTAGCAGGTTCCAGTCAAAGTTCAGGCCCATGCCGCCGGGCAGCGTGCCCTTGGGCGTCTTGGCATCCAGCAGCAGGAAATCCGCCGCACCGGCATAGCTTTCTGCGCGGTTCAGGTCCTCGCGGGCCGAAACGGAGAGCACTTTCCATACCGGCAGGCCAAAACGAGCCTTGGCCTGGGCCACGCGCTCCGCGCTTTCGCTGCCGTGAAATTGCAGGGCGTCAAGCGGGGAGGCGGCCAGTGTCTCGGTTAGAAAGGCATCGTCGGCATCGACGAAAACGCCCACGCGGATCACTCGCCCTGCCGCCTGCTGCGAAAGCTGGGCGGCCAGTTGCGGCGCGGCAAAGCGAGGGGAGGGCGGAAAGAAGTTGAAACCGATATGACTCGCCCGGGCAGCAATTGCCGCTTCGAGCGAGTCGGTGGAATTGATTCCGCAAATCTTGATCTTGGTGCCGGCAGCCATTCCGGCCGCCTAGCGCGCGTCGGTTCAGGGCGCCAGTTCGAACTGCACGCTGACATTCACTTCCGCTTCAACCTCACCCAAGGCAATCGGGGTAGGGGCAGCGGCCATTTCGGCCTTCAGTGCGCGGGCGTACATCGGCTGTGGCGAAGCAAAACCGCCACTTTCGCTGATCGAAACGATGCGGACCACGCGCAGACCGGCGGCCTTGGCGTAAAGGTCGGCGCGGGCGCGGACGTTCTTCATCGCGTCCAGCCGCGCCTCGTCCATCGCGGCCGCAGGCTCTGCGATCTGGAACGAAGGCCCGTTCACCTGATTGGCGCCCGATGCAACAAGGGCGTCGAGCACTTTGCCGAAGCCAGTAACATTCCGGCTGCGGATCGAGACATTGTTGACCGCCTGATAGCCGGTAATGCGCGGTTCCTGACGTGGCATTCCGTTGGGGCCATATTCGGGCTGGCTGTAGACCGGGTTCAGGCTGATCTGGCTGGTCTGAATGTCCTTGTCGGCAATGCCCGCCTTTTTCAGCGTCGCGATCACGCGGTTCATCGTCGCAGAATTGGCCGAAAGGGCTTCGCTTGCCGTGGTGCCCTGGGTCACGACACCGGCGCTGAACACGGCAAGATCAGGCGTGCGGATCGATTTGCCCTGCGCAGTCAGGGACAGCAGGGTGGAAGTGGCGGCAATGCCTGAAAGCCCAGTCTGGGCCTGCGCCGCAGTGGGCAGGGCCATGGTCAGGGCAAGCGGGGCAAGAAGAAACTTTATCGATTTCATGGCACTGTCTCCTGTGCGTCTGCCCCGCTGCTAGTCCCGGTCAGATTGCCCCCACCTTAATGACAAGCATATGAATATCAAAGGGTCGCTTCGATCGCGCGGGCCGCGGCAGCCGGATCTTCGGCGCGGGCAATCGGGCGACCGATCACCAGCACGCTGGCCCCGGCATCGCGGGCCTGACGCGGCGTGACGGCGCGCTTCTGGTCGCCCAGAGCGGCATCGGCGGGACGCAGACCCGGAACGACGAGGAAACCGTCGCGCCACATGGCATGGACCGCGCCAACTTCGTGGCCAGAGCAGACGATCCCGTCCAGCCCCGAATCGCGCGCCAGTTCCGCCAGACGCATCACCTGATCGTGCGGCTGCCCGGCAATGCCGGTGGCGGCCATGTCGCTGTCATCGAGGCTGGTCAGCAGAGTGACGCCAACGACTTTGCAGTTTTCCCCTGCCGCAGCCTTGGCATCTTCCATCATCGCGCGCCCGCCAGCGGCATGGACCGTGACGATGGCCGGCTCCAGCACGTGGATCGCCTGCATGGCCCCGGCAACAGTATTAGGAATGTCGTGTAGCTTCAGATCGAGGAAGATCGGCAGGCCCAGCTTGTGCACTTCGTGGACACCGTGGTGGCCATGGGCGCAGAAGAATTCCAGTCCCAGCTTTACCCCGCCGATGTGGGCCTTGGCCTTTTCAGCAACGGTAATGGCCGTTTCGAGACGGGGGAAATCGAGTGCGAGATAGATCGGATTGGTGCTCATAGCGGGGTTGCCGGCGGCTCCTCACGGGCTTCAAGTTGAGTGGAAGTGGCAATGGCCGTCGGTTGCGACTGGCTGGCCGACTTTAGCGTGTTTTCAAGAAAGGTGATGCGGCGATTGAGCCGCCAGCGTGCGCCCTTGTGCAGCAGCCACATCGGAATGAAGCCCACGGCAATCGACACCAGCACGATGAAGCCGACCGGCCATTCAAAGTGGACGTAATTTCCGTCCTGCAGCGGCCACAGATTCAGCGGCACGGATTGCCAGTTGATCGCAACGAAGGCCACCAGGGCAATCGTGACGATAAGCAGCAAAAGGGTGCGGATCAGTTGCATGGGGCTTCTTCCTATCGCCTCAACGGCTTGTGGCTGCGACGTTAGGCTGATTGGCGGGTGAAGGGAAGGGCTTGGACAGGAACGCATCAAGATCGGCTGCCGTGCGATCCGGCGCTTCCTCCATCGGAATGTGGCCGATGCCGGGATAGATGATCCTGATCGAACCGGGAATGCGCGCGGCAAACCAGTCTGCCCCGCTGACCGGGATCAGCTTGTCCTCGGCGCCCCACAGGATCAGCGTCGGCGTAGTGATCTGGCCTAGTGCGCCCACATTGCGGGCGCGATTGGCATATTGGGCAAAGCGCGCCCCGGTTGCCGCCCGGTTGCCCGGATAGCGGTTCAATTCCCAATAGCGGTCGATCATTTCAGGCGTGACGATCGATTGATTGGCAACCGAGCCGTGCAGCGATTTTTCAAAGACCGAGCGCGGGGTGATGACCTGAGCCAGCTTGCTGATCCCCGGCATCCGGGCAATGCGAAAGCCGATGGGCAGATCCTTGTTCGGATCGTCTGGCGGGCCGGCAGCGTCGATCAGGATCAGGTGGGTCAGCTTGCCCGGATAGGCCAGGGCATATTCCCATGCGACATAGCCGCCCATCGAGTTGCCCGCCAAGGCAAAGCGATTGACGCCCAGCTTGCCCAGCAACGTATTAAGCGTCCCGACAAAAGCCAGCCCATCATATTGCCCGGTCGGATTGGGGCCAGTCAGGCCATGGCCGATCTGGTCAAGGCTGATGATCCGGTATTTGCCCTTTAGGCGCTCGACCAGCGGCTCCCACGTATGGAGCGAGGCATTCGAGCCGTGGAGCAGGACGAGGACCGGGCCATCCGGCTTGCCCTCGTCGCGGACATGCATGGCCAGACCGCCGCCAACCGCAACGAATTTCGACGCGGGTGAGGCGTACTTGGCCCGCATCGCGGCGGGGTCGGTATCCGGCGTATAACCAAGGGCAAGCAGGGCGATTATCGCGATCAGCAGCAGGCTGCCGATCCATTTGAACAGCTTCTTCACCTGCCCCTCCTTCGTCACCCCGGGCTTCACCCGTGGTCCAGATCGCCAGCGGCAGTGCTATGCCGTTGCTGGTCGCCGGAACAAGTCCGGGGCAACGGCATACGGAAAGTCCGCTTACTCCCCGAAAACGCGGGCGAAGATCGTGTCGATTGCCTTGAAGTGGTAATCGAGGTTGAACTTCTCTTCCAGTTCCGCCGGCGACAGGGCCGCAGTGACTTCCGGATCAGCCTTGAGCAGTTCGAGCAGGTTGAGCTGGCCGTCGCTTTCCCAGACCTTCATCGCATTGCGCTGAACCAAGCGGTAGGCGGCGTCACGCTCCAGCCCGGCCTGGGTCAGGGCGAGCAGAACGCGCTGGGAGTGGACGAGGCCACCCATCTTGTCGAGATTCTTCTGCATCCGTTCTGGATAGACGACCAGCTTGTCGACCACGCTGGTCAGACGGGCCAGGGCAAAGTCGAGCGTGATGGTCGCGTCCGGACCGATGAAACGCTCAACCGACGAGTGTGAAATATCGCGCTCATGCCACAGCGCCACGTTTTCCAGCGCCGGGGTTACGGCAGAGCGGACCATGCGGGCCAGACCGGTCAGGTTTTCGGTCAGCACCGGGTTGCGCTTATGCGGCATGGCCGAGCTGCCCTTCTGGCCGGGCGAGAAGTATTCTTCCGCTTCCAGCACTTCGGTGCGCTGTAGATGGCGGATTTCCACGGCAAGGCGCTCGATCGAGCTGGCGATCACGCCCAGCGTGGCAAAGAACATGGCGTGGCGGTCACGCGGGATCACCTGGGTGCTGACCGGTTCCGGCTTCAGGCCAAGCTTGTCCGCGACATATTCTTCAACCGAAGGGTCGATATTGGCAAAGGTGCCAACCGCACCGGAAATGGCGCAAGTGGCGATTTCTTCGCGCGCAGCGATCAGGCGGGTCTTGCAGCGGCTGAATTCGGCAAAGGCTTCGGCCAGCTTCTTGCCGAACGTCGTCGGCTCGGCATGAATGCCGTGGCTGCGGCCAATGGTCGGGGTGTACTTGTGCTCCAGCGCGCGGCGCTTGATCGCGGCGAGCAGGTCATCAAGGTCAGCCAGCAGCAGGTCTGCGGCGCGGGCCAGCTGCACGGCCAAAGTGGTGTCCAGCACGTCGCTGCTGGTCATGCCCTGGTGCATGAAGCGCGCTTCCGGGCCGACCTGCTGGGCCACCCAATCTAGGAACGCGATCACGTCGTGCTTGGTCACGGCCTCGATTGCGTCAATCGCGGCAACGTCGATGGCGGGATTGGTTGCCCACCAGTCCCACAGCGCCTTGGCGCCGCTTGGCGGGACAACGCCCAGTTCGCCCAGCTTTTCGGTGGCGTGGGCTTCGATCTCGAACCAGATGCGATAGCGTGCTTCCGGCTCCCAGATCGCGGTCATGGCGGGGCGGGCATAGCGGGGGACCATCATCGACTCCTTGGACTGGTTGCGCCTGCCGCTAGGGGGCGGGGGCCGGAATGGCAAGGGCTGAGCAGTTGCTTTAGTGGCCATAGGCTTCGACAAGCTCAGCCTGAGCGGGGGGTGAGCTTCCGCCATTCGTCATCCCCGGCTTGACCGGGGACCGCTGGAGTGTTGGCACGTCTTTAGCGGCCTGCGATCCCCGCTTTCGCGGGGATGACGTTGGTTTTAAGCACCAATCCCCCCTCACCCTGAGCCTGTCGAAGGGGCTTGCTCAAACCGGCCAGAAGAAGTTTAGCGCATTCTCGCCAACACATTCCCCGTGCGGGTCGAAGCGCCGTTCGCTGATCTGGCCGTTCCCGTCAGCATCGATCAGCACCACGGTTGAGCAGCGCGTGCCGTAGGTCGGGTTGCGGATGAAGACCGAGGAAAAGGCATCTTCCGGATCGACCGATTCCGGCGTCTCATCGGCAAGGGCATCAAACAGGGTGGTGGCCGGCTTGTCTTCCGCCAGCCAGATCGCCAGCGCATCTTCCAGTTGTGCGGTCTTGAACCAGCGGTCGCCGCGGGCACCGTTGGACAGGCCGTGAATGCCGGGTTCCAGTTCCACTTCATGCGGATCGGGATAGTTGGAGACGAATCGCAGGCTTTCCGGTCCCGCCAGCCACAGGTTGAACGGGTTCATCGCCTCGATCCCGTTTGGCGAAGCGCCTTGTAGCCAGTCAGTAATCAGCCGCCCGCGCGATGCCATGTCGGGCTTGGGATAGCCCGCCACCCGCAGGTTGGTGACCAGGCCAAAGCCGCTGCCGCTCACCCCCAGCCAGGTGCCGCCGGCCTGCAGGTCACGCCCGGCAATTACCGGACTATCCGGCCAGCGCGCCAAGGGAGCAGCCGCGCGGGCGTGGTATTCGTCGCGGTTGCCGATCACCACCAGCTTCCAGCGCGGATCAGCCTGCCAGGCGATTGCGGCAACACACATCAGACAAGCCCTTTCGCGCGTAGGCTCACATGGCCTTCCTTGCCGATGATCACATGGTCGTGGAGCGTGATGCCCAGCAAGCGGCCCGCTTCGGCAATACGGTTGGTGATGGCAATGTCGGCGCGGCTGGGCTCGGGGGAGCCGGACGGGTGGTTGTGGACCATGATCATGGCCGCTGCGCCAAGGTCGAGCGCCCTTTTCACCACTTCGCGCGGATGGATTGCCGCTTCGTCGAGCGAGCCTTCGGAGAGGATTTCATCGGCGATCAGCCGGTTTTCGTATCGAGGTAAAGCACCCGGACCCGCTCGTGATTCAGGTGCGCCATGTCGATGGTCAGATAGTCGATCAACGCCTGCCAGCTGGCCAGCACTGGTTGTTCCTGCACTCCGGTGCGGGCAAGCCGGCGGGTGGCAAGGGCAACGATCTTCAGTGCTGCGGCGCTGCTTTCGCCCATGCCGGGATGCCTGGTGAGGGCCGTGGCATCGGCATTGAATACGCCAGCCAGCCCGCCAAACCGGCTGAGCAGGCTTTTTGCCAGCGGCTTTACGTCCTTGCGCGGGATGGCCATCATCAGCAGATATTCCACCACCTCATGGTCGGCCAGCGCGCCCTCTCCGCCACTCAGCAGGCGCGCGCGCAGGCGAGCCCGGTGTCCGGAGCCGTGATGCACTTCGCGCGTTTCGTCTGCCAAGCGGCGCCCCCTGACGGATGTCGTCGTTCAATCCATTGCCTTTCGCGAGGCGGGGGCGCAAGTGTAGCCGTATATGTCCGAGCCTGAGGTCGAACTCTCTGAACCAGAAGCAGAAGCTTTCGCCTCGCCTCGGCGGCGCTGGCTGCGCCGTGCCTTGGCCACGTTCGGGCTGATCCTGCTCGTATTGCTTGCCGTGGTCTGGCTGGCGCGAGAGCGAATCGCCAATTCGATCATCGCCGGGCAACTGGAAGACCTGAATATTCCCGGCACCTATGAAATCGAATCGATCGGGCCGCAGCAGCAGATCATTCGTAACCTGGTGATCGGAGACCCGCGCCGCCCCGACCTGACCATTGCCCGCGCGACTGTTTCCTTCGAGCCGCGCTTTGGCATTCCGGTGCTGGGCACGGTGCGGCTGGAGGGCATGCGGCTTTACGGCACATACCGGCAGGGCAAGCTCAGCTTCGGGCGGCTCGATCCGGTGATTTTTGGCAAACCGACTGCTAAGGAGGGGCAGGGCCTGCCCGATCTAGGCCTGACGCTGGTCGATGCGCGGGCGCGGATTGTGGGCGACTTCGGAGTGGTGGGCCTCAAGGCAGAGGGCAGCGGCAACCTGCGGAGCGACTTTGCCGGAACTGTCGCGGCCTACGCCCCGGCGCTTAACTTCGGCGAATGCAGTGCGGGGCGGGCGACGGCTTTCGGCAGGGTCAAAAGCGCGTCCGGCGGCGCGGCCTTTACCGGACCATTGCGGCTGTCTGGCCTGACCTGCGGCGCAAAAGGCGCAAGGCTGGCCGGCGCAACGCTGGAACTTGATGCCAGCACGGGCAAGGCCTTCGATAATGCCAAAGGCACTTTTGCGCTTTCCGCGCGTCAGCCCGGTTGGGGCGGAGTGGGCGCGGATTCGCTCAGCGGTAAAGGGCGCTTTTCCTTTGCGCAGGGCGATCTGGTCGCATCCTATCTGCTGAGCGGTGGCGAGGTGGGCCTTGGCGGTGCAGGCATCGGCACGCTGGCGGCAGAAGGCACCTTGCGCAGCCATGACAACCTGGCGCGAATCGAGGGTGAGGGGAAACTGCGCGCCAGCGAGTTGCGCGGTGGCCTGGCCCTGATCGGCGGTCTTGCCCGTCTCGAAAAGTCGGGCGAGGGGACTTTGCTGGCCCCCTTGGCGCGCCAGTTGCGCACCAGCCTTGGCCGGGAAGAGCGCGGCTCGCGCTTTGTGGGCGATTATTCGGTCCGGCAGAACGGCGCGGTCACGCAAGTCATGCTCCCCAATGCGGAACTGACCGGCGGCAGCGGCGCGCGTCTGATTGCCTTCAACCGATTCGCTCTGGTCCTCGGCATGGATGGCGGGCCGCGCGTTTCGGGCCGGTTTGCGACCGGTGGGGCGGGGCTGCCGCGAATCGAAGGGACGGCCCAGCACGCGAATGGCGGGATGGAAGCCCGCTTGCGCATGGCCGAATACCGCGCCGGGGATAGTGCAGTTGCCTTGCCGGACCTGCGCGTGGTGCAATTGCCGCGCGGACAGCTTGGCTTTGCCGGACGAGCCATCGTCTCAGGAGCGCTGCCGGGCGGTGAAGTGCGGGCGCTGAATATTCCAATTGATGGCAACTGGTCGCAGCGCGGCGGTCTGGCGATGTGGCGCGGCTGTACGCCGGTATCCTTCGATGCGCTTTCCATTGGCAGTCTGACCCTGACCGGGCGCGGACTGACGCTTTGCCCGGGCCGCTCCCGCGCCATCGTGCGCAGCGATGCGGGCGGCCTGCGGATCGCGGCAGGCACTGCAGGGGTCAATCTGGCCGGGACGATTGGCACCACTCCGATTCGCCTGCGCAGCGGCGCAATCGGAGCGGCCTGGCCGGGAGCCTTGGCGCTGCGCAATCTGGATGTCTCGATGGGGCCAGAAGACCGCCCCAGCACGATCAAGGTCGCGGCCTTTACCGGACGGCTGGGCAATGTCGTGACCGGGCGATTCTCCGGTACGGAGGTGAAGCTGTTCGCCGTGCCGCTGGATATAACCGAGGCGGAGGGCGACCTGCGCTTTGCCAGCAGTGTGCTCGACCTATCCGGCGCGACGCTGAAAGTGAGCGACCGGGCCACGCCTAGCCGGTTCTACACCCTGCTGGGCCGCGATGCGAAGCTGCGGCTTGCGAACAATGTCATCACCGCCGAAGCCCTGCTGCGCGAGCCGAAAAGCGACCGCGAGGTGGTGCTGGCCGATATTGTCCATGATCTTGGCACTGCGACCGGCCATGCCGACCTGAAAGTGGCGGGCATCCTGTTCGACAACAAGCTGCAGCCCGATACGCTCAGCTATTACGCCAGCGGTGTGATCGCCTTGGCCAAGGGGACGGTCACCGGCACGGGCCGGATTGACTGGAACGAGCAAGAGGTGACCAGCACGGGCCGTTTCAACAGCGACGGGCTTGACTTCGCCGCCGCCTTCGGACCCGTAAAGGGGCTGAAAGGCACGGTGGTCTTTACCGACTTGCTGGGCATGGTGACTGCACCTGACCAGCGGATGCAGATCGGCTCGATCAACCCCGGTATCGAAGTGTTCGACGGCACCCTGTCGTTCCAGCTGGAGCCGGACCGTCTTTTGATCGTGAACGGCGCGCAATGGCCGTTCGTCGACGGCACCCTGAAATTGCTGCCAACCCGCATGATCCTCGGCAATGCCGAAGTGCGGCGTTTCACGCTCAAGCTGGAAGAGGCCAATGCGGCCAAGTTCGTTCAGGAACTCGACATGGCGAACATTTCCGCGACCGGCGTGTTCGATGGCACCCTGCCACTGGTTTTCGATGAAGAGGGCGGGCGGATCGAGGGCGGCCTGCTGATCTCGCGCCCGCCGGGCGGAAATGTCTCCTATGTCGGGGAACTGACCTACAAGGACCTCTCGGCCATGGGGAATTTCGCCTTCCAGACCCTGCGCAGTCTGGACTTCCGCCGGATGGAAGTGGGCATCGACGGCAAGATCGACGGCGACATCGTCACCAACATGCGTTTCGAAGGCGTGCGGCAGGGGCCGGGGGCGAAGCGCAATTTCCTCACGCGCCAGCTTGGCAATCTGCCGATCCGCTTCAACGTGAATATCCGCGCGCCGTTCTATCAACTGGTGACCTCGTTCAAGTCGCTCTACGATTCGTCCTATGTCCGCGATCCGCGCAGCCTGGGCCTGATCGACGCGCAGGGAAATGCCACGCAGCGTCCCGGCATTCCGGTCAGTCCGGACCAGCAAGACCTTCCGCCGATCAAGCCGGTCGCGCTCCCCCCACAGCCTGCACCGGGGCAGAAAACAAAAGACATTCAGGATTCAGACAGCAGGAATAGTCCATGAAGAGCGATGAATTGACCAACCGCGCCCGGCTTGCGAAAGACTTGCCCATGCATCTTGGCAAACTTGGGAAACGGCGGTCAGGCCAGCGCGGAATCGGGCTGGTCATGGTGGTGGGCAGCGCGCTGGCGCTTGGCGGGTGCGTTTCGGTCAAAGCGCCGGACAAGCCGATCGTGATCGAGCTGAACATCAACATCAAGCAGGAGGTCGTCTATCGGCTCGCGGCGGATGCCAAGAACACGATTGACGAGAACTCCGGCATTTTTTGAGGATCTGTCATGGTGAAGAAGCTTGTCCCTATGGCCGCAAAGGCATCGTTCCTGGCTTTGGCTGCCGGGATTGTCGTGCTGGGTGCTACGGCGCTGTCGGCCCCTGCGGCTGAGGCCCAGACCCGCGATCCGGCCTATGCCGCCGCGCGCGCAGCCGGTCAGGTGGGTGAAAAGGCGGATGGCTATCTGGGCTATCCGGTCCCGCCCAGTGCAGAGATTCGCCGCATGGCCGAAGATATCAACATCAAGCGCCGCGCGGTCTATGCGCAAAAGGCGCAGGAACAGCACGCCACGGTGGAAGATTATGCTTTTACCTCGGGCTGCCTGCTAATTTCGCAGACCAGGGCGGGGGAAAAGTATCAGGCCCCGAACGGAAGCTGGGAAACCCGCACCAGTGCGCCGCCGCTGCGCGATAGCCGCTGCCCGTAAGGGCTCCGTAGGCCCACTTAGGCCGGGTTTAAGACACAGCCTCTCCGCAAGTCCCTGCGGAGAGGCTTTTTCGTGCCGGTTGACTTGGTGTGCTGGCCTGCTAAGGGGTCCGCGCCCTCGGCGGGCAACTGGTGTGCGTGCCCTGAGTTTCCTTATGGGAGGAGCAAGGCATGAACGACGAGAAACCTGTCCGGGAACCCATTGGCGATGATGCGCGGATCGACGCGCTCGAAGCGCGGCTTGCTGCCGCACGCGAGCGGGAAGCCCAGCGTAACAAGCCGGTCGGAGGCGCAGAGGCCGATGCGAATTATCGCTTGGGCAACCGCGTCCTCGCCGAATTGATCGGGGGTATTGGTGGCGGTGTATTTATCGGCTGGGTCATTGATCGGGTCGCGGGAACATCGCCTTGGGGCCTGCTGGTTGTGATGATCCTCGGGATCGTCGTTTCCTTCAGGAACATTATCAGGATGTCGACGCCACGGTCCGATCAGGGGTCGTGACCGGGGCACCAGACCGATTTTGAAAGAGGCAGGACTCGTGGCAGCCGAACAGGCAAAAGTCGATCCCATGCACCAGTTCTCGATCGAGCCGTTGTTCGGCACCGATCACTGGTCGATCGCGGGCTACTCCATCCCCTTCACCAATTCCGCGCTGTGGATGGCTATCACCACGGTTGCCCTGCTGGTCTTCGTGGCCGGCGGGATGAAGCGGCAGCTGGTTCCGGGGCGGTGGCAGATGGCGGTGGAAGGCTTCACCAGCTTCATCGATAACCTGCTTGCGGCCAACATTGGCCCGGCCGGCAAGAAGTATGTGCCCTACATCTTCTCGCTGTTCATGTTCATTCTTTTCGCCAATCTCCTCGGGCTCATGCCCCTGATGCTGGTTGGCATCCATCCGTTCACCCCGACCAGCCACTTCACCGTTACCGGCGTTCTGGCGATCCTGTCGTTCTCGATCGTGCTGATAGTCGGGTTTTGGCGTCATGGTCTCCATTTCTTCTCGCTGTTCGTTCCGCATGGCACCCCCTGGTGGCTGCTTTGGCTGATCCCGATCATCGAAGTCGTTTCGTTCCTCGTTCGTCCCTTCAGCCTCGCGCTTCGTCTTTTCGTCGCGATGATGGCCGGACACGTGCTACTGGAAGTGCTGTCGAGCTTTGTGATCGACGCTGCCAATGCCGGTCCGCTGTGGGGCGGCGTGGTTGGCCTGCCCAGCTTCATCCTGATGGTCGCGATCTGCGCACTGGAATTGCTGGTCGCGGGCATTCAGGCCTACGTTTTCGCGCTGCTGACTTCGCTGTATCTCAACGACGCGGAAAATCTGCACTAAGTTCTTGAATAGTCATCCCAACACGGATTTTTAAAGGAGTTACGGAAATGGACGCTGCAAGCGCAAAGATGATTGGTGCCGGTCTTGCCGCCATTGGTGCCGGCCTCGCCTCGATCGGCGTGGGTAACGTTTTCGCCAAGTTCCTCGAAGGCGCTCTGCGCAACCCGGGCGCTTCGGACAGCCAGCAGGGCCGTCTGTTCATCGGCTTCGCCGCCGCCGAACTTCTGGGCCTGCTCTCGTTCGTCATCGCGATGATCCTGGTCTTCGTCGCCTAAGACCAACGATTGACTGACCAACCGGTTTCGCGCCCGCTCCAATAAGTGGAGCGGCGCGGGCCGGGTAGATGCGGACGCCACGATGCCTCAGATTTCCCAGCTTGCCGCAACCTATGCCAGCCAGATCTTCTGGATGCTGGTGTTCTTCGGCTTCATCTTCTTCGTCATTGGCCGCGGCATGGTGCCCAAGGTGATGGCGACCGTTGAAGCACGCGACAAGCAGATCGCCGACGATCTCGCTGCTGCCGAAGCTGCCCGCAAGGCTGCTGACGAGCAGGAAGAAGCCTGGCGCGTCCGGTCGAACGCCCAGCGCGCCCAGGCCCAGGCTCTAATCGCAAAGGCAAAGGCTGATGCCGCTGCCGCCAGCGAAAAGAACCTGACCAAAGCGACTGCCAAGATTGACGCCCGTCTGGCCGAAGCCGATGCTCGCATCGCCGAAGCCCGCACCGGTGCGCTCAAGGAAATTGAAGCCGTCGCTGCCGAAGCAGCGGGAGACATCGTCGCCCGCCTGACCGGTGCGAAGGTTGACGCCAAGGCAGCTTCTGCTGCTGTTAAGGAGGCGCTCAATGGCTAATTTCAGCCTGCTAGCCGCAGCCGCCGAACATGGCGCTGAAGCAGCCGCGCATGGCGCCGGACACGCCGAGCCGATGGCTTTCGGTTTTGTGACCCCGGGGATGTGGGTGGCCTTGGCCATGACCACGTTGATCCTGATCCTGGTCGCCAAGAAGGTTCCGAGCCTGATCACATCTGGCCTCGATTCCTCAATTGCCCAGATCCAGAAGCAGCTGGAAGAAGCCAAGGCCCTGCGTGCCGAAGCTGAAGCCCTGCGCAAGGAATATGCCGACAAGATCGCTGGCGCCGAAAAGGAAGCCGCGGACATGCTCGAGCATGCCAAGAGCGAAGCCGAAGCCATTGTTGCCAAGGCTGCTGAAGATACCAAGGCCCTGATCAAGCGCCGCGAGAAAATGGCTGAAGACAAGATCGCCGCCGCCGAGCGCGGTGCGATTGACGAACTTCGCGCCAAGACCGCTGCCGCTGCCGCAGGTGCCGCGCAGACCCTGATTGCCGCGAAGCACGACGCCTCGGCCGACAAGGCCCTTGTCGACGAGGCTATTGCCGGCCTTTAAGGTTTTTTCCAGTTGGAGAGGGAAAGGGCGGCCCGTTGAGGCCGCCCTTTTTCGTTGGTGCGGTTGGTGGAACAGGCTTCGACAGGCTCAGCCTGGGCGGGTTGGGCTTTGGCCTTTCGAAGGTGTTCCGCGCGCGCGTCCACTCTCAGTGCAAATCTACCTGGATTGCTTCGCTTCGCTCGCAATGACGAAGCTGGGCGTTGTTCCCTCGTCATTGCGAGGAGTGCAGCGACGAAACAATCCAGTGGCAAAACGCAGAATTCCTTAACCGACGACTCCGTCGTCTCCGGCTCGACCGGGGACCACTGGCAAGGCAACGGCCGCCTAGCCGGCTATCGATCCCCGCTTTCGCGGGGATGACGATGAGGAGGGTTGAGAGTGTTGTCGGTGCTTCTCGCACTCGCTCACCCTGAGCCCGTCGAAGGGTGCTGGTCCTGACTACCCCTCAAGGCTCCAGCACGATCTTCCCGACAATTTGCCGCGCTGCCATTGCCTCGTAGGCTTCGCGCCAGCGTACCAGTGGAAGGGTGCGGTCTATGTGCGGATTGAGCCTGCCATCGGCTGCCAATGTCGCAACTGCTTCGCGAATGGCGCGGCCCCGGTCCGGGAAGCGTCTTGCATATTCGCCAGCGCGGACGCCCATGACGGAGAAGCCCTTGATGAGCGGAATGTTGGTCGAGATTTCGGCAATCCTGCCACCAGCAAACCCGATGACCAGCAGCTTGCCGCCAAAGGCGACGCAGCGGGTGCTTTCGTCGAAGATGTCACCACCAACCGGGTCATAGACCAGGTCGCACAGCTTGCCGCCGGTCAGTTCGGCCACCTGTTCGCGAAACCGTCCCTCGGCCAGGATCACGGCATCGGCATCGCTGGCGGCGCGCAGGCGCTCTACTTTCGCTGGTGTGCCGGTGGTGGCAATGACATGGGCGCCCAGCCGCTTGGCCAGTTCAACTGCCGCCAGTCCAACGCCGCCGCTGGCCCCGTGGATCAGCACCCATTGTCCAGCCTTCAGGCCGCCGATTTCGACCAGACCGGTGTAGGCGGTGCCATAGGCTGCGCCCAAGGCTGCTGCAGCGGGAAAGCTGATGCCATGGGGCATCCGGCTGAGCGAGCGGGCAGGGACGCAGGCATATTCGGCAAAGGCACCGGTCTTGTTCCCGCCATAGACCTGATCGCCGGCAGAAAAGCCGCTGTCTGCATCGGCCTCAATCACTTCACCAGCGAATTCCAGGCCTGAAATGAAGGGCAGCTCCGGCTTTAGCTGATACTCACCCTTGGTCATCAGCAGGTCGGGAAAGTTCAGAGATGCTGCGCGGACTTTGACCAGCACTTCGCCGGGCTTTCGTTCGGGCTGAGGTACGTCGGCCAGAGCCACTCCGGACAGGTCCGGCGACAGGGTGCTAACGACAAGCGCTTTCATGCAATTCTCTCCCTTTGCGCGCCGCGTGGCAGGTGGCGCGGTCCAGCATTCTGGATCCCGCTCTCCACGTGGCGGCTTCTGTTTTGTTTAGAAAGTATCCTTGGCCGCGCGCAGGGCGGCGAAGGTGGCAATGGCATCGCCGGTTCCCCAGCGCGCCTGCATGGCCGGATCGTCCGCCCGCAGGAAGGGGTTGGTTGCCAGTTCGCGGGCGAGGGCGAAGGGCACGGTCGGCTTGCCCGCCTCACGCGCCTTGGCAATGGCTTCGGCATATTTGGCCAGTTCCGCATTGTCCGGATCGGCGTGAAGCGCGAAGCGGGCGTTGGACTGGGTATATTCGTGCGCGCAGTAGAGGATCGTGCTGGCTGGCAGGGCTTTCAGCCGGCAAAGGCTGGCCCAGAACTGTTGCGGCGTTCCTTCGAACATCCGCCCGCAACCCAGCGCAAACAGGGCATCACCAACAAAGGCCAGTTCGGCATCGGGCAGATGATAGGCGGCGTGACCCTGTGTGTGGCCGCCAACGTCGATTACGTCGGCATCCCAGTCACCCAGCATGACCACGTCGCCTTGCTTCACCGTGCGGTCAACGCCAGCGATTCGCGCTGCGTCCCCTTCCGGGGCGATGATCGTGCAGCCGGTGGCCGCCTTGATCGCTTCGTTTCCGCCGGCGTGGTCGGGGTGCCAGTGGGTGTTCCAGATCTGGTTGATCTGCCAGCCCTTGTGTCCGGCCTCGCGCAGATAGGCGTCGGCATCAGGCGTATCGATGCAGGCCGTCTCGCCGCTGACCGGATCGTGGACGAGATAGCCGTAATTGTCTGACAGGCAGGGAAACTGATGAATTTCGAGCATGGTCTTCTCCCGCCGCGATTAAACACCAATGGCCCGGTCAGGCAAAGCTTCAATCAGTGCCAAATAGCAAAAGCCCGCCCGGATTTCTCCGGACGGGCCTTTGATTTGTGCCTGTCGGCTGAAAAGGAGGATTAGTCCTTCTTGGCCTTCAGTGCGGCGCCGAGGATGTCGCCCAGCGAAGCGCCGGCATCCGACGAACCGTACTGTTCCACTGCTTCCTTCTCTTCGGCCAGCTGGCGGGCCTTGACCGAGAAGTTCGGCTTCTTGGAACGGTCGAAACCGGTAACCATGGCGTCGAGCTTCTGACCAACCTGGAAGCGGTCGGGGCGCTGTTCGTCGCGGTCGCGGCCGAGGTCGCTGCGCTTGATGAAGCCGGTCGCGCCATCGTCGCCAGCCTGAACTTCCAGACCGCCATCGCGGACTTCGAGAACGGTGACGGTGACGACTTCGCCCTTCTTCAGGCCCGAAGCGGCAGCAGCAACGCCGGCTGCCGGAGCACCCTTTTCAAGCTGCTTCATGCCGAGCGAGATGCGCTCCTTTTCGACATCGACGTCAAGGACGATGGCCGAAACCTGCTCACCCTTGCGGTGCAGGGCCAGCGCGTCTTCACCCGAGATGCCCCAGGCGATGTCGGACATGTGAACCATGCCGTCCACGTCGCCATCCAGGCCGATGAACAGACCGAATTCGGTCGCGTTCTTGACTTCGCCCTCGACGGTCGAACCGACCGGGTGCTTTTCGGCGAAAGCTTCCCACGGGTTCTGCTGAGCCTGCTTGAGGCCAAGCGAAACGCGGCGCTTGTCGCTGTCGACTTCCAGAACGATGACGTCGACTTCCTGGCTGGTCGAAACGATCTTGCCGGGGTGGACGTTCTTCTTGGTCCAGGACATTTCCGAAACGTGGACCAGGCCTTCGATGCCCGCTTCCAGTTCGACGAAGGCGCCGTATTCGGTGATGTTGGTGACGGTGCCGCGCAGCTTCGCGCCGACCGGGTACTTGGCGGCGACGCCTTCCCACGGATCGCTTTCCAGCTGCTTCATGCCCAGGCTGATGCGCTGGGTGTCCTGGTTGATGCGGATGATCTGGACCTTGACGGTGTCACCGATGTTGATGACTTCGTTCGGGTGGTTGACCCGCTTGTAGCTCATGTCGGTGACGTGGAGCAGGCCGTCGATGCCGCCGAGGTCAACGAACGCACCGTAATCGGTGATGTTCTTGACGACGCCGTCGATGATCTGGCCTTCCGACAGGTTCTGGATCAGGCCGCTGCGCTGTTCGGCGCGGGTTTCTTCCAGCACCGCACGGCGCGAGACGACGATGTTGCCCCGGCGGCGATCCATCTTGAGGATCTGGAACGGCTGCGGCACGTCCATCAGCGGCTGCACGTCGCGCACGGGGCGGATGTCAACCTGCGAGCCGGGCAGGAAGGCCACGGCGCCGTCGAGGTCGACGGTGAAGCCGCCCTTGACGCGGCCGAAGATCACGCCTTCAACGCGCTTGCCTTCGCCGAATTCGTTTTCAAGCTTGTCCCAGGCGGCTTCGCGGCGGGCGCGGTCGCGGCTGAGCATGGCTTCGCCTTCGGAGTTTTCGACGCGGTCGACATAGACTTCGACTTCGTCGCCAACCTTCAGCCCGTGGGGCTGGCCGGGCGAGGCGAATTCGCGCAGGGCCACGCGGCCTTCGCTCTTCAGGCCAACGTCGATGACGGCCTTGTCGCCTTCAATAGCGGTGATGGTGCCCTTGACCACGCGGCCTTCAAAGCCGCCGTCGGCAGCGCCGCCGAGCGATTCATCAAGGAGAGCCGCGAAATCGTCGCGGGTGGGGTTGGCGGTAGACGCCATAAGGTTGGTTTCCTATACCGATGTTTCCGGCCAGGCGGTTGTTTCCGCCGGTCTTTCCTCCGCCATCGGGACCATCCCGAAGCGGGCCAAAAGGGCCGAACTGCGATGGGGGCCGGATGCCGTCCACCGCGCCTTTCAGGGCCAAGGCTCTGAAAGACTGGCCGCCCTTATGCTCCGCAATGCGCAAATGCAAGGAAAATGGCGCATTTCGCCGCCCGAATGCGGTGGTTTGAGCCGCCGCAGGGTGATTTGCGCATGGGCGCGATTGTTGCCGCCCGTTCCGGGCTATTTCCGCCGTGGGTCTAGGCCGGTTCGACTTATGCCTGGTCCGTGTCGCCAGAACCGGTGGAGCCGGGGGCACGGCGCTGGGCGCGGAGCAGGCGCGAGGCGGCGAAGGCGAGGACGACCGTTCCCAGGACGAGCGCGGCCCACAGGGCAATCTTGCGCGCGTCAAACGGGCTTTCGGGTGCTGCCGGGGCCAGCTTGATGACGGGGGCGTCACCGGCGATTTCCACCTCAGCCTGCAAGCGCCAGGCGCGCAGCAGGTCGCTGGGCTTGCCAAAGTCGGCCGGATCGAACCAGGCGGGTTTGGCATTGGCATTGCCGACCGCCAGATTGAACGGCCCTTCGCCATTGAAAGCGGCAAAGATCGTGATTGGTTCGACTGCAAGGCTGACCAGCGGAACCTTCGAAAAACCGGCACTGCGCGGATCGGCGGCGATGCGGTATTCGCGCAGCGTCGCGCCGGACAGTTCGAGTGAGACGGGCCCTTCGCCCTGTTTCAGCGTGGCATTGGCCAGCAGTCCCCAGGGTTCAGAGCGATCGTTGCGGCCGAACAGTTGGACCGGAACGATCCCATCAGAGCCGGCAAGTTCGAGCTTTACAGCCGCAATCGGCACCGAAATCTGCGGGGCAAAGCGCAGTTCGTGCGGATTGCTCAGCGCGGCGCCACTGGTTTCCAGATCGACGCGCTCCGGTTGGCGGGTCACCGCTTCGAGCACCTTGGCGCCGGTCACGGCGATGTCCGGGCCAGCTTCCCAGCTGATCCGGACATAGCGGTCCTTGAGGTTTACGGCGGGCAGAGCGATGCGGGGCTGGCCCAGCACTTCGGGATCGTTACCCGGGCGTAGCAGTACCTTGTCAGCCAGCGGTTCCCAGGTCTTTAGGTCGCTGCAGCTTTCCAGCGTGAACGTGACTGGCACCTGCTTTGGCAATTGCGCGGCCAGTTCGATGCCGACCACCGGCAGGGTCAGAGCGCGCGTGTCGATCAGGACGGCGGCGCGCTTGTCCGCAGCGTCAGCGGCATCGGTGGCGGTTACTTCGACCGTGGCATCGCCTGTTTTCACTTCGATGGTCAGCGGAACGGCCTCTCCATCCGGTCCCTTGGCAAGCGGGATCGCGGTGAGGTCACTCGGTTTCAGCAGGCTCGATTCGCCCGAACGGTCATAGGCCAGCGCCAGCGACAGGGTGCGGCCCCTGGCGTCATAGATCCGCACGTCGCCCAGATCGGGCCGCACGATTTCGGCCACGGCAGCGGCGGGTAGCACCACGCGGCCCAGCTTGTTCCCCGCCGTGGGGGCAACGGCCAGAACCTGTGCAAACTCGTCGGGCTTTTTCGGCTCTGGCGCTTCTTCCGCGGCGCAGGCGGCAAGGGCGAGCAGAGCGGCAGCGGGCAACAGCGGGCGGACCAGACGGGCAAACATCACTTCTTCTCCTCGCCGCCCTGTCGCGGCGGAAGCGGCACGAAATAGCCGATCAGCAGCATTAGTATACCCACCCCGATAAAGGCGACGATCCGGGCAATACCTTCTGCCTGTGACATATCGACGAAGAGCAGCTTGACCACAACCACTCCCAGCAGGGTCGCGCCGGTCAGCCACGGCAGGCGCATGGCCATGCGCTTGGCATAGAGCATCAGGCCCATGGCCAGCAGGGTCCAGAGGATCGAAAAGCCGGTCAGGACGGTCGGGCTGCTGAGTGTGGTGCCGTCCCACGGCACGTTCAGATAGTGATGGGCGGTGCGCACCCAGATGCCGTTTACCGCAACAAAGCCCAGCAGGGCCAGTGCGCCAAGTCCGGCATTCCCGGCGCTCCACGCCAGCCGTGGCTGCGGCGTGACGCCTTGCAGCATCAGCCGCCGCTGGGCGAGGGCGGCAATGGCAAGGCCCACGGCAAGGTCAATCGGGTTGAGCAGCGGAATGTAGGGCAGGGGCTGGGTGTCGCCCGCGGCAAACCACGCGCTGCCCAGTGCGCCGAAGAAAGTCAGCGCGGCAAGAACGCTACCAGCCCGGCCCCAATAGGCGCGGGCGTGTTGGTCAAGCGGCCAGCCGAGCGTGTCGGGTGAACCTTGCACCGCGCGTCCAGCCCAGCGGGTGAGGGCGAAGACCATGGCCGTGGCGCTGGTCAGCAGCACGACCCCGGCCCACGAACTGTTCCACAGCTTTGCCACGTCGATCAGGCGGAACAGGCAGTCGGCCAGCATGGCGGTCAGCACCAGCACGCCCAGCGTGTGCATCGCGCTGTCCCAGCGCAGCGGTTCGGGCCGGTCGTTGTCGCGCTGGCGCAGCATCCAGAAATGCAGCGCCCAGATCGCGATCCAGAAGGCAAAGTCGGGCCAGTCCGTAACGCTTTTTTCGGTGGCCAGATTGATCAGGAAGCCCAGGCCAATCAGCAGCAGCGAAACCCGCCCCGGCCAGGTGGCGACGGGCCATTTGCGGGTGCGGCCAAACCAGTCCGACGCGGCCATCAGCGCCAGCGTGGCGAGCAGGCTGATCAGCACGACCTGATGGCTGTGCAGGACCGGTGCAGGCAGTTCCAGATCGGTTGCGGCAGGCAGGCGGCGGGTCACTTCCTGCCACAGGGCCAGCGCGGCAAAGGCAAAGCCGGCCAGGAACCACGGCTTGCCAAGGCTGCGCTCGATCGGTGCCCAGTTGCGCGCCCAGATTGATCCGCTGTCCGGCCAGCTCTGCCGCAGCCACCATGAGGTCAGCAAGAGCGGCACGGCGATCAGCAGCGGGCCGACAAAGCCGTTGTTGGCAAGTGGCACATGGGAAATGGCGGGCTGCAGCGTGGCGAGGGCCAGGATCGCGCCGAACTGTTGCAGGATCAGGCCAAAGGCGCGCGGCATCCAGCGCGCTTGCCGTGCCCCGACCCAATAGGCCCCGGCCCCTTCCAGCGCCCAGGCGGCTCCGGTCCACTTCACGTCCAGCGCCAGCGGGATTGCCAGCGTAACGAAGCCGACGCCGATGGCCAGCAGGCATTCGCTGAGCAGGCCCATGCCTTGCTCGCGCTTGCGAAAAGCCCAGGCGGCAACGGTCAGATAGGTCGCAGCGAAAGCCAGGGCCGACCAGGCGGCGGCATAGGGTTTGTCGTGAACCAGCCCCGCTTGCAGGGCAAAGCCGGCCAGCGCCGTGCCGAATAGCAGCGTGGAATCAGCAAAGTTGCCCAGCTTGCCGGGGGTGTTGTGGGCATAGAGCAGGGCCGTGGCGAGATAGATCGCCACCGACAGGGCCAGGAACACCTCGCAGATCAGGAAATGGCGATCCTGATATGCCCCGGAACCCCACAGCGTCGCGAGCCCGAACGTGGCGAAAAAGCCGAGCAGGTTGAGAGAGCGCCAGCTCTTCTTCCAGGCGATTCCCAGCACGGCCAGGTTGAGGACCGTGATATAGCTGAACAGCCCCAGCGGGCTTTCCGCTTCGCCCCCCAGCAGCACCGGCACGGCATAGCCGCCAAGGAACGAGGCAAGCGCCATCACCTTCGAATTCTGAACCACGGCCAGCGTGGCCCCCAGCGCGGCAAACAGGATCATGAAGGCAAAGCCGGCCAGTGGCGGCATCACTTCATAGATCCGCGCGGCGGCAAAGACGGTGAGGTACATCACCGCAACCCCGCCGCCTTGCAGGTGCAGGGCGAAATCGGGCCGCTCGATCCGCTTGCGAAAACCGACTGCCAGCAGCCCAGCCCCGATCAGGCCAACCGTCGCCAGCCGCGCCTCCAGCGGATAGAGCCCGGCATTGGCGACCAGCCGGGCAAGGAAGACCAGCCCGACGAACAGGACCACCAGCCCGATCCGCACGATCGTGTTGCCGCCGGTGAACCAGTCCAGCACGTGGTTGGCCACGACATCGTAAAGACCCGGCGCCTGCGGCTCGTGCTCGGCCTGTGGGACCGGGCGTGCGGCTTGGTCCGGCCTTTCTGCTGCCAGCGGCTCGGCGGGTCCCAGCGGGGAAACCGCTTCCCGCTCTGCCGCAGGTTCCGGTACGGGAATTGAGGCGGGCCGGGGGGCGGGATGCTCCCCCTGGCCATCGGTTAGCCGCTGCCATTCGCGCGCAACCTCGTCCCGCAAAGCGCGGCGCAGCCACAGCCCCATGGCAAAGCCGATCATGCCGCCCAATGCGAGGCCGAACTGACTGAAATAAGAAACAAACCAACCGATCAGCGCGCCGGCCACGATAGTCCACAGGATCATCGTCCCTCCGTCTCGCTCTGGTCTCTCAGCGGCAGTTTGGCAGTTTTTGCAGCAATGGCAAGTGCTTGTCGCGATTTACCCTGGGCTGACTGCCGATCCTGCAAGCAATCCGCCATCGATATTCAGCTCTGTTCCGGTGATATAGGCCGCCTCGTCCGACGCCAGCAGCACGGCCAGTGCTGCGACTTCGCGGACTTCGCCAAAGCGCTGTAGCGGCGTATCGGCTACAAAGCTGGCCATGCGCTCTTGCCGGTCGGGTCCGGCACCCAGCATCGGCTCCCACATTTCCGTCAGGATCGCGGCCGGATGAATGGAATTGCAGCGGATGGCCCACCCATTCTGGGCGCACCACAGCGCGACTGACTTGCTGTGGTTGCGGATCGCCGCCTTGGAACTGGCATAGGCCGCTGCGCCGGGAATGCCCACCAGCCCGGATCGGGACGAGATGTTAATGATCGAGCCTGAACCCTTCGCCTTCATGGCCGCAATCGCATAGCGACAGCCAAGGAAGGTTCCGTCCAGATTTGTGGCGTGAACCGACCGCCAGTCTGCCAGACTGGCATTCTCGGGATCGTGCGGGCCGGGAGATGCTTCAAAACCGGTAATCCCGGCATTGTTGACGACTACGTCCGCAACCGGAACCACTTTTGCCAAAGCGGTCCAATCCGCCTCTTCCCGCACGTCGAGGGGGATGAAGCGGCAACCGATCTCGGCCGCGGCAGAGCTGCCAAGGCGGTGGTCAAGGTCAGTCAGGATGACATCGGCACCTTCGGCTTGGAAGGCTGCAGCAATGCCGCGGCCAATACCGCGTGCTGCGCCAGTGATGACGCAAATCTTTCCCGCAAGTCGGGGCATGGGAGTTCCTTTCGAATACAATTGGTCAGGGCAGCGCGACAGAGCTGCGAAGTGATTGAATCCGCCGGGGCGGTGTCACTGGACCAATTGCGGAACTCCTTGAACGTGGGGCTGCAATACCAGACCTAGGCCGCGTCGCCAATGCCCAGGTCGGTCAGCTTGCGGTACAGGGTCGATCGGCCGATGCCGAGGCGGCGGGCGACTTCGGTCATCCGGCCGCGATAATGGCCGATGGCAAGGCGGATCACGTCGGCCTCGATTTCTTCCAGCGGGCGCAGGTTGCCGTCGGCGGTGTACAGCATCACGCCGACCCCTTCCTGCACTGGTTGCTGTGCGCTGTCGCCGCCCAGCAGGTCGCACAGTTGCGGAAAATCTTCGGCTGTCAGGGCATCGCCTTCGCAGAATACCGCTGCCCGGAACAGTACGGCCTGAAGCTGGCTGATATTGCCCGGCCAGTCATAATTGGCGAGCAGGGCGAGAGCGCCGTCAGTGATGCCCAGCGGGCGCAGCCCCGGCTGTTCCCCGATCAGGGCAAGGAAATGGCGGGCCAGTGCCGGAATATCGCCGGTCCGTTCGCGCAGCGGCGGCAATTGCACCACCACGGCAGACAGGACATCGCGCAGTTCGGGCAGAAACCGGCCATGCTCCACCTGATCGCCCAGCGGCAGGTTGCTGGCCGCGATCAGGCGCACATCGACGCGGAACGAATGGCGCGCACCGATCGGGCGGACATCACAGCGCTCGATCGCTTCAATCAGGCGCTGCTGCACGCAGAGCGGCAGCCGGTCGATCTCATCAAGGGCAAGAGTCCCGCCATCGGCATTCTGTAATGCCCCGACATGGCGATCAAAGGCGCCCGGAAAAGCATTCTTCTCATGCCCGAACAGGGCCGATTCCAGAGAGTTTTCAGGGATCGCCCCCAGCTTGAGCAAACGCAGCGGCAGCTTGGCGCGCGGGCTGGCGGCGTGCATTGCGCGGATCACCATTTCCTTGCCGGTGCCGCTTTCCCCTTCGATCAGGACCGCGCCATGACCGCGCGCCGCCTTGGCCGCGACGGCAAGGGCAGAGCGGAAGGCGGGGGCTGCGCCGATCATCGCGTCGAAATCGGGCGTGGTCTGGATCTTCTCGGTCAGCGGTTGCAGCTCGTTGCGCGGGGCCTGCCGCGACTTGGCCAGGCGCAGGGCCTGCATCATGCGGTCTGTCGGCACGGGCTTGACCAGATAGTCCGACGCCCCGGCGCGCATGGCCTCTACCGCCAGCAAGGGCGAGGCGCTGGTGGTCAGCATCAGGATCGGCAGGTTGGGGCGATGGCTGCGCAGTTCGGCAATCAGCGCGCAGGCCTGATCGCCGCACACCCGCTGGTCAAGAATGATCGCCTGCACCAGGGGGCCTTGTTCGCCGCATAGCGCGGCAAGCGCCTCTTCGCTATCGTGGACCAAGAGAGTGCGCCAACCTTCGCGCTGGGCAAGCGCGGCGATCAACCGGCTTTGGGCCGGGTCATCGTCGATCAGCAACAACAGGCGCTGCTCGATTTCCGTCATGTCCAATCGCTAGTCCCGCTTTCGTAACGGTTCTCGGCTAGCTCGATTAGGTAAACAGCCAATTAAGCGAGACCTAATCCTCTGCCACAGCTGGCTTGCCCCTTGAGCGGGCGGGAAATGCCGGATAGAGAACCGGGCAAATTCAACCATCGCAAAACAGAGGTACCTCGAATGGCTAGCGGCAATGACATGAAGGCACATGAATCGACCTACACCGGCTTCCTCGGCCTGGTGAAGTGGGGTTCGATCCTGACTGTTCTGGTCACGGCGTTCGTCGTCTTCAAGATCGCTTCCTAAGCGCCTCCGCACCCATGCGGATCGCGGTCCTGAAGGAAACCGCGAGTGGGGAAACCCGCGTCGCGGCCAGCCCGGAAACGGTGAAGAAGTTCATCGCACTGGGCGCCAGCGTAGCGGTCGAACCGGGGGCAGGTATCTCGGCAGCGATCTCCGATCAGGATTTTGCCGCCGCCGGGGCCGAAGTCTCAAAGGACGCGATCAGGGGTGCGGATATCGTGCTGGGCGTTCAGGGCCCGGCACCCGAAGCAATAAGGGATGCCAAGCCCGGGGCGTGGATCGTCGCCGGGCTTGACCCTTTCGGTCAGCGCGCCCGCATCGCTGCCTATGCGGCGGCTGGCTTTGAAGCGCTGGCGATGGAGTTCATGCCGCGCATCACCCGCGCGCAAAGCATGGACATCCTTTCCAGTCAGTCGAACCTCGCCGGTTACAAGGCGGTGATCGAAGCGGCCAATGCCTATGGCCGCGCCTTTCCGATGATGATGACGGCGGCGGGTACGGTTTCGGCCGCGAAGTGCTTTGTCATGGGGGTTGGGGTTGCCGGTCTTCAGGCGATTGCCACCGCGCGCCGGCTGGGCGCACAGGTTTCAGCCACCGACGTGCGCAGCGCGACCAGGGAGCAGATCCTGTCGCTGGGTGCCAAGCCGATTTTCGTCGAAAGCGTTGCCGGAATCGAGGGTGAGGGCACGGGCGGCTATGCCACCGAAATGTCCGAGGAATACCAGAAGGCGCAGGCCGAACTGGTCAGCGCTCATATCGCCAGGCAGGACATCGTCATCACCACTGCGCTGATCCCGGGCCGGGCCGCACCGCGCCTGATTTCCGACGCGCAGATCGCGACGATGAAGCCGGGCAGCGTGATCTTTGACCTGGCTGTCGCGCAGGGCGGCAATGTCGAAGGCAGCAAGCCGGACGAGGTTGTGATCAGGCACGGCGTGAAGATCATCGGCTGGGCCAATACCCCGGCTCATCTGGCTGCAGATGCCTCGGCGCTTTTCGCCCGCAATCTCTACAATTTCCTCTCCGCCTTCTGGGGCAAGGAGAAGGGCCGCCCTGTGCTGGACGAGGAAATCGGCAATGCAGTGCGGCTGACCCAGGGCGGGAAAATCGTGAACGAGAGGCTGCTGGGGTGAGCTTTGGCGGTACCTTTCCTCCCCGAAACGGGGAGGGGGACCGCGCGAAGCGTGGTGGAGGGGGCAAGCCTGCTACGCAAAGGCCAATCGTTTATCGAGCCCGCCAACTTCGCCGCGAAATGAGTGTGCCGGAACGGCTGTTGTGGCAAGCATTGCGCTCGCGCCCCCAAGGGCTCAAGTTCAGGCGGCAACACCCGATCGGGCCCTATGTGGTCGACTTTTGCTGCCTTGCCGAGCGCTTGGTCGTGGAAGTGGATGGTGTTGTCCATGACATGGGTGACAATCCTGCACGTGATACAGTGCGGACGAAATTTCTGAACGATAACGGGTACAGGGTGTTGCGGGTTTCGGCGCAGCGCGTTCTGGCGGATGCAGTCGGCACGGCCGAGGCAATCGCCGTGCGGGTTGCCAGCCCCCTCCACCGTCCTGCGGACGGTCCCCCTCCCCGTGGCGGGGAGGCAAAATAGTGGACTTCATCTCGATCCTCTCGATCTTCGTGCTGGCCTGCTTTGTTGGCTATTACGTGGTCTGGTCGGTTACTCCGGCGCTGCACACGCCGTTGATGGCGGTGACCAACGCGATTTCATCGGTGATCGTCGTCGGCGCGCTGATTGCTGCTGCGGCGGCTGGTAGCGGTGTGGCCAAGTGGCTGGGCCTGCTGGGCGTCGTGCTGGCCAGCGTGAACATCTTCGGCGGCTTTGCCGTGACGGCGCGGATGCTGGCGATGTACAAGAAGAAGGAGAAGAAGTGATGGAATTCACGCTTCTCTCAGCCGCCGTAAGTGAACTGGCTGCAAGCCCATGGGTGGCGCTGGCCTACCTTGTTTCGGGCGTGCTGTTCATTCTGGCCCTGCGCGGCCTGTCCAGCCCCGGCACCAGCCGCGGAGGCAACCGCTATGGCATGGTGGGTATGCTGATTGCGGTGGTGACCACGCTGGTCACCCACCAGATCGCCAGTCTGCCGAAAATCCTAGGCGCGATTGCCATCGGTGGCGGGATCGGCTGGATCATTGCCCGCCGCATCGCGATGACGGACATGCCGCAACTGGTTGCAGCATTCCACAGCCTGGTCGGCCTTGCCGCCGTGCTGGTCGGCTGGGCAGCTTACCTTAATCCCGAAGCCTTCGGCATTGTCGGTGCTGACGGTGCGATCAATCCGGTTTCGCGGCTGGAAATGGGGCTGGGCATTGCCATCGGGGCGATCACGTTTTCCGGCTCGGTCATCGCTTTCCTGAAACTTGCGGGCAAGATGAGCGGCGCGCCGATCCTGCTGCCCGCGCGGCACGTGATCAACCTCGGCACGCTGCTGGCGATCCTTGGCCTGACCGGGTTCTTCATGACCGACCAGAGCCTGTGGATCATTGCGACGATCACGGTGCTGTCGTTCCTGATCGGCTTTCTGCTGATCATCCCGATTGGCGGGGCGGACATGCCGGTGGTCGTCTCGATGCTCAATTCCTATTCGGGCTGGGCTGCGGCGGCGATGGGTTTTACCCTGCACAATTCCGCGATGATCATCACCGGCGCGCTGGTTGGTTCGTCGGGTGCGATCCTGTCCTACATCATGTGCCGGGCGATGAACCGCAGCTTCATCTCGGTGATCGCGGGCGGCTTTGGCGCGGATGCCGGAGCGGCGGGTGGCGAGGCAAAGGAGCAGCGCCCGTGGAAACGCGGCAGCGCGGAAGACGCGGCATTCCTGCTCAAGGAAGCGGAAAACGTCATCATCATTCCCGGCTATGGCATGGCCGTGGCCCAGGCCCAGCACGCCCTGCGCGAAATGGGCGACCTGCTGAAGAAGGAAGGCGTCTCGGTCAAATATGCGATCCACCCGGTTGCAGGCCGTATGCCGGGCCACATGAACGTGCTGCTGGCCGAAGCGAACGTCCCTTATGACGAGGTGTTTGAACTGGAAGACATCAATTCCGAATTCGGCCAGTGCGACGTGGCCTTCATCATCGGCGCGAATGACGTGGTCAATCCGGCAGCCAAGACCGACAAGTCATCACCCATCTATGGCATGCCGGTGTTCGATGTCGACAAGGCCAAGACCATCATGTTCATCAAGCGCTCGATGGGCGGGGTCGGCTATGCCGGGGTCGATAACGACGTGTTCTACATGGACCAGACCATGATGCTGCTGGCCGATGCCAAGAAGATGGTCGAGGATATCGTCAAGGCGCTGGCGCACTGATGCGGACTGCCGGACTTGCCATGCTGATTGCGCTGGCTGCCTGTTCGCCCAGCAAGCTGGCCTATGGTCAGGTCAAAAGCGCGATGCTGGAAGCCGGTCTGTCCGAGCCGAACGCGGCCTGCATGGCGACGCGCATGACTGACCGGCTCAGTCTGATCCAGCTGAACAAGCTGAGGCAGTTGCGCGGCGAGAAGCAGAGCCTGTCCGACTATGTCCTGGCTGTGCGCCGGGTGGGCGATGCCGAGGCTGTTTCAGTTACGGCGAGCAGCGCGGCCCTTTGCGCCAGCGGCCTTGCAAGGGAAAAGTGAAACGCGCCCAGCCGCGCTCTTCTAAGGTTGGATGCCTCCCAGATGCTGGACCTGCGCAGGCTCCTCGCCTAAGGCGCTCGCAACAGGGGTTTCCAGCCCGGGAGTTACGCGATTGCATAAATTTGGCCTGATCGGCGGCAAGAACCGGCTGCCGACACGCAGCGATTTTGCCGATCAGATTGCGGGGCGGGCGTGAGAGCGCGCTTTGCCTGTGATCCGGCCCAGAGCCGGGGGCGGGAGTTCCCGATCGAGCAGTCGCTCGCCCGCGGTCCGCGCAGCGCCTTTCAGCGCGACCGCGACCGGGTGGTCCATTCCATCGCTTTCCGCCGCCTGCGCCACAAGACGCAGGTGTTCATCGCCCCCGATGGCGACCATTACCGTGTTCGCCTGACCCACAGTCTGGAAGTGGCGCAGATCGGCCGCGTCATCGCCCGCGCGCTGGGGCTGGACGAGGACCTGACCGAGGCGCTGTGCCTGGCCCATGACATCGGCCATCCGCCCTTCGGCCATGCCGGAGAGGAAGCGTTGGACAATGCGCTAGGCGGGTTTGGTGGCTTTGATCACAACGCCCATTGCCTGCGCGTCCTGATGCGGCTGGAAAGCCCCTATTGCGAGCATGAAGGGCTGAACCTGTCGTGGGAAATGCTGGAAGGCCTGGCCAAGCACAATGGCCCGGTTAGCAACGTGCCCTGGGCGCTGGCCGAACTCGACGCGGCCTATCCGCTGGAACTGACGCAATGGGGTTCGCTGGAATCGCAGGTCGCCGCGCTGGCAGACGACATTGCCTATGACAATCACGACATTGACGATGGCCTGCGGGCCGGGTTCCTCGATCTCGATGAATTGCTGACGCTCGATTTCGTGGCGGACCAGTGGCGCGAGATTGAGCGCAAGTTCCCCGGTGCGCCGCAGGAACGCCGTCTGCGCGAACTGGTGCGCAGCCAGATCGGCCTGATGGTCAATGATCTGATCGGCGAGACGGCGATGCGGGTAAAGGACATGGCCAGCGCGGCGGAAGTACGCGCCGCTGGCCGCGCAATGGCAGCATTCTCTCCAGCCATGGCCGAGAACGAGCGGCGGCTGAAGAACTTCATGTATGCCAAGCTCTACCACCATCCGCAGCAGCTCCACACGGCAGAGCGGGCGCGGTCGGTGACGGCAGAGCTTTACGCCGCCTATGCGCAGGACCCCAGCCTGATGGATGCTGGCTGGCAGCAGAACCTGCCAGCGGAAGAGCCGCAGCGCAGCCGCCATATTGCTGATTTTATTGCAGGCATGACCGATCGCTATGCGATTGCGGCCCATGCCAAGATCTATGGTCGCACGCCGGAAGGGCTGCGGAATGTCTAAGCCCACCCGCATCGTGCTGGTGGGGGCGACCGGCCTGATCGGCATGACCCTGATCCGCATGGCGGTCCAGCGCCCCGATATCCGCATCATCGCGGTGTCGCGGCGCGAGATTGCCTTGCCACCTGGCGCCCGGATGGAAGTGCTGGTGGCCGATCCGGAACATTGGGGCGATGCAATTGCAGCCGCCAATGCCGATGTGCTGGTTTGCGCGCTGGGTACGACGTGGAAGAAGGCAGGCAAGGACGAAGCAGCATTCCGCGCAGTCGATCACGATCTGGTCCTCGCCTGCGCCCGCGCAGCCAAGGCGGCGGGCATTCGCCAGATGGTGTCGATCTCGTCGGTCGGTGCCGATACCATGGCCAGGAACCTCTATCTGCGGGTCAAGGGAGAGACCGAACATGCGCTGGGCAAGGTTGGTCTGCAGCGGCTTGACGTGATCCGTCCCGGCCTGCTGCGCGGCCCGCGCGAGGAACTGCGTCCGGCGGAAAAGCTGGGCATGATCTTCAGCCCGCTGATCGACCTGCTGCTGCACGGCGAATATCGCCGCTACCGTTCGGTTCATGCCGAAACGATCGTCGAGGCGATCATCGGCCTGACGCGAGAGAAGATGGCCGGGCGCTTCGTGTTCGAACACGATGGCATCCTGCGCGCCGCGCGCCGGGGACAGTTCGCCCCGCAAGCGTTGACTCCCGCGTAAAGGCGGGCCATTCGCCTCTCAATCGCTGACCGCGCGGGAGAGTTCCGGTGATTCGTCACCGGGCGCCGAAGGAGCAACCGCCCCGGAATCTCTCAGGCAAAAGGACCGCGTGGGTCAATAGCGATGCTCTGGAAAGTGGTGCCGCCCATCCGGGTTGCACCCGCCGAAGGGGTAACCTCGCCACTGCGGGGGAAAGCTCTCAGGTTTCCGTGACAGAGGGGGCGCCGCTTGGCGTCACACCTGTGCAGGAAACAAATTAGTGAGCGACACTTACAATCCCGACGAAGCTGAAGCCCTCGAACCCGAGGTGCTGACCCTGCCGCTTGACGCCTGGCACCGTGAACGGGGCGGCCGCATGGTCGAATTCGCGGGCTACTGGATGCCGGTCCAGTATGAAGGAATCATTGCCGAGCATCTCTGGACGCGGGAAAGCGCCGGGCTGTTCGATGTCAGCCACATGGGCCAGCTGCACCTGTCGGGCGAAGGCGTGGAAGCCGCGCTGGAGGCCGTGCTGCCGATCGACCTTTCGACGTTGAAGCCCAATGCCCCGCGCTATTCGATGCTGCTGGACGAAGAAGGCGGCATTCTGGACGACCTGATGGTCACGCGCTGGGATGACGGGTTCTATCTGGTGGTCAACGGCGCGACCAAGTGGGACGACATCGCCCATCTGCGTGAAAACCTGCCTGATGAAGTGACCCTGTCGCACATGGATGAAAGCGCGCTGCTTGCCCTGCAAGGGCCAAAGGCGGCGCAGGCGCTGGAGCGTGTGGTTCCGGGCGTTTCGGCCCTGACTTTCATGAAGGGCGGTCAGTTCAAGCTGGACGGCGTCGACGCATGGATCAGCCGTTCGGGCTATACCGGCGAGGATGGGTTCGAGATTTCCATTCCCGCCGAAGCGGCAGAGCGCGTTGCCAGCCTGCTTTGCGCGCAGGAAGAGGTGAAGCCGATTGGCCTGGGCGCGCGGGATTCGCTGCGGCTTGAGGCTGGCCTGCCACTCTATGGCCATGACCTTAGCCCGGATCACAGCCCGGTCGATGCCGACCTGCTCTTTGCCGTGAACAAGCGCCGCCGCAGCGAAGGCGGCTTCATCGGTGCAGACCGCGTGCTGAAGGATCTTGCCGAAGGCACCGCGCAGGTGCGCGTCGGCCTCAGCCTCGATGGTCGTCAGGCCGCACGCGAAGGCGCCGAAGTCTACGTGGGCGAACAGAAGGTTGGCGTGCTGACTTCAGGTGGTTTCTCACCCACGCTGCAGCGCCCGATTGCCATGGCCTATGTCGACCGCGCCCATGCCGCCACCGGCACTGCGCTGGAGATCGACGTGCGCGGCAAGCGCCTGCCGGCCACCGTTACTGCAACCCCCTTTGTCCCCCATCGCTATCATCGCTGAGGAGTATCCCATGCCCCGTTATTTCACCCAGGATCACGAATGGATCGAAGTTGACGGCGATGCCGGAACGGTCGGCATTACCGACTATGCCCAGGGCCAGCTTGGCGACATCACCTTCGTCGAACTGCCCGAAGCAGGCGCTGCGCTGAAGAAGGGCGATGCCCCCTGCGTGGTCGACAGCGTCAAGGCCGCCAGCGACGTTTACGCGCCGGTCAGCGGGACCGTGACCGAAAGCAACGGCGCGCTGGAAGGTGAGCCGGAACTGGTCAACACCGACCCCGAAAACGGCGGCTGGCTGTTCCGCCTGACCCTGTCCGATCCGGCGGAGCTGGAAGGGCTGATGGATAAGGCTGCTTACGACGAATACGTCGCAAGCCTCTAATTGAAATGGCAAAGTCCGCTCTGCCGGGCGGGCTTCGCATGACCAGTCTGAATTGGAGACGCAGGTGCGATACCTCCCACTGACCCCCGCAGACCGCGCCGAAATGCTTGGCGTGATCGGTGCCGCGACTGTTGACGACCTGTTCGTTGACGTTCCGGCCGAAGCACGTCTGCCCGGAACCATCCCCGGATTGCCGAACCATGCCAGCGAAATGGCAGTGGAACGGCACATGACGGCCTTGGCCGCGCGCAATGTCAGCGCCGGTTCGGCACCGTTCTTTCTGGGGGCAGGGGCCTATCGCCACCACGTTCCCGCCAGCGTCGATCACCTGATCCAGCGCGGCGAGTTCCTGACAGCCTATACCCCGTACCAGCCGGAAATCGCGCAGGGCACCTTGCAGGTCCTGTTCGAATTCCAGACCCAGGTCGCCCGCCTGTTCGGGGTCGAGGTGGCCAATGCCTCGATGTACGATGGCTCCACAGCGGCATGGGAAGCCGTGGCCATGGCCACGCGCGTTACCAAGCGGAAGAAGGCGGTGCTCTGCTCGGGC
>CAZLPK010000003.1:0-68382 GCA_964561375.1 uncultured Novosphingobium sp.
TCCGATTGCTGCGCTGTGGTCGGCCTATGCCAAGAGCAAGGCTGCGCCGGCGCAGTAAGCTCTGGTCAGGAACTGAAAAAGGAAAGGGCGGTCTGGAAGGACCGCCCTTTCTTGTATCTGCTGCTGTGAAATCGGACCGATCGGCCCGGCTGCAACGCCCTTACTGAACCGGGCTGAATTCGCTGCTGGTTTCGTCCAGCACGTGCAGAATGCCGTCGGAAATCGCAAAGAAGGCACCGGTCAGTTTCAGTTCGCCATCGCGTTCCTTACGCCGGATGCAGGGGAAGGTGCGCAGGTTGTTCAGGCTGACCTGAACCCCGGCTTCTTCCATCGCGCGTTCGGCAGCGCGGCCTTCGGTGCCGTGCTTGTGCGCCACTTCTTCGCGGGCATCATCAAGCAGGCCGATCCAGTCCGCAATGAAACCACCTTCGCCCGGCTCGGTACCGTGCATTTCGCGGGTCAGGGCTGCCTTGCACCCCCCGCACATGCCGTGGCCCATGACCACGATTTCCTTCACCTTCAACACCTGAACCGCGAATTCCAGCGCGGCCGAAACGCCGTGATGACCGGGTGTGGTTTCGAATGGCGGCACCATGGCGGCGACATTGCGGACAACGAAAATCTCGCCGGGGTGAACGTCGAAAATCTGGGCTGGATCAACCCGGCTGTCCGAGCAGGCAATCACCATCACTTCGGGCTGCTGCCCTTCGCGCAAGGATTCCCATCGTTCCCGGTTGGGAGCCCATCCACTGGAACGAAAACGCCGGTAGCCATCAATCAAACGGCCAAGAACTGCGGGTGATTCAGTATTCATGAGCAGCGCTAATGGAACCATAAATTCGCACTGGCAACCCTTGCTTCCTGCGCCTATTTGGGCCCCATGAACGATCTTTCCCCGCCGCCCGCACCTGAGCGTCAGCGCAAGCCTGACTGGATCCGCGTTAAGGCCCCGACAAGTAAGGGTTATGGCGAAACTCGCCAGCTGATGCGCGACTTGAAGCTCAACACCGTGTGCGAGGAAGCAGCCTGTCCGAATATCGGTGAATGCTGGACCAAAAAACACGCAACGGTGATGATTCTGGGTGATGTGTGCACCCGGGCCTGCGCGTTCTGCAACGTCAAGACCGGGATGCCGCGCGCAGTCGATCCGCTGGAACCGGAACACGTCGCAATTGCTGCAGCCAAGATGGGGCTGGAACATATCGTCATCACTTCGGTCGACCGGGATGACCTGCCCGACGGCGGCGCCAGCCAGTTCGTCAAGGTGATCAAGGCTCTGCGCGCCGCGACTCCGGATACGACCATCGAGATCCTGACGCCCGATTTCCGCGGCAAGATGCGCCCCGCAGTCGAAGCCATTGTTGCGGCCGGTCCGGACGTTTACAACCACAACCTGGAAACCGTTCCGCGCCTTTATCCGACGATCCGGCCCGGCGCGCGTTACTATGCCTCGCTCCGCCTGCTGGAAGAGGTGAAGAACCACGATCCGCTGGTCTTTACCAAGAGCGGGATCATGCTGGGGCTCGGTGAAGAGCGGCTCGAGGTCCATCAGGTGATGGACGACATGCGCAGTGCCGGGATCAATTTCATCACCATGGGCCAATACCTTCAGCCCACGCCCAAGCATACCAAGGTGATGGAATTCGTCACTCCGCAGACTTTTGACGCCTATGGTGCGATTGCCCGGGCTAAGGGCTTTCTGCAGGTCGCGGCCAGCCCGCTGACCCGTTCCAGCTATCACGCCGGGGACGATTTCAAGCAGATGCGCGCCGCCCGTCAGGCCAAGATCGGCAGCGCTCGCCGCTGATGCCCGGCAGCCGCGAAATCCGCCGTTTGCCGTACTCGGTCGAACAGATGTTCGATCTGGTGGCCGACGTGGGCCGTTATGGCGAGTTCTTGCCCTGGGTGGTCGCAACCCGCGTCCGTTCGGACAGCGATACGGAAATGGTCGCCGACATGCTGGTCGGCTTCAAGGCGCTGCGGGAAAAGTTCACCTCGCGCGTGCTCAAGACCCGTCCACACCGGATCGAGGTGATCTACGTCGACGGGCCGATGCGCGACCTGGACAATGTCTGGGAGTTTCGCGAGGCCGAGGGTGGCGGCTGCGAAATCGACTTCAAGGTCGAATTCACCTTCCGCAATGCCATGTTCGAAAAGCTGGCCGGCCAGTATTTCGACCGCGCCTTCCGCAAGATGGTGACCGCGTTCGAGGAACGGGCCGACAAGCTTTACGGCAGCAGCAGTTCCAGCGCGACCAGCGCGGCCTGACGGCGAATTTCCGACCGGGTCTGCCCTTCAAGGTGGCGCTCCTCGGCAACCAGTTCGTCGCTGCCGCGCACCGCGCGGGCAAAGACAACGGTGCCGACCGGCTTTTGCGGCGTACCGCCATCCGGCCCGGCGATACCGCTGATCGCCACAGCCACGTCCGCCTTGCTGTGATTGAGCGCGCCCTGGGCCATCGACCAGGCACAGGCGATGGAAACCGCGCCAAAGGTTTCGATGATTTCGCGCGGAACGCCCAGCGATTCCTGCTTTGATTCGTTGGAGTAGGTGACAAAGCCCCGGTCCAGCACGGCGGAGGAACCGGCAATCTCGGTGATGGCAGCGGCAACAAGGCCGCCAGTGCAGCTTTCCGCCAGCGCGACTACCCGTCCGCTATCACGGTTTGCGGCCACAACCTTGGCAGCCAGCTCAATCAGGTCTTCGGACAGGATACTCACCTTCGGAACTTCCCTTAGCGAATCGCGGAGGGCGCCATGGTCCTGTTAACGGGGAAAATCCAGCCCGGTTTCAATCAAAGTGCAATCAGGGTGGCTGCTGCCTGCACCGCAATCCCTTCGCCGCGCCCGGTAAAACCCAGCTTTTCCGTAGTAGTTGCCTTAACGCTGACCGCTTCGATGCCGGTGCCCATGATCTCGGCCAATCGCGCCCGCATGGCCGGACGGTGAGGACCAATCTTGGGCGCTTCGCAGATGATGGTCAGGTCGATGTTACCGATGCGATAGCCCGCTTCCGTGGCCAGCTTCACCGCGTGGCGCAGGAACTGGTCGGAACGCGCCCCTTTCCATTGCGGATCGCTGGGCGGAAAATGGCTGCCGATGTCGCCATTGCCAATCGCGCCAAGGATCGCGTCAACCAGCGCATGAATCGCCACATCGGCATCGCTGTGTCCGGACAGGCCCATGGCATGTTCGATCTTCACGCCGCACAGCCACATTTCCTCGCCAGCTGCAAACTGGTGGACGTCAAAGCCGGTGCCGACCCGGATCGGGGCGAGGGGGGCGGAAAAGTCGCTGGCGAAAGTCAATTTGTGCAAGGCTTCGTCTCCATCAACGAGAGATACGGCAAGACTGGCAGCACGGGCGACCTGGGCGTCGTCGCCAGCCTCTGGTGCCGCGCTCCAGCCCTGATGTGCGGCAAGAATGTCGGCATAACGAAACGCCTGCGGGGTCTGGACCCGGCGCAGGTCTTCACGGCGGGCGGGCGCGCCCATCAGCGTGCCATCGGCAGAAGTCAGGCTGTCGACCACTGGCAAGACCGGGATCGCGCCGGGCGTCGCCTCAAGCGCCGCGATCAGCCGTTCGATCACCGCCAGGGGCAGGATCGGCCGCGCTGCATCGTGGATCAGGACAAGCTCTGGCGCATCGGCCTGCAAGGCTTCAAGCGCCTTGCGTACAGACTGCTGACGGGTCGCGCCGCCAGTCACCAGGCGAATCCCCTCGATCCCGGCCAGAGCAGCGGCGGCAACTTCCTCTGCGCCTTCGGGAATGGCGACAACAATCGGAGCGATTCCAGCTGCCGCAAGAGCCTCGGCCGAATGCCGCACCACGGGTTTGCCGCGCCACAGGGCGAATTGCTTCGGCAGCGGTTGGCCTGCGCGCAGTCCTTGACCGGCGGCAACGATAACGGCGGCAATTCCGGGGCGGGAAGGGGTCTGAACCATGCCGCACCCGGTAAAGGCTTGCGGGTTGTCGGGCAATTCCCTATGTGCTGCCCAAATTTTAGGCACATTTTGATATGAGCGCGCTTCCTCCTTCTCCAGGCCTCGATCCGATCAAGGTCGGTCCAGTCTCGGTTGACTGCCCGGTGATCCTGGCGCCGATGACCGGCGTCACCGATCTGCCGTTCCGCCGCATGGTCCGCCGCTTTGGTTCGGGCCTGAACGTCACGGAAATGATCGCCAGCCCCGCCGCAATCCGCGAAACGCGGGTTTCGGTGCAAAAGGCGATGTGGGACCCGGCGGAAGAGCCGGTGTCGATGCAGCTGGTCGGCTGCGATCCGGTACAGATGGGCGAAGCGGCCAAGCTGGTCGAGGATCGCGGCGCAGCGATCATCGACATCAACATGGGCTGCCCGGTGCGCAAGGTCGTGAATGGCGATGCCGGTTCGGCCCTGATGCGCGACGTGCCACTGGCTTCGCGCCTGATCGAAGCCACGGTCAAGGCGGTGAAAGTACCGGTCACGGTCAAGATGCGGATGGGCTGGTGTCATGACAGCCTCAACGCCCCGGAACTGGCCCGCATTGCCGAAGACCTTGGCGCGCAGATGGTCACCGTCCATGGCCGCACCCGCAACCAGATGTACAAGGGCTCGGCCGACTGGTCGTTTGTCCGCAAGGTCAAGGAAGCCGTCAATATCCCGGTGATTGTCAACGGCGATATCTGCGAGATTTCCGACGTCGCGGCCGCACTGGAACAGTCGGGCGCGGACGGCGTGATGATCGGTCGCGGGGCCTATGGCCGTCCGTGGCTGCTGGCGCAGGTGATGCACTGGCTGAAGACGGGGCAGGAATTGGCCGATCCGACGCTGGATATCCAGCTTGCCGTGATCCTTGAACATTATCAGGCCATGCTGGACCATTACGGCACCGATACGGGCGTCAAGATGGCCCGCAAGCACCTGGGCTGGTACACGCGCGGCCTGCATGGTTCGGCCTCGTTCCGCAACATGGTCAACTTCGTCGACGATGCTGATGAAGTGATGCGCCTGATGCGGGAATTCTACGATCCGTTTCTGGAACGGGCCGCTGCCTGATGGATCAGGCCCAGCGCCAGCTTGCCAGCCTGCCCTATGCGGTGCTGCTGCTGGCACCGGGGCAAAAGCTGGCCGGGGCCAATCCCGCAGCCGAACAGCTGTTGGGGCAAAGCTTTCGCCGGGTCGACGGGCGCCCGCTCGATACGGTGCTGCGCTTTGAAGAACCCCACATTGCCGAGCGGCTGCGCGATGCGGACGGACAATTGTCGGCGCGGGCAACCAGCGTTACCGCCATTGGCCAGCAACCGCGCACAGTCGATCTCACCCTTGCGCCGTTGATCGACCAGCCGGGCTGGCAGGTGCTGACCCTCATCGACATTGGCGGCGCTCAGGCCCTGCGCGATGCCCCCGTTGCGGGTGAGGGCGGGGTGCTGCGCGCGCCCGAAATCCTGGCACATGAGATCAAGAACCCGCTTGCCGGCATACGCGGTGCGGCGCAATTGCTAGGCCGCAAGCTGGAGGGCAAGGACCTGGCTCTGACCAGCCTGATCGCCGACGAGGTTGACCGGATCGCCAAGCTTATCGACCAGATGCAGTCGCTGTCCAGCCGGACCGCGCTCGAACTGGCCCCATGCAATCTGCACGAAGCGGTCCGCCGCGCCCGCGCCGTGATCGAAGCTGGCGGCAATGCGCCTTTGATCGTCGAGGAGTTCGACCCCTCCTTGCCGATGGTCATGGGCAATGCCGATGCGCTGGTTCAGGTGCTGATCAACCTTCTCGCCAATGCAGCAGACGCGACACGGGAAGTGCCGGGACGACAGATCGTGGTCCGCACCCGCTTTGCCAGCGGACTGCAATTACACACTGTGGGCGAGGGCAAGACACTGCGCCTGCCGATCGAACTCCGGGTCAGCGACAATGGCCCGGGGATCGATCCGGACCTGCGCGAGCACGTGTTCGAACCTTTCGTGACGTCAAAGAAGAGCGGGCAGGGCCTTGGCCTTGCACTGGTGCGCCGCCTGCTGCGCGACATGAATGGCCGGATCAATCATGATCGGGATGAAAGCGCAGGCTGGACCCATTTCCGGATTCACCTCCCCGTAGCCCGCGAAGACAAAAAAATTCTGCAAGAGGAAGCGGCATGAGCGTCCTGCTGGTCGAAGACGATCCCTCAATTGCGCTGGTCATCACGGCGGCGTTGGAGGCCGAGGGGTTCAGCGTCGATTGCTGCGACTCCATTGCCGAACGCGATCGCCTGCTCTCACAGCACAGCTATGCCGCACTGGTGACCGACGTCATGCTGACCGACGGCGACGGGATCGAAACTATCGGGGCCGTGCGGGATGCGGCTCCGCAAATGCCGATCATCATCCTGTCAGCGCAGAACACGCTGGATACGGCAGTCCGCGCCAGCGACACCGGGGCCTTCGAATACTTCCCCAAGCCGTTCGACATCGACGAACTGGCGCGCACGGTGCGGCAGGCGGTGGGGAACGCGGAAACGAAACGCGGCGAGGGCGAGGAAAGTCCGGTTGCCGGCCTGCCGCTGGTTGGAAGGTCCGCTGCGATGCAAGCGGTCTACCGCATGATCACGCGGGTCCTGCGCAATGACCTGAGCGTGCTGATCCTGGGCGAAAGCGGCACCGGCAAGGAACTGGTGGCCGAAGCGATCCATCAGCTTGGCCATCGCAAGTCGGGGCCGTTCGTCGCGGTCAATACCGCCGCGATCCCGGCCGACCTGATCGAAAGCGAACTGTTCGGGCACGAGAAGGGCGCCTTCACCGGGGCCGTCGCGCGCCACGCGGGCAAGTTCGAACTGGCCAGCGGGGGCACCCTGTTCCTCGATGAAATCGGGGACATGCCACTCGATGCGCAGACCCGCTTGCTCCGCGCCTTGCAGTCAGGCCGGATACGCCGGGTTGGCGGGCGTGAGGAAATTACGGTTGATGTCCGGATCATCGCAGCAACCAACCGCGACCTTGAGCCGATGATTGCCGCAGGGACTTTCCGCGAAGACCTGTTTTACCGTCTCAACGTTGTGCCGATCAATCTGCCCCCCTTGCGTGAGCGGAGCGACGACATTCCCGCACTTGCGCGGCATTTCCTGCAACTGGCAGCGGGTGAGGGGCTTCCCCGCCACAGCCTGAGCGATGAAGCGGAACGCCTGCTGAGCCGCCAGCCGTGGCGCGGCAATGTGCGCGAACTGCGCAACTTCATCTATCGTCTTGCCCTGTTGGTCCGGGAAGACCGGATCGAGGCCGAAGCCGTTGTGCCGCTGTTGATGCAGGGGGCGCGGGCCGAAATTCCGGACCAAGTGGCAATCCTGGACCATGCCGTGGTTAGCTGGCTCAACCAGTCGCGCCCTGCACCCGGCAAAGTCTATGACGAGGCCCTGGCCGCATTCGAACGACCGCTGTTTCTGGCGGCGCTGCGTGAGACCCAAGGCAATCAGCTGCGCGCTGCCAGCCTGCTGGGGATCAATCGCAATACCTTGCGCAAGCGGTTGACCGAGCTTGAAATCGACCCTGCGGAAATTCAGCGCTAATCTCAGGAAAAATCTTCCAGCGCCCTTGCATAGCGGCAACAGTAGTGTTGTAATCACGCAACGATGGCGTTCCGCAGTTCTCTTAATCAAACACGTAGCTGGCCTAACTGGTGGCGGCGTGTGCAAATTGCCGCGCGGCGCGCAAACTTCATTGCCATCCTTGAAGTGCTTTCAGTTCTATCCTTCGTCTCGATGACGGGGCTGACCTGGTACAAGTTTGAATCTACAGCCAATTCCGGAAAGCTGCTTCCGACCGAACTGACTGCAACCCTGTTGATCGGCACACTGGTGCCGGCCATGGCGATCCTCGTCCTGCTGGGGCGCCGGCTGGCGCTGAAACGCGCGGCTGAGCGCATTGGCGGGGGCACCGGACGGTTGCACGTGCGGCTTGTGTTCCAGTTCTCGCTGGCTTCGGCCGTTTCCACCATGATGGTGGTGCTCTTTGCCTCGTTCCTGTTCCAGACCGGGGTGGAATTCTGGTTTTCGGACAAGTCGCGCGGGCTGATCGAAAATGCGAACAAGCTGGCCCGGGCCTATTACGAACAGACCGAGCGGGACCTTGAACTGGAATCGCTGGCCATGGCGGCAGACCTTGGCGATTTCCTCAGCAACGAGAGCCTGAACAGTTCGGCCTTTCCCGAATACTATTCCTATCAGGTCCACCAGCGGCGGATCAGCGAATCCACCATCCTGCAAAAAGGCAGCGACGGGGCCTTGCGCCGTGCCGCCCTTGCACGCGGGCCCGAACCTTTATCGGAACAGGTTTCCGCAGGGGTATTGCGCCAACTGGATGGCGGTACTCCGATCGTGGTCAGTTCTACCGGCAATTCGATCCAGGCGGTTACGCCGATCGACCAGCGTGCGGGCATATATCTTTACACTGCCCGAAAATCAGACCTTCTTTCAACTGGGTATGCGCAAAATGTGCTGCATTCCTATGAAGAGCTGACCCAGCGCGCCCGTATCCAGCAATTGCGGTTCAACGTGCTGCTGTTCGTGGCCAGCCTTGCCCTGGTCGGCCTTTCCGTATGGTTCGCGCTGCGCTTTGCCGACCGTCAGGTGGAACCGCTCTACGATCTGGTTGACGCGGCGCGAGAGGTCGGGGCGGGCAACTTTGCCATGCGGGTCGAAGGCCGCACCAGCGGCGATGAAATCGGCCTGCTCAACCGCGCTTTCAACCGCATGACCCAGCAGCTGGACCGGCAGACCCAGGCGCTGATCAGTGCCAACCAGCAGCTCGATGAACGGCGTGCATTCATTGAAACCGTTCTGGAATCGGTGACTGCCGGGATCATTTCGACCGACGTGGAAGGGCGGATAAGCCTGATCAACGGACAGGCCATGAAGCTCTTGCTCGACAGTTCGGCAGAGCCGCCGATCGGGAAGAAACTTGAAGCAATTGCGCCTGAAATCCATGCTCTGGCCGAAAGCGGACGCGAGGGTGGGGCGGTGCAGTATTCGCGGGGGAGCGAACTGCTGACCCTGGCGGTAAAGGCAAAGAAGGGCAGCGCCGGCACGGTCGTCACTTTCGAGGATATTACCCGCCAGCTGCTGGACCAGCGTCAGGCCGCATGGTCCGACGTGGCGCGGCGCATCGCGCACGAAATCAAGAACCCGCTGACCCCGATCCAGCTTGCTGCCGAACGGCTCAAGCGGCGTTATACCAAGCTGGTTTCCGCCGATGTCGAACTGTTCGAGGAACTGACCAACACGATCATCCGGCAGGTTGGCGATCTGCGCCGTATGGTCGATGAATTTTCTTCCTTTGCCCGTCTGCCCAAACCGGTATTCCGCAACGAAGATCCGGTCGATCTCGCCCGGCAGGCACTGTTTCTGCAGGAAGTGGCTCGGCCCGATATCAACTTCGCCTTTGCCGCGGATACCGATCTGGGCATCATCGCCTGCGACCGGCATCAGTTCGGCCAGGCCATGACGAACGTGCTGAAAAACGCGACCGAAGCGATCGAGGCACGGCAAAAACTGGACATAGCCGATTATCGCGGGCGAATTTCCGTCTCGCTCAAGGGCAATGACAACGAGATTATCGTGACGGTGAGCGACAATGGCATCGGCCTGCCGCAGGACAAGGACCGCATCGTCGAGCCTTATGTCACCACGCGCGAGAAGGGCACCGGCCTTGGCCTCGCCATCGTGAACAAGATCGTCGAGGAACACGGCGGCGAGATGACTTTCGCCGCTGGTGAGACTGACGGAACAGTTGTGAAAATGCGGTTTGCCCGCGATCCCCGCTCCGGCCGTCATGGTCCGGAAGCAGCAGCATAGGTTTTGAGGTAGGCAATGGCGCTCGATATCCTGATTGTTGACGATGAACGCGACATCCGCGACCTGGTCGCTGGCGTGCTTAGCGACGAAGGCTTTCAATGCCGGACCGCCGGAGACAGCACCAGCGCACTGGAAATGATCGACGAGCGGCGGCCAAGCCTGGTCCTGCTCGACGTCTGGCTGCACGGCAGCCCGATGGACGGGCTGGAAGTGCTCGATGCGATCAAGGCGCGCGAACCGGAACTGCCGGTGATCATCTTCTCCGGCCACGGCAATATCGACACGGCCGTTTCCGCCATCAGCCGCGGTGCGATGGACTTCATCGAAAAGCCGTTCGAGGCAGAGCGGCTTTTGCTGCTGGTCGCCCGGGCCACCGAAACCGAACGCTTGCGCCGCGAGAATGCCCGCCTGCGCGAAGGTTTTGCCATTTCCGATGAATTCACCGGAAATTCTCCTGCAATCAATGCTGTACGCGCCACCCTTAAGCGCGTGGCGAACACTGGCAGCCGTCTGCTGATCAGCGGCCCGGCGGGGTCAGGCAAGGAAGTCGCAGCGCGCCTGCTTCATTCGTGGAGCGCGCGCGCCGACAACGCGTTCGTCACGGTCAATTCCGCTCGCATCACCCCGGAACGGTTCGAGCAGGAACTGTTTGGCGAGGAAGTGGATGGCAAGCTGGTGCGTGCCGGCCTGCTGGAAATGGCCGATGGCGGCACACTCTATCTCGACGAAGTTGCCGACATGCCGGAATCGACCCAGGCCCGCATCCTGCGCGTCCTGACCGAACAGGCATTTGTCCGCGTTGGCGGTCACCGCCAGATCCGGGTCGATGTTCGCGTCGTTTCCTCGACCGCGCGCGATCTGGAAAAGGAAATCGCCGACCGCCGGTTCCGTGAAGACCTGTTCTACCGGCTCAACGTCGTGCCGGTCGCGATCCCCAGTCTGGCAGAGAGACGAGACGATATTCCGACGCTGGTCGATCATTTCTTTGCCCGTTTCGCTTCGGATCAGGGCGTACCGCCGCCGGAAGTCTCGGCAGAGGCCATGGCTGCCCTGCAAAGCTATGAATGGCCCGGCAACGTGCGCCAGTTGCGCAATGTGGTGGAACGGATGATCATCCTTACGCCGCGCGATCGTCTGGCCCGGATCGAGGCGGATATGCTGCCCAGCGAAATTGTTTCCGGCCGGATCAGCAACGACAGCGGCCTGCCCAATCTGATGGGCGTCCCACTGCGTGAAGCGCGTGAAAACTTTGAGCGCGAATACCTGCGCGTCCAGATCAAGCGGTTTTCCGGTAACATTTCACGCACCGCCAGCTTTATCGGGATGGAACGCTCGGCCCTTCATCGCAAGCTGAAGTTGCTGGGAATGGTGGATCGCCGCGAAGGCGAGGACGAAGAGGAAGTGGCCAGCTGATTGTAACGGGCCTGTCAAAAAGGGCGTTTACGGGCCGGCAAGTAAGGCTTAATACCATTTTCAGTAACCGGCCGGTTCGGGCGAACCGGCCAGATTGCGGACTGCATCAGCAGCCGCCAAAAAAGAAGGAGCAGACAATGACCTCACGGACCCTTACCGCGCGCCCGCGTCCGGCCAAGGCCGAACCCGAAGCCGCGCCAGCCCCCGCGCCAGTCACTGGCGGTGCCAAGGGCCAGAATCTTCAGGACCAGTTCCTCAACCTGCTGCGCAAGAACAAGACCCCGGTGACCATGTTCCTGGTCAAGGGCGTGAAGCTGCAGGGCATCGTGACCTGGTTCGACAATTTCTCGATCCTGCTGCGCCGCGACGGGCAGAGCCAGCTGGTCTACAAGCACGCCATTTCCACCATCATGCCCAGCCTGCCAGTCGATGCGCGCCAGTTCGTCAGCGGCGGCGAGAATGGCAAGAAGGTGCGTCTGCTGCAGGACGTGTTCCTGACCAGCCTGCGCGCATCGGAAGTTCAGGTTACGATGTTCCTGGTCAATGGCGTGATGCTGCAGGGCCGCGTCGCTGCGTTTGACCTGTTCTGCATGCTGCTGGAACGCGAAGGCTATGTCCAGCTGGCTTACAAGCATGCAGTTTCCACCATTCAGCCGGTAACTCCGGTGGACCTGACCGGCGATGGCTGGGACGGTGAAGAAGGCGACGAAGACTGAGCTTTCTTGACGACAATCGCGAGGACGTAACCCGCGGAGCGCGGGCGCTGATCGTGTATCCCGAATTTCGGGGCCGGAATGCCGCCTCGATCGACACGGCCGCGCGTCTGGAAGAAGCGCGCGGCCTGGCTCTCGCGATCGGTCTGGAAGTGGTCGATGCCGTCGCCATCCCGATCCGCGAGGCTCGGGCTGGCACGCTGTTCGGGGAAGGGCAGATCCAGAACATCGACATCGCCTGCAATCAGGGCGAGGCCGAACTGGTCATTGTCGATGGCTCGCTCTCCGCCATCCAGCAGCGCAATCTGGAAGAAAAGCTGAAGCGCAAGGTGATCGACCGCACCGGTCTGATCCTGGAAATCTTTGGTGAGCGTGCCGCTACGGCGGAAGGACGCCTGCAGGTTGAACTGGCCCACCTCGATTATCAGGCGGGGCGGCTGGTGCGCAGCTGGACCCACCTTGAACGCCAGCGCGGCGGCTTTGGCTTCCTCGGCGGTCCGGGGGAAACCCAGATTGAGGCCGACCGTCGCATGATCCGTGACCGCATGGCCCGCCTGCGCCGCGAACTCGATCAGGTGCGCCGGACGCGCGGCCTGCACCGCAGCCGCCGTGAAAAGGCGCCATGGCCGGTCATCGCGCTGGTCGGCTATACCAATGCTGGCAAAAGCACGCTGTTCAACCGTCTGACCGGGGCAGGGGTCATGGCCGAAGACCTGCTGTTCGCCACGCTCGACCCAACCATGCGGCGGATACGCCTGCCCGGTGTGGACAAGGCGATCCTGTCTGACACGGTGGGCTTCATTTCAGACCTGCCAACGCAGCTGGTTGCCGCGTTCCGCGCCACGCTGGAAGAAGTTACGGCGGCTGACGTTATCGTCCATGTCCGCGATATAGCGAACCCGGATACCAGCCAGCAAAAGGCCGAGGTGCTCAGCATCCTTGCCGACCTTGGTCTGGTGGAAGAGGATGGCACCGCGCCCAAGGTTCCGATCGTCGAGGCCTGGAACAAATGGGATCTGCTCGATGCAGAGAGCGCCGCAAACCTCTCCGAACGGATTAAGCTGCGCAGCGATGAAGTGATCGTGCCGGTATCCGCGCTGACCGGGCTGGGCTGCACGGAATTGCTCGAAGCAGTCAGCAAGCTGCTAACCCAAGGCGCGCGGGTCCATTCCTTCCTTTTGCCTGTCAGCGATGGGCAGCGCCTTGCCTGGCTTCATGCCCACGGCGAAGTCCTGTCCGACGAGGATGCGGGCGAGGACGAGCGCGGTCCGCTGCGGCGTCTGGAAGTGCGGCTTGAGGGCCGCGAACTAGGCCGGTTTACGCGCCTCTGACGCCTTGACGTCATTCCACAGTGTGTCCTGTTCCTCAAGCTTGAGGGCCTTGAAGTCCAGTCCGCGCTCAGCGGCCAAAGTCTCCATGCCCTGAAACCGGCGCTCGAACTTCAGGTTCGCGGCGCGCAGGGCTTCCTCGGCAGGCACGCCATAGGCCCGAACCAGGTTCACCGCGGCAAAGAGCAGATCACCGGCTTCCTCGAACCGATCCCGTTCGTTTCCAGCCTCGGCCAATTCCACGATTTCTTCGGCCAACTTGTCCGTAGGACCTTGCACATCGGGCCAGTCAAACCCGACCCGCACCGCGCGCTTTTGCAACTTTTCCGCGCGCAGCAATGCGGGAAGGGCGAGGGCGACCCCGTCCAGCGCACTGCTTTCACCCTTCGCAGCGCGTTCTTCGGCCTTGATGCGTTCCCAGCGTTCTTCGCGGGAGTGATCGTCGCCAGTCGCATCGCCAAAGATATGCGGGTGACGCGCTTCCATCTTGTCTGAAATCGCTGCTGCAACATCCGTGAAAGTGAATTGGCCGGCTTCCTCGGCAATGCGGGAATGGAACACGACCTGAAGCAGAAGATCGCCCAGTTCGTCCTTCAGCGCCGCGATGTCATTGCGCGCGATTGCATCGGCAACTTCGTAAGCTTCTTCGATCGTGTAGGGCGCAATCGTTTCGAAGGTCTGCGCCTTGTCCCAGTCACAACCGTGCTGGGGATCGCGCAAACGGGCCATGATCGCAAGCAATCGGTCGAGAGCGGGCTTTGGCTGTGTCATCATAGGTTTAGTGCAATGCTGCAAAGTGACATTTTGCGCAACGCCAACAAGTCATCGGCGAACGGCTTGACGATGGTCACTCCAATAGATTTGCGCCCAAGATCATGGCAAACAATTGCCGCTTGCCAAGCAAGTCCTTGTGCCTCTACCGGCGCCGAATGATATTCACACTCGCTCTTGCCGCTACAGCATCCCTCGGAAATCTAACTATGCCAGTGAGCATGCGTGGCGTTTGGGACTTGCCCAATCGTTGCAAGAATTCATTGGATTACAACGAGACACGGGTCGTTGTTCGTGAAACTGAAGCCGTTTTCATGGAGACGACCTTTACGCCAGAGCGGATCTTGATTGCCAACCCGCAAAATTGGACCGCAGATGGTGAGTTTTATTACGGCGGTGAGGGGTCAAAGGGACGCCTGAACCTGCGCCTTTCGCCTGATGGAAAGACTCTGTCTTACACCGGCTATGCCAATCGCGTTTACAAGATGGTTCGCTGCAGCAATCTGCCGAAGAAGTAACAGTTAGAAGAAATAACAGTTAGTTGCGTCGGCTGCCGACGAACCTAAACGACGATACTGTTAAGGGCCGCTTCTCTGACCAGAGGAGTGGCCCTTCTGCCTTGCGCCTACAAATCGCCAAGATTGATAATATATATTATGTTAAATGATGAGTCGTAGTGTGCGACGGATTATTCGCCAACGACGCTGAAAGCGAAAGCCACCGCCACGATGATCGTGAACCAGATTGCTGCCATCTTCAGCATCTGTTTGCGGTCATGCCCGGCCTGTTCGGCATCGGCGCGAAAGGCAAACCAGTTCAGGACCAAGCAGCAGATCGACACGACGATCATGCTTTCGGTCGAGAATGAAATCACGCCTTAACCTCAAGCCCGTCGTAACCGACCAGCACATGCGGTGGCACTTCGGCCTGCAAGCTGGCGTAATCCAGCGACTTGTCGAGGTGCGTCAAAATTCCGGTCCTGGCGCGAACGGCTTCGATCAATTCCAGCGACATCGCCACGTGGGAATGCGTCGGATGGGGTTCGCGGCGCAGGCAATCCACGGCAAGCACGTCGACCCCGCTCAGCAGGTCGACCATTTCGCGGGTAATCTTGTTGAAGTCTACCGCGTAGCCGACTGATTTCCCGTCGCAATCAAAGCGGAAGGCGGTGCTATCCATGGCACCGTGCGGCATCGTGCAATGGCGAATGCCGATCCCGGCGCACATCCGCACGCGCTCCAGCGTGTCGAGCGACAGGATCGTGGGATAGCCATCCTGCCCGGAAAAGACATAACCGAACCGCTGGCGAAGGCGCCGCACCGTTTCATCATCGGCATAGGCTGGGATAGGCCCTGCCCGACCATAGCGCAGGACGCGCAGATCATCGATGCCATGGCAATGATCGGCGTGGTCGTGGGTCCAGAAAACCGCGTCGATCCGATCGATGCCGTGGGTCAGGAACTGATTGCGCAGGTCTGGCGACGTGTCGACCAGCAGGCGACTGCCCTCATCATTTTCGACCAGAATCGAGACACGGCTGCGTCGGTTCTTCGGTTCCGTGGGATCGCACAGGCCCCAATCGTTGCCGATGCGCGGTACGCCGGTGCTGGTGCCGCAGCCAAGAACCAACAGCTTCATGCTGCTTTCCGGAACAGGTTGAAGAAATTGCGGGTCGTCGCTTCAGCCAAGGCATCTGCACTGATGCCACGCAGATCCGCAACGAAGCGCGCGGTATCGGCGGTAAAGGCCGGTTCGCACACCTGTCCGCGATGCGGCACCGGCGCGAGGAACGGCGCATCCGTTTCAACCAGAATGCGATCCTCCGGCAGCTCTGCAGCTATCGCCTGCAAGTCCTTGGCATTCCTGAAGGTTACGATGCCGGAAAGCGAGATCGTAAGACCGAGATCCAGCACCTTGCGCCCAAAATCGGCCGAGGCCGTGAAGCAGTGGATCAGCGCCGGATAGGCCCCCTTCTCCATCTCTTCCGCCATGATTGCGTAAGTATCCTCTTCCGCATCGCGGGTGTGCACGATCAGCGGCAGGCCGGTTTGACGCGAAACCGAAATATGACGCCGGAACAATTCCTTCTGCGTCTCTCTGTCGGAATGGTCGTAATAGTAATCAAGCCCGGTTTCGCCGATGGCGATCACTTTCGGATGGCTTGCCGCCTCAAGCAAAGCAGCCTCCCCCATATCGCTGTGTGCATCAGCTTCATGGGGGTGAATTCCGACGCTGGCCCAAACGTCCTGTTCCCGCTCTGCCGTGGCGATTATCTGCGCCCATTCGCGCTGGCGGGTCGAAATCGAGAGGAAGCCCCCTACCCCAGCAGCCCGCGCCCTGGCGAGCACGCCCTGCTGGTCCTCAACCAGGCCCTTGTATTCCAGATGGCAGTGGGAATCGATCAGCATCAGGCTTCCTCGGCAGGAAGTTCAAGCCGCGGGAGCACGCCGACCGGCTGCTCCAGACGGAAACCGCTGTCGATCAGGCGCTGATACCAGCTGCCGTCAGCAAGGGCCGCAAAGCTGCGTTCTTCTGCCGGAATACCCAGTTGATCAAGCAGCTTGTCCCCGGCAGTCGGCACGACCGGACGGATCGCAATCGCCAGATCGCGCACCGCCTTGAAGAGAGTGAGCAACACGGCCTTCATCCGCTCTGGATCGGTCTTCTTCAGGGTCCAGGGGGCCTGCTCGTCAACGTACTGGTTGCAGGCAAAAACGGCGCGCATCCACGCTTCGATCCCGTTCGAGAAGTCGAGCGCTTCAAAGGCGGACACCAGTTCGTCGCTACATGCCTTGCCCACGGCAGACAGCAGTTCCGTATCAGCATCCCGCATTGAAATGACCGAAAGTTCTCCATCGAGATTCTTGAAAATCATCGACAAAACGCGCTGGGCCAGATTGCCAAAGCTGTTGGCCAGTTCGGCATTGCAGCGGGTCACGATGGCTTCGGGCGAATAGGACCCGTCCTGTCCGAAAGCCACTTCGCGCATCAGGAAATAGCGCAGGGAATCCACGCCGAACTGATCGGCCAGGGCCATCGGATCGGTGACATTGCCCAGCGACTTGGATTCCTTTTGCCCGCGATTGAGCAGGAAACCGTGGCCAAACACCTGGCTAGGCACCGGCAAACCGGCGCTCATCAGGAAGGCCGGCCAGTAAATCGTGTGAAAGCGGACGATGTCCTTGCCGATCAGGTGCAGGTTGGCCGGCCAGTATTTCGCAAAGTCGCCGCTCTCGTCAGGGAAGCCAATGCCGGTGAGGTAATTGGTCAGCGCGTCGACCCACACGTACATCACGTGGTCTTCGCTGCCCGGAACCTTGATCCCCCAGTCAAAGCTGGTGCGCGACACGGATAGATCGCGCAGGCCCGACTTCACGAAGGCGATCATTTCGTTGCGGCGGCTTTCCGGGCGCAGGAAACCCGGAGTTTCCAGCAGGGCGAGCAGCTTTTCGCCATAGGCGGAAAGACGGAAGAACCAGCTTTCCTCAACCGTCCATTCGACCGGAGTACCCTGCGGCGAGAGCTTTTCGCCCCCCTCTCCGACAGTCAGCTCGCTTTCATCGTAATAGGCTTCGTCGCGGACGGAGTACCAGCCTTCGTAGCGATCGAGATAGAGGTCGCCATTGGCTTCCATCCGCCGCCACAGTTCCTGGGTCGAGGCGTGATGGCGTGGCTCGGTCGTGCGCAGGAATACGTCATAAGACACATTCAGGCCATCACACATATCAATGAAATGCTGAGACATTTCAGCGGCAAGTTGCGCCGGAGTGATACCCAGGTCGCGGGCCTTTTGCGCCATTTTCAGCCCGTGTTCGTCGGTCCCCGTCTGAAACCGCACGTCGCGGCCCATCTGCCGCTGAAAGCGGGCAATGACGTCGGCAGCAATCGCTTCATAGGCATGGCCGATATGCGGCTTGCCATTGGGGTACGAAATTGCGGTGGTGATGTAGAATGGTTCGGCCATGGCCGCAGCTGATCTTTCAATAGCGGGAAATCAAGCTGCCTCTCTAGGCATGGCAAGGGAGGCCAGCAAGGCCCCGATTTCCATCACGACCAGTGCAGGATCGAAATTGTAGGTCGGAAGCTGGCCAGAGAGGCGTACCAGGTCGCCATGGACCCGGATTACGGCCTGATTGCGCAGAGAGCTGCCCTTGCCCAGTTCTGCCGCCACGACGGCACGGGCAAGGTCGACTGCGGCTTGTTGCCGTTCCCGGTCAGGCCGCGCGCCGATCTCTTCGGCCAAAGCGCCGCGTAAGGCGAAATGTTCGTCCCCTTCGGCGATCAGATGGCGCATGATCTGGTGCAGTTTGCCAAGGTCCTGGTCGACAAAATCCAGCGCCGTACCGGGCGATCCTTCTGCTGCAGCAATGGCGGCGGCGCGGGCGGCCGCATCAGCCTGAGGTGCTGTTTGGTGAAGAACACGTTCCATCGTGACCGCATCAAGCGGGCTGAACCGCAGCACTCGGCAGCGCGAACGGATAGTCGGCAACAGGCGCCCGGGCCGGTGCGTCACCAGCAGGAAGTAGGTTCCCGCTGGCGGTTCCTCCAGCGCCTTGAGCAGGGCGTTGGCAGCATTGCGCTCAAGATCGTCGGCAGGGTCGATAATGACTGCCCGGCGCGACCCCAGTGTCGGGCGGGTATGCAGCCGCTGAATCAGGGTGCGGATTTCCTCGATCGGAATGGCCCGCTTGCGGCGATAGTCGCCCCCGTCCTCGCGCTTCTTGGCCTCTTCTTTGTTCTCCGGCGGGTGTTCCGGGATCAGGATGTCCGGGTGCGCTTCGGGTAGAGGCTGCGGAATTCCCGGTTCCGCGACCAGTTCAGCCGCAGCGGCGCGGGCAAAGCTGCCCTTGCCCAGTCCCTTCAGGCCGGTCAGCATCCAGGCATGATGCATCCTCGGGCTGGCCAGCGCCGCCCGGAACTCGCGCCATGCTGCATCATGTCCAACCAGATCGTTCATGATGCCAAAGCCGGCTCCAGTGCAGCCATGATGGCTTGATGCACGCTATCGGCATCTCCGTTCCCATCGATCCGCGCAAAACGGACCGGCTCTGCCTCGGCAAAGCGGTGGAACGCAGCAGCGACCTTGGCGTGAAATTCCTCGTCACGGCCACCGATCCGGTCAGCGCCATCCACATCGCGAGCTGCGGCGCGCTGCCGTGCCACTTCAGGACTGACTTCGATCAAGAGCGTTACATCAGGCAGCAGGCCGCCACTGCCGATGCGGTGCAGTTCCCGCACTTCAGCATCGGACAGACCAAGCCCGCCGCCCTGATAGGCCCGGCTGGAATCGACATAGCGGTCGCAGATAACCCATTTGCCAGCCTCCAGCGCAGGCCGGATCAGGCGCTCTACATGGTCGGACCGGGCCGCAGCAAAGAGCAGCGCCTCTGCACGCGGGTTCCACCCATCTCCTTCGGTGCCAAGCAGCAGGGCGCGGATCGCCTCTGCACCGGGAGTGCCGCCCGGCTCACGCGTGACAACACATTCGATCCCGCGCCGCTGCAAAGTGGCCGCGAGAAGCCGGGCCTGGGTGCTTTTGCCCGCCCCTTCCCCGCCTTCGAATGCGATGAACTTGCCCCGTGTCATGACCGCAGCCCTAGCAGGCGATCCCGCGTCCTGTCGATTGCCGCAGACAAGCTATCAAGCGAAAGGATGCTCGCGCCTCAGCGAGCGATCTCGTCTGCCAGCAGGGCAACCGACAGCGCGTAATAGTTTGAGCAATTGTATTGCAGGATCACGCGGTAATTGCCGGTCAGCAGGTAGATGCCGTTGCCCGGACCGTCCGGCTCAAACAGTGTCGCCATGGTCCGGCCGGGGATCGGTGCCTGCGGAACCACGCCCAGCGCATTCCACTCCGCCACGGTTTTCCAGACCGAATGGCGGTTGTGAACCGCCGGACAGGCCGGTGATTCCAGCCGGTTGGTGATCAGGCTACGATCAAGATTGGCCGGAGTAGAAGCGCGCACGCCCCATGGCTCACCCGGACGCCAGCCTGCATCGCGGAAATAGTTGGCAATCGAGGCAAAGGTATCGGCGCGGCTGTTCCAGATATCGGCATCGCCATCCCCATCCCCATCACGGGCGACCCGCAGATAGACCGAGGGGAGGAACTGCGGATTGCCAAAGGCACCCGCCCAGCTGCCCAGCATCCGGCTGCGTGGCACGCCGCGATCCGCCATTTTCATCAAGGCGATCAGTTCGCCTTCGAACAGGTCGCGGCGGCGCCCTTCATAGGCCAGCGTGGCCAGCGACCGGGCCAGATCGAAATCGCCCTTGATTCGCCCGTAAAAGGTTTCCTTGCCCCAGATCGCCACGATCATCTGGCGCGGCACACCGTATTGCGCCTCGGCCCGAGCGGCGATTTCGGCATTGTTCGATAGCGCGGCACGCCCCAGATTGATCCGCTCCGCCCCGATATGACGGTTATAGTAGCTTGAAAAAGCAGGCGGAGAGCCGGGGCGCGAACCCGGTTGCGACCGATCCAGCGAAACCACGCGCGGATTATAGGTCAGGCCGGAAAGAACCGAATCGATCGCCCGCTGGCTTACTCCCTCGCCGCGCGCCTTGGCCGCGACCAGCTGCAGATAGCCATCGAATCCGCCCGCCGGCTCTGCCTGCGCACCCAGCCTGGCCGGCTGCGCCGACAACAAGGCCATGGCCAATCCCAGTGGAGCCAACAGTCGAATCTTGCGCAGGAATTTCATGAGCCGGGGTTTGCCACAGCTAGATCGTTTTCGGAAATGCATCGGGCGTGACATTCCCGCAGTTTATCGCTACCGGCGTTTTCACAAGGACAGGTGGCCGAGTGGTTTAAGGCAGCGGTCTTGAAAACCGCCGTGGGTGGAAGCTCACCGTGGGTTCGAATCCCACCCTGTCCGCCAAAACTCCCGCGCGGTTTGCGAGGGGGTCTTGGCGGAGTTCTCTCCTATCAAATATGCAGCGCGCGCCCGTAAGCGGCGAGGACGCTTTCGTGCATCATTTCTGACAGCGTCGGATGCGGGAAGACCGTGGCCATCAGTTCGGCCTCGGTCGTTTCCAGCGTCTTGCCCACGACATAGCCCTGGATCAACTCGGTCACTTCCGCGCCGATCATGTGCGCGCCCAGGAGTTCGCCGGTCTTGGCATCGAACACGGTCTTTACGAAGCCTTCCGCCTCGCCCAGCGCGATGGCCTTGCCGTTGCCGATGAAGGGGAAGGTTCCGGCCTTCACTTCGTAACCGGCTTCCTTGGCCTTCGCCTCGGTCAAGCCGACGCTGGCGATCTGAGGGTGGCAATAGGTGCAGCCCGGAATGTTGCGGCGATCCATCGCGTGCGGGTGGACATCCTTGTTGCCCAGTTCCTTGGCAATGCTTTCCGCAGCAATCACGCCTTCGTGGCTCGCCTTGTGTGCCAGCCACGGACCGGGGGTGACATCGCCAATCGCCCAGACGCCGGGGACATTGGTGCGGCCAAAATCGTCAATCGCGATGATCCCGCGCTCGGCCTTGATGCCAAGCGCCTCCAGACCGATGTTCTCGGTATTGGGGACGATGCCGACGGCAACGATCACATGGCTGTATTCGCCTTCGACGACCTTGCCGTCCTTGCCCTTGATCTTGGCCTTCACACCCTTCGCACCGGCGTCGATGCTTTCGACGCCTGCCCCGGTCATGATCTTCATGCCCTGCTTGGTCAGCGCCTTTTCCAGGAAGGCGGAAACGTCTGCATCCTCGACCGGGACGATGCGGTCCATCATCTCGACGACAGTCACATCCGCGCCCATGTCGTTATAGAAGCTGGCGAACTCGATCCCAATTGCGCCAGAGCCGATGACCAGAAGCTTGCTCGGCATTTCCTTGGGCGTCATCGCATGGCGATAGGTCCAGATGCGGTTGCCATCAGCCGGAGCGAACGGCAGGTCGCGGGCCCGCGCGCCAGTGGCCACGATGATGTGTCTGGCGGAGAGGGTTTCGGTGCTCTTCTCGCCCTTCACTTCCAGCTTGCCAGCGCCCTTCAGGGTACCGGTGCCCATGTGGACGGTGATCTTGTTCTTCTTCATCAGGTGCGTGACGCCCTGATTGAGCTGCTTGGCCACGCCGCGGCTGCGGGCGACGACTGCGTTCAGGTCAGCGCTGATCTTTTCCGCGGCCAGACCATAGTCCTTGGCGTGGTTCATATAGTGGAAAATCTCGGCCGAGCGCAGCAGCGCCTTGGTCGGGATGCAGCCCCAGTTGAGGCAGATGCCGCCCAGGTTCTCGCGTTCGACAATCGCGGTTTTCAGCCCCAGCTGCGCACAGCGGATCGCTGCAACATAGCCGCCCGGGCCAGAGCCGAGCACGATAACGTCGTATTGGTCTGCCATGTTACGCCACCAGTCCCAGCGGGTTTTCGATCAGGTCCTTGAAGGCCTGCATCAACTGTGCACCGTCCGCACCGTCGATGGCGCGGTGGTCAAAGCTGCCGGTCGCGCTCATCACGCTGGCCACGGTCAATTCTCCATCGACCACGTAAGGACGCTGCTCACCGGCCCCGACAGCCATGATCATCGCTTGCGGCGGATTGATCACGGCATCGAACTGCTTGATCCCGAACATGCCCAGGTTGGACAGGCTGGCGGTGCCGCCCTGGTATTCGTGCGGCATCAGCTTGCCATCGCGGGCCTTGTCCGCCAGCGCCTTCATCTCGCTGCTTATCTGGGCGACGCCCTTGGTCGCGGCATCGACGATGATCGGGGTGATCAGGCCAGACGGAGCCGCCACGGCAACCGAGATATCAGCGCGGCTGAACTTGCGCAGTTCGTCGCCAGCAAAGCTAACATTGCACTTGGGCACGCGGATCAGCGCCTTGGCCAGTGCCTTGATCAACAGGTCGTTGACCGACAGCTTCACTCCGTCCGGTTCCAGCGCCTTGTTCAGGTCGCCACGCAGCTTGAGCAGGGCATCGAGGCGCACGTCGACGGTAAGGTAAATGTGCGGGATCGTCTGCTTCGCCTCGGTCAGGCGGCGGGCGATCGTTTTCCGGACATTGTTCAGTTTTTCGGCTTCGTAAGGGATGCCAAAGTCCGAAACGGCAGCCGGAGCAGCCTGCGGCGCAGCACCAGTCGAAGCAGTCAGCGGAGCCGCGCCAGGCTGTGCAGCCTCGACATCGGCCTTCACGATCCGGCCATTCGGACCGCTGCCCTTGACCGCTTTCAGGTCGACGCCTTTCTGCTCGGCAATCCGCTTGGCAAGCGGCGAGGCGATCACTCGGTCGCCCTGCTTGGCCGGGACGGCAGATACTGCGACCGGCGCAGCCGCTGCTGCTTGAACTGCGGCGGGAGCAGCCGGAGCGGCCTTGACCTCAACCTGCTTAGCGGCTGGTTTCGCTGAGGAATCCTCACCTTCCATGGCCAGAACCGCGATTACCGTGCCGACCTTCACACCCTCGGTTCCTTCCGGAACGGAGATGGAAACGATCGTCCCTTCATCGACCGCTTCAAATTCCATCGTCGCCTTGTCGGTCTCGATCTCGGCCATGATGTCGCCGGAGGAAACGGTGTCGCCCTCCTTCACCAACCACTTTGCAAGCGTGCCTTCTTCCATCGTCGGCGAAAGCGCGGGCATTTTGATTTCGATGGGCATGGTTTGCCTTTTTGATCCTCGCTGGGGAGTGCGTTGTCGCTACGTCCTTGGCCAGAAATTACACGAAAGGGCAAGACGCTTGCGCAGAATACGTTTGTGTCGGATACCGCTTGCCCAAGGGGACCCTTATGCGCGTTTACCTAGTGATCATGGATGAGACGGAGGAGGCCAGCACTGCGCTGCGTTTTGCCGCCAGCCGTGCGGTGCGCACCGGGGGGCAGGTTCACCTTCTTGCGCTGGTTCCGCGCCAGCAGTTCGTCGCCTTTGGCGGTATCCAGGCAACCATCGAGGAAGAGGCACGCGCCCGGGCCGAAGCACTGGTTACATCAGCCGCAGGAAGCTTGCTGAGCGACGGCGTGGCGGCCCCGGCCATTGCCGTGCGGCAGGGCGAAGGTGTGGCCGTGATCCGCGAATACCTGGCCGAACATCCGGAAGTGTCCGCTCTGGTCCTGGGCGCTGCGGTCAGCGGCGGACCGGGACCGCTGGTCAGTCACTTTGCCGGAGCATCGGGACAGTTGCCCTGCCCGGTCTATGTCATTCCGGGCGGGCTGAGTGCCGAGGATCTTGAACGGCTCAGTTAAGCAAGCATCAGCGCCGCTTGCCCTGATGGCGGATATTGCCGGGGCGACCGCGCTTGCCCGCGAAATGCTTGCCCTTTTTCTTGAGCTGTAGCGGGCGCCCGCGTGGTTCGATCCGGCCTTCCGAATGTTCCGGCTCAAACTTCAACGCGCCGGTCAGCGGATTGGCTTCGGCAAGCCGCAGGCGCAGGATCATGCCCAGCGTGTAGCGGTCGCCGCTCTGTTCGCCTTCCAGCGCCTGTGCCTTCTCGTCATGGAAGAAGCGTTCGTCACCCAGCACGGAAACCGGGACAAGACCGTCTCCGCCAAGGCCGATGATCGTAGCGAATACCCCGAAGCGCTGGACGCCGGTAACGCGGCAGTCGAACACTTCACCGACGCGCGACGAAAGCCATGCCGCAACATAGCGGTCGATGGTTTCGCGCTCTGCCTCCATCGCCCGGCGTTCTGCCGCGCTGATCGCCTCGGAAACGCGGGTCAGGTCTGACCGGTCGCGGTCTGACAGGCCGGACTGCGCGGGCAAATCGCCCTTGGGCGCCGGCTGCTCCAGCCCGAATGCATCGACCAGTCCGCGGTGAACCAGAAGATCGGCATAGCGGCGGATCGGCGAAGTAAAGTGCGCGTAGGAACCCAGCGCCAGGCCAAAGTGGCCGGCATTGCGCGGCCCGTAATAGGCCTGGGTCTGGCTGCGCAGCACCGCCTCCATGATCAGCGCCTTCTCGGTGTCATCCGCCACGTCCTTCAACATGCGGTTGAACAGGCCGGGGGTGATGACCTGCCCAAGGGCCAGCTTGCGATCAAACGTGGCGAGATAGTCCTTCAGCGCGACCAGTTTTTCCCGGTTCGGCGGTTCGTGGATGCGATAGACCACCGGGCTGACCTTGGATTCCAGCGCCTTGGCCGCAGCGACATTGGCCGCGATCATGAAGTCTTCGACCACACGGTGGGCATCAAGCCGTTCGCGCAGGGCGATTTCCTTGATCCGGCCTGCCTCGTCCAGCACCACCCGGCGCTCGGGCAGTTCCAGTTCCAGCGGATCGCGGCCCTGACGCGCCTTTTCCAGCGCGCGCCATGCCGCCCACAGGTTCACCAGGTTCTCACCCGCCTCGCCCTCGTCGATGCGGCGCTGCGCCTCTTCATAGGCGATGACTTCGTGAATGCGGACCAGAGCGCGGGTAAAGCGCCAGTCCACGATCTTGCCCTCTGCCGAAATGTGCATGTGGCAGGCCATGGCCGCGCGGTCTTCACCGGCGCGCAGCGAGCAGACATCGGCGCTCAACACTTCGGGCAGCATCGGCACGACGCGGTCCGGGAAATAGACCGAATTGCCACGCTTGCGCGCCTCACGGTCAAGCTGGCTGCCCGGGCGCACGTAGAAACTGACGTCTGCAATGGCGACGACCGCGCGGAAGCCCCCTGCCCCGTCCGGTTCCGCCCAGATCGCGTCGTCATGGTCACGCGCATCGCTTGGGTCGATGGCGACGATCGGCAGATGGCGCAGGTCTTCGCGGTGCTCGGCGCTGACCGGCAGCTTTGCCGAAAGCTCACCCTCGGCCAGTGTTTCTGAACTGAACGCGTAGGGAATGCCGTGCTTGTGGATCGCGATCAGGCTGAACGCCTTGGGCGCCAGCGGATCGCCCAGAACGGCCGTAACCTTTACCCCAGAGCGCGGACTGCGCCCGGCCGGTTCAGCCAGAACCAGCTGGCCTTCTTCCGCTTCGCCCAGATCGGAAATGGGAGTGGAATTGCGCACCCGCTTGTCGACCGGAGCCAGCCAGCCCTTGCCGCTGCGGTCAATCTCCACGATGCCCAGCACCTGTTCCGTGGCGTTGGGCAGCTTCTTCATTGGATGGGCGATCCATCCAGTTGCGGTTTCCTCGGTCCGGGCCAGCACGCGGTCACCCTTGCGCAGGGCAGAACCGCGGCCCTTTTCACGGAGGCGCAAGCGCGGCGGCGGCGTGGCGTCATCGGGCGTCCAGCTGTCCGGAACGGCAATCGCCTCACCATCGTCGGTATCGACTACGCGCAGGACCGTGACCTTGGCCACGCCACCCATGCGGTGAAACGCGGTGCGGTTGCCGTCGATCAGGCCTTCCTCGGCCATGTCCTTCAGCAGAGCCTTGAGCTGGATCTTCTCCTGCCCCTTCAGGCCAAAGGCCCGCGCGATTTCGCGCTTGCCCGCCGGTTCTTCACTGCTGGCGATAAAGTCCAGAATCTGCTGGCGGGTGGGTAGGCCCGGCTGAGGTTTGAAGCGGCTCACCGGGTCAATACGCGCGCGCGACGTAGATGGTTTCCACCGCAGGCTGACCCGTGAACGGGCAGGTTCCGGTGGCCGGCGGTGCACCCAGCGGCGTGTTGCGCATGGTCAGCTTCAGCGCCTTGAGCTTGGCAACGACTTCTTCCAGCGCAGCGCCAGTCGGACGCGACCAGCCCAGTTCGACCCAGCCGGGATACTTCTGATCTTCGGCGAAGAACTTTTCGAGGCCCGCCAGATCGGTCACGCCCCGGTGAATCTGCGCATCGCGGCGAGCGGCAGCTTCGGCAAACAGCGTGCGCTGAATGTCTTCCAGTTCGGCCGCAGCCTTGGCCACGAACTCTTCCTTGCTTTGGCCGACGAAGTTGACCTTGCCGTCTTCGCGGTAGAGGCGGTCGCGGCGCACGGCAGAAACCTGTCCGCCAGCGGCATCACGGCCACCGATTTCAAGGACAATCGGCACGCCCTTCTTGACCCAGCCCCAGCGCTTTTGCGTGGCCTTGCCGGCCCGCTTGTCGAGCAGGACGCGGATCGGTTCGCCCAGCGCCGACTGGCTGGCCAGCGCCTTGCGCAGTTCCTCGCAGTAAGCGAGCAGCGCATCGTCGCCGTCGTCTTCGCGCAGCATTGGCAGGATCACGATCTGGTGCGGCGCAATGCGCGGCGGTACGCGCAGGCCGTCGTCGTCCCCGTGGGTCATGATGACGCCGCCGATCAGACGGGTCGAAACGCCCCAGCTGGTGGTGTGGCACAGCTGCTGCTGGCCTTCCTTGTTCTGGTAGCGGATGCCTGCCGCCTCGGCAAAACCGGTGCCAAGGTAGTGCGAGGTCCCGGCCTGCAGCGCCTTGCCGTCCTGCATCATGGCCTCGATCGAATAGGTCGCCACCGCACCGGGGAAACGCTCGTTCTCAGGCTTTTCACCGGCGATCACCGGCATGGCCAGATCGTCTTCGGCGTGCTGGCGATACATTTCCAGCGCGCGCAGGGTTTCGGCCATGGCGTCGTCACGGTCGGCATGGGCGGTATGCCCTTCCTGCCACAGGAATTCGCTGGTGCGCAGGAACATGCGGGTGCGCATTTCCCAGCGCACGACATTGGCCCACTGATTGGTCAGCAACGGCAGATCGCGCCACGACTGCACCCAGCGCGCCATGGCCTGGCCGATCACCGTTTCCGAAGTCGGGCGGACGATCAGCGGCTCTTCCAGCTTCGCCTCCGGATCGGGAACCAGCCCGCCCTTGCCATCAGCGATCAGGCGGTGATGGGTGACGACTGCCATTTCCTTGGCAAAGCCATCGACGTGTTCGGCTTCCTTGGCAAAATAGGACAGCGGGATGAACAGCGGGAAATAGCAATTGTCGACGCCCGCCGCCTTGATCCGTGCGTCCATCAGCTTCTGGATGCGTTCCCAGATACCATAGCCCCACGGCTTGATGACCATGCAGCCACGCACACCGCTTTCTTCGGCCATTTCGGCCTCGGCGATGACATCCTGATACCAGGCAGCGAAGTTTTCGGAACGGGTGACGGAAAGGGCGTGTTTCATGGCGCGGCGGATAGCCGTTCGCGCCCGATCCGGCAAGCGTGGCTAATCCTTGCCGAGCTTGTCCAGCTTGGACTGCATTTCGGCCATCTGCTTGCGCAGCTGGGCCAGTTCGTCGTCTTGCGCCTTGTCATGCTCGCTGGGCTTGTCGTCGGCCAGACCCGGCACGAAGGCAGAGGCCGCAGCCTTGAACATGGCCAGGTTCTGGTGCGCCAGCTTGGCCAGCGGATTGTTGCCCAGGCTCGATTCGAAGGCTTCGCGCAGCTTGTTCTGGTTGGCGCGAAACTGGTCCATGCTCGCTTCCAGATAGTGCGGCACCAGTTCCTGCATCGAATTGCCATACATGCTGATCAACTGGCGCAGGAAACTGACGGGCAGCATCTGCTCCCCGCGGGCGGTTTCCTCTTCCATCATGATCTGGGTCAGGATCTGGTGGGTAATATCGACGCCGGTTTTCGCATCGAGCACTTTGAAGTCGACCCCTTCGCGGGTCATCTTCGCCAGATGGTCCAGCGTGATGTAGCTGGAAGACTTGGTATTATAGAGCCGCCGGTTGGCGTACTTCTTGATAACTACCGTTTCGCCGCTGGCGTCGCTCATGATCCCAAACCCCGCAGAAAAAGTCCCCTGCGCGGACGTTAGCACCTGCAACAACGGCAATGCAACAAAACGATGCTGCGCAGCATCAGCGGGCAAATCTTTGGCCCAGCAGGGTGAGAAGTTCATATTGGGAGAGCCCGCTGATTGCTGCAGCCTGCGGCATCGAATATTGCGCAGCAACCCAATCACCTTCGCCAATTTCGGGCGCATCACCCAGGTCGATCGCTGTCATGTCCATCGAGATCCGGCCCAGCACCGGCAGGCTCTTGCCCCCGGCCAGCATGGTTCCCTTGCCCGACCAGCACCGCAGATAGCCATCGGCATAGCCTATCGCGACAATGCCAACCCGCATGTCCCGCGGGGCGATAAAGGTGGAGTTATAGCCAATCCCGGCCCCGGCCTCGACCTGACGGATCTGGATGATGCGAGCCTCGGGATAGGCGACCTGCCGGATTTCAGAGCCAAGCGCTTCACACGGCACGCCGCCATAAAGCGCCAGCCCCGGACGGGTAACGTCCCCGTGGAAATCTGCGCCCAGCATGATCCCGGCAGAATTCGCCAGACTGCGATCACCCCGGCCCAAGGCGGCGCAGGCGGCCAACCAGCGACTTTGCTGCAAGGCATTAAGTGAACTGTCCTCCTCTGCCCGGGCGAGGTGGGAAAGGACTGTGGCAATGTTGAGCTGTACAACCACAGGCGCGGACAGTTGCTCCGCGCTCAGGCCAAGGCGGCTCATCCCGGTATCGACCATCAGGTCACAGGGAGCAGAACTGGCAGCGTTCCAAAATTCCGCCTGCCGCATCGAATTGATGACCGGCCTGAACCCCTGCGCCGCAATCCACTGTGCCTCTGCCGCACTTTGCGGGCCATGCAGGATCGACACCTGCCCCGGATCGACAATGCCGCTCAGTTCCGCCGCCTCCGCCGCATGGGCAACAAAGAAATCGCGGCACCCGGCATCGCGCAGGATGCGCGCCACGCGCGGCGCACCCAGGCCATAGGCATTGGCCTTTACCGCCGCCCCTGCCCGCGCTGCTCCCGAAAGCTGGTCAAGCCGCTGCCAGTTATGCACCAGCGCTGCTTCATCCAGTTTCAGGCGCAGCTGCGGTTCAGGATTCATCTGGTGCAAAGTCCTTTGGTTTTCCGTCTGGCAGGCCCCACCAGGCGACAATCATTGCAACCAGCACGACCACCCAGGTGTACCACAGGCCCGAATAGGGGTCGCCGGTGCGGGCGACGATATAGCTTGCGATGAACGGCAGGAAACCACCAAAATAGCCCGTCCCGATGTGATAGGGGATCGACATCGAGGAATAGCGCACTTTCGGCGGGAACATTTCGGCCAGCAGAGCCGCAACAGGGCCATAGGTCGCACCGGAAAGTGCCATCAGCAGCAGCAAACCGGCGACGATCAAGGCGCCTTGCACGAAGTCCGGCTTGTGCTTGGCAAAGTTGAACACGGTCTGTCCGGCGCGGGCTTCGACTTCGGCCTTGCGGGCCTTGGCATCGTCCAGATTGATGTCATCCAGCGCAATCACGCGGGTGCCGCCTGCGACCAGTTCCAGTCGTTCGCTCTTTTCCAGCGTATAGGGCACCCCGGCCCCGGCAAAGTCGCCCATCAGCTTGCCGCAGCGCGTTTCCTGCGTCGTTGCAAAGGGGGAATAGGAGCAGTCCGGCCCGCGCAGGGTCCATTCCACGGCCGCACTTTGCGCCGGGTCCTTGGCCACGCTGCCGATGAACCAATAGGTCGGGAACAGCAGCAGCAGGGTCAGCGCATAGCCGATGACAATCGGCTTCTTGCGGCCAATCCGATCGGACAGGTGGCCGAAATAAAGGAAAAAGCCCATGCCAAGCGCAGCCGCGATGCCGACCAGGATTTCGGCAGTCGTGTCTTCGATATGCATGGCCGATTTCAGGAACGACAGGCCAGAGAACATGGCCGTGTACCAGATCACCGTCAGGCCAGCAGCAATGCCGAACAGGGCGATGAAAATGCGCCGCTTGTTGCCCGGATAGGTGAAGCTTTCGACAAAGGGATTGCCGGCAATCTCACCTTCTTCCTTCATCGCCTTGAACACCGGGCTTTCCGACAGCTTGAAGCGCATCCACAGCGAAATGGCGAGGAGCAGCAGGCTAAGCAGGAACGGCACGCGCCAGCCCCACTCATTCCAGGTTTCGGCGCTCATGATCGCCTTGCAGCCCAGCACGACGATCAGGCTGAGCACGAAGCCGCCGACCACGCTGGCCTGGATATAACTGGTCTGATAGCCGCGCCGTGCAAAAGAGGCATGTTCGGCAACGTAAATCGCCGCACCGCCATATTCCCCGCCCAGCGCAAGCCCTTGCAGGATGCGCAGGAAGATCACGATGGCCGGTGCCCAATACCCGATGCTGGCCGCCGAGGGGATCAGGCCGACCCCCGCCGTGGCGACCCCCATCAGGCTAACCGTGACAAGGAACGTATATTTGCGCCCCAGCTTGTCCCCCAGATAGCCGAACAGCACCGCGCCCAGCGGGCGGAAGCCAAAGCCGACCGCAAAGACCAGCCAGAACAGCAGCATTTCCAGCGTGGCATTGCCGGCGGGAAAGAAAGTCTTGGAGAGGATCGCGCCCAGCGTGCCGTAGATGAAGAAATCGTACCATTCGAACACCGTGCCAGCGGACGAGGCGGCGATGACGAGCCGCATTTCCTTGGCATTGGGTTCGGCGTGCTGAGCCTCTGCGACAGCGGACATCCTGAATTCTCCCCTTGTTTATCGCGCTGCTCTAGCCGCGAGGCAGCGCTTAGGGAAGTGTGGCCAACGCAGCCTTCCACGGCAAGAGGATCGCACCGTGCCTAGCGGGATAATTCCGCGCCGCCTCAAGCACTTCAAGCCCGGGCCACTCCGGCAATACAGCCGCGCCATCGCGCAACCAGTCCGCGATTTGCTGTTCCGCCCGGGAGATATCCTGCCGCGACTTTCCCGCCGCCGACTGGGCAAAAAGGGCCGCGGCCGCCTGTCCGATAGCGCAGGCATGAACCTTCATCCCAAGCGCGGAAATTCGCCCCTCGCCGTCCAGATCAAGGCCCATGTCGATGGCCGAACCGCAGACTGGCGAGCGGGCATTGCCACGCAGAGCAAGCCCGCTGTCCAACGGAAAATCGGCAAGCGCGGTTGCCAGCGCCAGCACTTGCGGGGTGTAAAGCTTGGCCGTAGCGCTCACTTTTCCGAAAGCTTCTTCTTGACCGCTTTCTTGCCCATCCGCTCCGCCTCGGCCTGAGCGGCTTCCTTGCGCCGTTCCGAAATCATCGAGACGAGATATTCGCTGCCCGCATTGACGAAGGGATAGGCGCGGGCCTGCGTTATCCAGGTCGGTCGGCCAGCGGCACCCCAGATCGTATCATAGCCCAATGCCACAAGCGAAAAGGCCATGACCACGATCACAACGCCCTTCACCGCGCCAAAACCAAAACCAAGCAAGCGATCAATCGGACCAAGCACCGAGTTGCGGCTCGCCTCTCCCAGACGGTTTCCGAGCAGTTTCACAACTGCATAGGGAACCAGCAAAAGGATCGCGAAAGCCAGCACTGCCGAGCCACTGCCATTGCCGACATAGGGCTCCAGCGCCAGCGTCACTGGCGTATGCAGATTATGGATTGCAAACAGGGCGATAACCCATGCCCCCAGCGCCAGGACTTCCTGAATGAAGCCGCGCATGAAGCCGGTGATCGCGCCTAGGCCGACCAGAATGAGAACTGCGATGTCGAAGCCTGTCATGTCGGGCCGGAAACTATGCGGCACCGACAATGCGGTCAACGAGATTTGGCAGCAGCGACAGCCCGGTAAACTTGCCGCCTTCGCCCCCGCTGGCATCGGCAGGACCATAAGCGCGGCCAAAGCCAAGCTTGGCAGATTCGCGCAGCCGGATGGACGAATGGGCGACCGGGCGAATCTCGCCAGCCAGCGATACTTCGCCGAACCAGACCGCATCTGCCGCCAGCGGGCGATCGGCCAAAGCCGAAACCAGCGCGGCTGCAACGGCAAGGTCGGCCGCCGGGTCGGCCAGCCGATAACCGCCCGCGACGTTCAGATAGACTTCGGCAGAAGAGAAATTGAGCCCGCAGCGGGCTTCCAGCACGGCCAGCAGCATGGCCAGCCTGCCATTGTCCCAGCCCACGACAGCGCGGCGGGGAGTCGCCCCGCTTTGCAGGCGGACGATCAGCGCCTGCACTTCAACCAGAACCGGGCGCGTCCCCTCGATTGCCGGAAAAACCGCGCTACCCGGCACCGGGGAATCACGTCCTGACAGGAATAGCATTGAAGGATTGCCGACTTCGGCCAGCCCCTGCCCCTCCATTGCGAAAACGCCGATTTCATCCACCGGGCCAAAGCGGTTCTTGATGCTGCGCAAGATGCGGTACTGGTGGCTGCGCTCTCCTTCAAAGCTCATCACCACGTCGACCATGTGTTCCAGCACGCGCGGGCCGGCGATGGAGCCGTCCTTGGTGACGTGACCGACCAGGACCAGCGCAGTGCCGTTTTCCTTGGCGTAGCGGATCAGTTCAAAGGCCGAGGCGCGGACCTGACTGACCGTACCCGGCGCACCTTCGATCTGGTCGGAATGCATGGTCTGGATCGAATCGATCACCAGCAGCGCAGGCGGCGCCATGCCGGAAAGCGTGGTCAGAATGTCGCGCACCGAGGTGGCCGAAGCCAGCATGATCGGCGCTCCGGCAAGGCCGAGCCGATCCGCGCGCATCCGCACCTGTCCGGCCGCTTCCTCGCCGCTGATATAGACCGCGCTGGAGCCGCTCATCGCGATTTTCGCTGCAGCCTGCAGCAACAGGGTGCTTTTCCCGATACCGGGATCGCCGCCCATCAGCACGGCAGAACCCGGCACCAAGCCTCCGCCCAGGGCGCGGTCGAATTCCGCCAGACCGGTCGATTTGCGCTTCAGCACTTCACCCGGCGCATCCAGCGCTTCAAAGGTGATCGGGCGCCCGCCCGAGGACAGGTCATGCTTGGCCGAAAAGACCGTTGCGGGGGCTTCTTCCGATAGCGTGTTCCACTCCCCACAGTCAGGACATTGTCCCTGCCAGCGGTGGGTTACGCTGCCGCAAGCCTGGCAAATATATCGGCGTTTCGGTTTGGCCATGGCCTCCCCCTAATTGGAACGTAATAAGAACGCAATTGCCAGCGCGCATAGGACGTGGAAAGAGGTGTCTATGCGTCAAAAGGAACTCCGCATCGCATTGGTCTGCTATGGCGGGGTCAGCCTTGCCGTTTACATGCACGGCGTAACCAAGGAACTGTGGAAGCTGGCCCGCGCCAGCCGCGCCTTTCATGGTGGTACCGCGATCAAGGGCGGAACCGAGGAAGTCTATCAGCGCCTGCTCGACCGGATTGAGCGTCACTTCAAACTGCGTCTGCGTGTCTTGCCCGATATCGTTGCGGGGGCCAGCGCTGGCGGGATTAACGGGGTATTTCTGGCCCAGGCGGTCCATTCGGGCCAAAGTCTCGAACCCCTGACCAAGCTGTGGCTGGAACGCGCCGATGCTGATGTGCTGCTCGATCCCGATGCCCGTCCCGGATCGCGCATTGCCAAGTTCTGGGCCATGCCGATCGTCTATTGGCTGCTCAAGCGCCCGGGCAATCTGGTTTCAGCCAGTGTTGCCCCGGAAACACGCCGCGAAGTGCGGGCCAAGCTGTCGCGCCTGATCCGCTCGCGCTGGTTCGAGCCGCCCTTTGGCGGATTGGGTTTCTCCAGACTGCTGTCCGAAGCGCTGGATGCTATGGCCGCAGGAGAGGCCGATGCGCCGCTGCTGCCCACCGGCCATCCCATTGACCTGTTCGTGACAGCCACCGACTTTGCCGGACACGCCCAGACGCTGCATCTGCACAGTCCCAAGACCATCGAGGAAAGCGAACATCGCCTGTCCATTGGCTTTCGTTCAGTCACCCCGGCCGAGCCAGGAACCGGAATTGCCCCTACGCTGGAACTGGTCCTCGCCGCCCGCGCCACGGCCAGCTTCCCCGGTGCCTTTCCTGCCCTGCAACTGCGCGAGATTGACGCACTGGCCGCAGAAAAAGGCGATGCATGGCCCAGCCGCACCGCCTTTATCGAACGGATCATGCCCGAACACAGCCACCGCGGCGAGGCGGAGCAGGTCGCGCTGATCGACGGCTCCGTGCTGGTCAATGCACCCTTTGCCGAGGCGATGGGCGTGCTGCATGATCGCCCGGCCCAGCGCGAGGTGGACCGCCGCTTCGTTTATATCGATCCGCATCCGGACGAGGTTGGCGGCAGGCGACACGGCGATCCGCGCCCGCCCGGCTTTTTCCAGATGATCTTCGGCTCGTTGTCCTCGATCCCGCGCGAACAGCCGGTGCGGGATAATCTGGAGGCAATCCAGCGCGCCTCGCGTCAGCAGGCCAAGCTCAAGGCTATAGTCGATTCGCTGCGCCCCGAAGTGGAAGAAACGGTCGAGCGTCTGTTTGGCCGGACCCTGTTCCTTGACCGGCCAACCGTAAAGCGGCTGACCACGTGGCGGGCAAAGGCGCAGCAAGCAGCAGCAGAGCGCGCCGGTTTCACCTTTCAGGCCTATGCCCAGGTCAAGCTGGCCGGGATCGTCAGCGGTCTGGCGGAGACGATCCTTGCCGCTGCACCCGAACTGATGCTGCCCAATCCCGATCCGATTGCCGACCGGCTGGCAGCCTCGCTGACAACGCAGGGGCTGGACCAGATCGGCAGCGCGCGTGGCGGGGCGAGCAGTGCCGCCATCGACTTCTTCCGCGACCATGACCTTGGTTTCCGCATTCGGCGTCTGCGCTTGCTCGCGCGGCGCCTGTCGGAAGACTGGGACGACATCGACGCCGCCGCGCCCGAAGCACGGGAAAATGCGCGCAATGTGGTTTACCAGGCCCTGTCGCTTTACTTTGACCGCGAAACCAGCGGCGCGCTCGGCGCCGACTTTGGGACGGTTGCCCGAGAGGTGATGGAAGATCCGGAACTGGTCCTCTCAACCATTGCCAATCGCCGGCAACTGGCCGCAACCGACGTAGTGGTGGATGCCCTGCTGGTCGAGGCGCTGGCGAGCGTACCGCCGGAGCTGAAGCGGCGCATTTTGCTGACCTACTTGGGCTTCCCGTTCTATGACATGGTTACCCTGCCCCTGCTGCGCGGCGAAGGGACCAATGAGTTCGAACCGGCCAAGGTCGGGCGAATTTCGCCAGACGATTGCACCTCGATCCGTGCGGGCGGTACGGCATCCATGCTGCGCGGGACCGAGTTCTATAACTTCGGCGCATTTTTCAGCCGCGCCTACCGCGAGAACGATTACGTCTGGGGGCGCTTGCACGGGGTTGAGCGGATGATGGACCTTGTTGCCTCGGCCCTGCCCGATGGCATCGTGCTGGACGGAGCGGAACTGGCGCGGTTCAAGCGCGAGGGCTTCCTCGCCGTACTGGACGAAGAGGAAACCCTGAAACGCGTTGATCCTGCCTTGCTGGCTGGCCTGCGCGAAGAAGTGCTGGGGACTGCACCTTAGGGCGTTGGATAACTCCCTTCGACAGGCTCAGGGTGAGCGGGAACTTTAGCCAACCCCGCTCTGGCTGAGCTTGTCGAAGCCTGTATCAACCGCCGAACGCTTCCTTGATCCGGTCGAAGAAGCCCTTGGACTGGGGCGTTTCCTCACCCGTTTCGGTTTCCTGCAACTCGCGCAGCAATTCCTTCTGCCGGGCGGTCAGCTTGGTCGGGGTTTCGACGATAATCTCGATCACCAGATCGCCGCGCCCGCGCCCTTGCAGGACGGGCATCCCGGCACCACGCTTGCGCAGCTGCTTGCCGGACTGGATGCCGGCAGGAATGTCGATCTCCAACTTTTCGCCGTCCAGCCCCGGAATCTCGATCTCGCCGCCCAAAGCCGCCGTCGTGAAGGCAATCGGCACGCGGGTAATCAAGGTCGTCCCGTCACGCTCGAAAACGCCGTGACGGCGAACGTGGATGAAGATGTAAAGGTCGCCCGGCGGTGAGCCAAAGGCTCCGGCCTCGCCCTTGCCAGCAAGGCGGATGCGGGTGCCGGTATCGACGCCCTGCGGAATGTTCACTTCCAGCTTTTGCGGGGTATCGACGCGGCCTTCGCCCCGGCAACTGCGGCACGGCTTTTCGATGACTTCACCGCGCCCGTGGCAGGTCGGGCAGGTCCGCTCGACCATGAAGAAGCCCTGCTGCGCGCGAACATGGCCGTGGCCACCGCACAGGTTGCAGCGCCGCGTGCCGGTACCAGGCTCTGCACCGGAACCGTCGCACGGTTCGCACCTCGTCGAAACCTCGATCTCGATTTCGGCCTGCTTGCCATGGAATGCCTCGTCGAGATCCACTTCCATGTCATAGCGCAGGTCGGCCCCGCGCCGCTGCTGCTGGCGTCCACCGCCACCACCAAAGGCCGAACCAAAGATCGTTTCGAAAATATCGCCAAGGTCAGAGAAGCCCGCGCCAGCGCCCGGACCGCCGCCGCCCGACATGCCCTGCTTGAACGCTTCGTGGCCGAAACGGTCATAGGCCGCGCGCTTTTGCGGGTCCTTCAGGCAGTCATAGGCTTCGTTGATCGCCTTGAACCTGGCCTCGGCATCGGCGTCGCCCGGGTTCTTGTCCGGGTGCCAGCGCATGGCCAGTTTGCGGTACGAGGACTTGATCGTCGCATCGTCCGCAGTGCGGGTTACTTCTAGAAGTTCGTAATAATCGGCTTCGACAGACATGGTCGCCCCTCAACAATCAGGCCCGCTGCCGCGCAACGCTGTGCGGCAACGGGCCCGATCCATGGCCTGTTTAGCCCTTGTTCTCGTCAACTTCCGAGAATTCGGCGTCGACGACATCATCAGCAGCATCGGCACCGGCCGCGCCCTGAGCACCCGGAGAAGCCTGAGCGGCCTGCTCCTTTTCATAGATCACCTGACCCATCTTCATGGCCTTTTCGGTCAGGGCCTGGGTCTTGGCAGTCATCTGCTCGGCGTCGCCGCTTTCGATCGCAGTCTTGGCTTCGGCAATGGCGGCTTCGATTTCCGACTTGAGATCGGCATCGAGCTTGTCGCCATGTTCGGCCAGCTGCTGCTCGGTCGCGTGAACCAGGCTGTCGGCATTGTTGCGGGCTTCTGCCGCTTCACGCCGCTTCTTGTCCTCTTCGGCAAACTTCTCTGCGTCCTTGACCATCTGGTCGATGTCCGCATCCGAAAGACCGCCCGAGGCCTGGATCTTGATCTGCTGTTCCTTGCCGGTACCCTTGTCCTTGGCCGACACGTTGACGATGCCGTTGGCGTCGATGTCGAAAGTGACTTCGATCTGCGGCACGCCGCGGCGGGCAGCCGGAATGCCAACCAGGTCGAACTGACCGAGCAGCTTGTTGTCGCTCGCCATTTCGCGCTCGCCCTGGAACACACGGATCGTCACGGCCTGCTGGTTGTCCTCGGCGGTCGAGAATACCTGGCTCTTCTTGGTCGGGATCGTGGTGTTGCGATCGATCATGCGGGTGAACACGCCGCCCAGCGTTTCGATGCCCAGCGACAGCGGGGTCACGTCAAGCAGCAGCACGTCCTTGACGTCGCCCTGCAGAACGCCAGCCTGAATCGCCGCGCCCATGGCCACGACTTCGTCCGGGTTCACGCCGGTGTGCGGTTCCTTGCCAAAGAACTCCTTCACCACTTCGCGGACGCGCGGCATGCGGGTCATACCGCCAACCAGCACGACGTCGTCAATGTCCGAAGCCTTCAAACCGGCATCGGCCAGAGCCTTGCGCATCGGTTCCTTGGTGCGCTCGATCAGGTTCGCAACCAGCTTTTCCAGATCGGCCCGGGTGATCGTTTCGACCAGGTGGAGCGGCGTGGTTGCGCCGCCTTCCATGCGGGCCGTGATGAACGGCAGGTTGATTTCGGTGGTCTGCGCGCTCGACAGTTCGATCTTGGCCTTTTCGGCGGCTTCCTTCAGCCGCTGCAGAGCCAGCTTGTCGGTGCGAAGGTCCAGCCCTTCCTTCTTCTTGAACTGATCGGCGAGGTATTCGACGACCTGCGTGTCGAAGTCTTCACCGCCCAGGAAGGTGTCGCCGTTGGTCGACTTCACTTCGAACACGCCGTCGCCGATTTCGAGGATCGAAACGTCGAAGGTGCCGCCGCCAAGGTCGTAAACGGCAATGGTCTTGCCGTCGTTCTTGTCTAGGCCATAGGCCAGTGCGGCCGCAGTCGGTTCGTTAATGATGCGCAGCACTTCAAGACCGGCGATCTGGCCGGCGTCCTTGGTCGCCTGGCGCTGTGCGTCGTTGAAGTAGGCCGGAACCGTGATGACTGCCTGGGTTACGGTTTCACCCAGATAGCTTTCGGCGGTTTCCTTCATCTTCTGCAGGGTAAAGGCGCTGATCTGGCTGGGCGAATAGTCTTCGCCGCCCGCTGCGACCCATGCGTCGCCGTTCTTGCCCTTGGTGATCGAATAGGGAACGAGCTCCACGTCCTTCTTGGTCATGGGATCGTCAAAGCGGCGGCCAATCAGGCGCTTTACCGCGAAAATAGTGTTGTCGGGGTTGGTCACCGCCTGGCGCTTGGCCGGCTGCCCGATCAGGCGCTCACCATCCTTAGTGAAAGCGACGATCGAGGGCGTGGTGCGCGCACCTTCCGAATTTTCGATAACCTTGGGCTTGCCGCCGTCCATCACGGCAACGCAGCTGTTGGTGGTGCCAAGGTCGATACCGATTACTTTACCCATTTGAACCCCATCCTTGTACGTTCAACGACACCGCGTCTGTTCGCCTCCCAACAATTCGGCAAGGCGGCCTGGCGGCTCTTCAAGGCGCGATATAGGTGTGGTTTTGCTTGGCACAAGGGCATCGCGCGTTTAGCAAGCAACGCAAATGCAATCCGCATTGAAAGGACCGCAATCGTGACCATCGCCCGCCGCTTTGCCCTGCCCCTCGCCGCTTCGCTTTCCGTGCTTGCGCTGGCTGCCTGCGGCGGCGCCAAGGACGAGGAAAAGGCCGCACCGACGGCAGCCCCCGAAGCCAAGCCGGGCATTTCCATCAGCGCAGGCAAGATGATCCTGCCGGCCGTCAGCGGCAATCCGGGCGGCGTCTATTTCACGCTGGAAAACGGCGGCGAGGCCAAGGTTGCGATCGCCTCGATCGCGATCGACGGCGTAGGCAAGACCGAGGTTCACGAAACTGTCGGCGGGCAGATGAAGCCGGTCGAACGGCTGGACGTTGAAGGAAAGAGCACGCTCAAGTTCGAACGCGGCGGACTGCACGTCATGGCCTTTGAACTCGATGGCAAGCTGCAAGCTGGCGGCACCACCGAAATGACCGTGACCTTCAGCGATGGGGACAAGGTTTCCGCCCCGCTCAAGCTGGAAAGCATGGGCGGCATGGATCACGGGAGCAGCCACTGAGCGAGACTGAACACCTCTGCCCGGTCGGCGGCAAGCGTCCGCTGACCGCTGGCGAGGTTTCACTGGTCCGCTCGGTATTCGGCGATGCGATAGACTGCTACCGGGTGACGGTCCGGCGGCGGCGCTGGTTCCCGTTTCAACCCCGCCGCGTCACCATGGCACCGCGCGGGCATCTGCATTTCCACCCGCAGTCACCCAGCTATCGCGATGATTTCAGCTCGGCCGACCTGGGACTGCAGGGCCACTTCATCCACGAGATGACCCACGTCTGGCAGGTCCAGACCCAGGGCCGCTGGTTCCTGATCCTGCGCCGCCCCTTTTCCCGCCGCTATGATTACAGCCTGAAACAGGGCTGGCCGCTGCATCGCTATGGTATCGAGCAGCAGGCAGAGATTGTGCGCCACGCGTTCCTGCTCCGGAACGGGGCCAAGCTGGCCGGGGTTAGTGACGCTGCGGCTTATGAATTGCTGGCAAGCTTCAGAAGTTTACAATGAAGTCATAAATTTGAACTAACTCACCAAAGAATGAATGACCAAGCTGCGCCACGTCCCGGTATTGACGCATTTCATCGCAATCGAAGCAAATGTATCGATGCTTTTTCGACTGTAGAAGAGGCACTGATCTGCATTATTGAGCGGACAGGCGGCAAAGTCGGGACGGAATCTTTCGGCCAAAAACTGGCACATCTCCGAAAGATAAAGCCGTCACCAAATTTATCTAAAGAAAAACTCGAGAAGCTCTTGAAACTGCTCGACGGCTGCATGGCAATCAATGAATTGCGCAACGACATCGTGCATTCGACATTGCAGTTGGCTGTGATTGGAAATGACCAACGCGCCTGCTTCATAAATATGAGGCATTGTACAACCGGCAGCCAAACCGCGCGGCTCTTCACATTAGAAGGACTGCGCAGACTGACTGCCGATATGAATACCTTGGCTGCGGAAATCCGCAGCCTCTTAATATTAATCCGGCTTCTTCGCCACAGCCACCATCGCCGGACGCAGCAGACGGTCCTTGATCATGTAACCGGCCTGAAGTTCCTGCAGCACGGTGCCGGGTTCGGCTTCGGCATGGGGAACTTCCAGCATGGCCTGATGCTGGTTCGGATCAAGCGGCAGGCCCAGCGCGGCGATGCGGCTGATGCCGTGCAGGCCAAAGACCTTGTCCAGTTCGCGGGCCGTGGCTTCGATCCCGGCGACCAGGTTCTTCAGCTTGTCATCCTCGCGCAGTTCGGCCGGGATGGAATCCAGCGCACGGGCAAGATTGTCCGAAACGGAGAGGATGTCGCGGGCGAACGAGGTTGCCGCATAGGCGCGGGTATCGGCGATGTCCTTTTCCAGACGGCGCCGGACATTTTGGGTTTCTGCCTTGGCGTAAAGCACTTCCTGCTTGGCCGCTTCCAGGTCTTCGCGCAGCCGGTCGAGCGCATCGCCCAGCTTGTCGGTTCCCTTGTCGAGAAGTTCGTCCGGCACTCCGGCCAATTCGGCTTCAACCGCGGGATCGTTCTGCGGCTTGGTATCTTCGCTCATGTCAGTCAAAAACCTGTCTATCCGATCAATTTGCCCAGCGACTGGGCCGTGAAATCCACCATGGGGACTAGCCGCGCATAATTCAACCGCGTCGGGCCGATAACCCCCACTACGCCAACCACCCGTCCGTCGCGGTCGCGATAGGGTGACGCGATCACTGACGAGCCGGAAAGCGCGAAAAGCCGGTTCTCTGCCCCGATGAAAATGCGTGTCGCCTGTGCATCCCGCGTGGAATCCAGCAGGTCCGCAATTGATTGCTTGTTCTCAAGGTCGTCAAGCAGCAGGCGCACCCGTTCCAGATCGGTCAGCGCGGTTTCGTCCAGCAGGTTGGCCTGGCCGCGCACGATCAGCACCGGACGGCTTAGTGCATCCTCGCTCCATACGGCAAGGCCCCGCTCGACCAGATCGCGGCTCGCGGCATCAAGCGCGGTCTGGCCCGAGGCAATCTCGGCGCGAATGGCCCGCACGGCTTCGGGCAGGGTTCGCCCGCCAAGGTGCGAAGAAATGTAGTTGGACGCCTGTTCCAGTACCGAAGGCGGCACGCCGACCGGCAAGGACAATACCCGGTTCTCCACCGCGCCATCCGTGCCGACCAGCACCGCCAGCACCCGGTCCACCGCTAGCGGCACCAGTTGCAGATGCGCAAGCCCCTGTTCACGGCGCGGGACCATGACGACGCCAGCGGCAGAGGAAAGGTTGGAAAGCAGCGCCGATGTTGCCTCAAGGGCAGCCTCGATCGGACCGGGGCGAGTCACGCTGCGTTCGATCGCCGCGCGCTCTTCCTCGCTCGGTTCGGCCACCTGCATGATGCCATCGACGAACAGGCGCAGCCCCTGCTCCGTCGGCAGCCGCCCCGCCGAAGTATGCGGCGCGGCAAGCAGGCCAAGCCCTTCCAGTTCATGCAGAACCGACCGGATCGAAGCGGGCGAAAGGTTGAGCGCTCCTGCTCCGGCCAGGGTTTTCGAACCTACGGCTTGTCCGGTCGACAGGTAGCCTTCCACCACCAGGCGAAATATCTCGCGGGCGCGGGTGGTCAGTTCGGTAATCGCTGGCGTGCTCATGATTCCGTGCGCTTTATACCTGTTTGCGGTGCGCTTGTCGAAGCACTGCACTTCACATCTGCGCCGGAAGAAGTAAGGACAGCCCGCAAGAGGCTCAGGGCGAACGGTTCTGGGTGACAATGGAGATACCCATGCGACCTTCCGGCCGCGCGCCCGACGAGATGCGCACCATCAGTTTCGAACCGCACTTTACCAAGCACGCCGAAGGATCGGTGCTGGTTTCCTTTGGCCATACCAAGGTGATCTGTACCGCCTCGGTCGAGGAACGCCTGCCGCCATGGCTGCGCGGCAAGGGCGAAGGCTGGGTGACGGCCGAATACTCGATGCTGCCCCGCGCAACGCACACCCGTGGCGCCCGCGAAGCGGCGAAGGGCAAGCAGAGCGGACGCACGCAGGAAATCCAGCGCCTGATCGGTCGCTCGCTGCGTGCGGTCTGCGATCTGAAGAAGCTGGGCGAACGCCAGATCACGCTGGACTGCGACGTTATCCAGGCTGACGGCGGCACCCGCACGGCCGCCATTTCCGGGGCCTGGGTGGCACTGCGCATCGCGGTGAACAAGCTGATGGCCCAGGGCCTGATCAACGAAGACCCCCTGCCCCGCAAGGTCGCCGCAGTTAGCTGCGGCATCTTCAACGGCAATCCGGTGCTTGACCTTGATTATGACGAAGACTCGTCAGCCGATGCAGACGCCAACTTCGTCCTGATCGAAGGCGGCCAGATCGCCGAGGTTCAGGCCACGGCAGAAGGCGCGACTTATGATGAGGAAGCCCTGCTGCGCCTGCTGCGCCTCGCCCGGATCGGCTGCGACCGTATCTTTGCGGCGCAAGCGGAAGCGGTGAAGTAAGCCAATGCGCAAACTCGGCTCTGAAACGCTGGTCATTGCCACTCATAACGCGGGCAAGCTGAAGGAAATTTCGGCCTTGCTCGCGCCCTATGGGATGAACTGCGTTTCGGCCGGGTCGCTGGGCCTGCCCGAACCGGCAGAGACCGGCACGACCTTTATCGAGAATGCCCTGATCAAGGCGCGTGCTGCGGCCGAAGGTTCGGGCCTGCCGGCGCTGGCGGACGATTCCGGCCTTTGCGTCGATGCACTGGGCGGGCGTCCGGGGGTCTACACCGCTGACTGGGCCGAACGGCAGTGGTTCGAAGGCGAACCGGGCCGCGACTGGTACATGGCCATGGGCAAGGTCGAAGGCCTGCTGTCCGAGCAGGGACCAGAGGTTGACCGCTCTGGCCGGTTCGTCTGCGTTCTGGCCATTGCCTGGCCCGATGGCGAAAGCGCCGTCTATGAAGGCGAAGTTCGTGGCAGCCTGACCTGGCCGCCGCGCGGGGCATTGGGCTTTGGCTATGACCCGGTCTTCGTCCGCAAGGGCGACAGCCAGACCTTTGCCGAGATCGATCCGGAAGAAAAGCACCGGATCAGCCACCGCGCCGATGCCTTTGCCAAGCTAGTCGCGGAGCAATTTGGCGGCTAGGAAGCGGCATGGCCCGCGCGCTTTACATCCATTGGCCGTTCTGCCTCGCAAAGTGTCCCTATTGCGACTTCAACAGCCATGTCCGCGATAGCGTCGACCATGCAGCGTGGCAGGCGGCTTTGCTGGCCGATATGCGGCACGAGCATGAACTGGCCGGCGGTGAGCCGCTGGACTCGATCTTCTTCGGTGGTGGCACACCCAGCCTGATGCCGCCCACCCTGGTCGAAGTGCTGCTGCAAGAGGCAGAGCGACTGTGGCGGTTTGCTGACGGGATCGAGATTACTCTGGAAGGCAATCCGTCCTCCGTAGAAGCGGCCAATTACGCTGCTCTCGCCAGTGCCGGCATCAACCGTGTCTCGCTCGGCCTGCAATCGCTGGACGATCAGGCGCTGCGTTTCCTTGGGCGGCTGCACAATGCCGATGAAGGACTGCGCGCGCTGGAAGTCGCGCAGCAGCGCTTTGGCCGCGTTTCGTTTGACCTGATCTACGCCCTGCCGGGCCAGACCGCCGAGGCGTGGGAGCAGCAACTGCGCCGCGCCCTGTCCTTCGGCACCGGCCACCTCTCGCTTTACCAGCTGACCATCGAACCCGGCACCCGCTTTGCCACCATGGTGCGGCAGAACGACTTTACCCCGCTGGACGATGACGCGGCGGCAGACCTGTTCGACCTGACCCGGCAGATGACAGCTGCGGCAGGCCTGCCCGCTTACGAAATCAGCAACCATGCCCGCCCCGGTGAGGAGAGCCGCCACAACCTGACCTATTGGCGCTATCAGGACTATTGCGGCATTGGACCCGGTGCACACGGGCGGCGCGGCGGCATAGCGACGGTGCGGCACAAGAAGCCGGAAAACTGGCTTTCCGCCATGGCCGACAAGGGCAATGGCATTGCCGAGGAGCGCCAATTGAGCCGCGGTGAACAAGCCTCCGAGGCATTGCTGATGGGCCTACGCCTACGCGAGGGCCTCGACCTTGCCGGGCTGTCCGGGCGGTTCGGTTTCCCTGCCGAACACTTGGTCGATGCAGACAAGGTTGAGTTCTACGCGCGGCAGGGTCTGCTGTGGCAGGATGGTCCGCGGCTTGGCGTAACCGAGGCTGGGATGCCACTGCTGGATGCTCTGCTTGGCGAACTGGTCGCCGCCGATCTGGTTGCGGCATGACCCGCGCCGACCTGCTTGAGGCGTGGCACCAATACCTCTCGCAAGGGCGCAGGCGCAGCGCGCATACGGTCCGCGCCTATATCGCCACAGCAGCGCGGCTGATCGATGCGGAAAACCTCACCAGTTGGGGCGCGGTGGCGCGGCTTGATGCGGCGGCCTTGCGCCAGCAGCTCGCCCGGCGGCGTGCGGATGGCCTGACCAATGCCAGCGCGGCGCGGGAACTGTCCGCGCTCAAGGGCTTCATCGCCTTTGCCCGCGAACAGGCCGGAATGGCCAACCCTGCCCCGCCCCGGATGCGTGGGCCGCGCGTGAAGAAGGGCATTCCGCGCCCGGTCACTCCCGACGATGCGGTCAATCTGGCTGTCACGGTGGACGAGGACGCCAGCGAGGAATGGATCGGCGCGCGGGACCGGGCCGTGCTGTTGCTGCTCTATGGCGCGGGGATGCGGATTGCCGAAGCCTTGTCCCTGACCGCCAGCGCCCTGCCGCTTGGTGAAACCCTGACCGTGACCGGCAAGGGCAACAAGCAGCGGCTCGTGCCAATCCTGCCGATCGTGCGCGAGGCCGTGGCGGACTATGTGCAGAAATGCCCGTGGCCGCTGCCCAAGGAAGGCCCGCTGTTTCGCGGCGCAAAGGGCGGGCCGCTGGCGCAAGGGATGGTCCAGAAAGCCATGGCCCGCGCCCGGGTAAGCCTGGGCCTGCCAGCCAGCGCCACGCCCCACGCGCTGCGGCATTCCTTTGCCACGCATTTGCTGGGCGCAGGGGCGGACCTGCGCAGCCTGCAGGAATTGCTGGGCCATGCCAGTCTGGGTTCAACCCAGATCTATACCAAAGTTGACGCCGCGACCCTGCTGGACGTCTATCGCAGCGCTCACCCGCGTTCCGACTGACTGCGCGGCTTCCAGGTCAGGATGCGGTAGACGTAACCGACTACGGCCACAGCGATCCCACCGATCACAACCACGTCCATCACCAGGCTGGATCCTTCCATGAACCGGGCCAGGAATTGCCCGCCCATGATCAGCGCCGCATTCCAGACTGCCGCGCCGACGAAAGTGAACAGCAGGAACAGTCCGCGATGCATGTGGGTCAGGCCCGCAGGCAGCGAAATGATCGTGCGCAGGAACGGTGAAAAACGCAGGGCAAAGACGATCCACTGGCCGTGGCGGCGGAAGAATGCAGTAGCCTCTTCAATGTCTTCCCACTCCACCGTCAGCCAGCGCCCCCAGCGATCAACCAGCGGCTGCAAGCGGCGATAACCCAGCTTGTCGCCGACCATGAACCAGACGTAGTTGCCCAGCGTCGAACCGACCGTGCCGACCAGTAACAAGGGCCAAAAGCTCATCGTCCCGCGCGCCACGGCTACCCCGGACAGGCCCATGATGACTTCGCTGGGGATGGGCGGAAAAACGTTCTCGATCACCATCAAGAAGAAGACGCCCCAATAGCCACCCTGCTCGATCAGGCGGATGATCCATTCGTTCATGGGCTTGGCTCAGCGCGCGGCGTGGAGGCGTCTTTCGATGGCGTCCCAGATCCGCCCCGGTGTATCGGTACCGTTGAAGCGGTCGATTGCCATGATCCCGGTCGGGGAAGTGACGTTGATTTCGGTCAGCCACTTGCCCCCGATCACGTCGATCCCGACAAAGACCAGCCCACGCTCCTTCAATGCCGGACCAAGCGCCGCGCAGATTTCCTCTTCGCGGGCGTTAAGCGTGGTCGGCTCGGCATAGCCGCCTGCGGCAAGGTTGGAGCGGAACTCACCCTCACCCGGACGGCGGTTGATCGCGCCGGCCACTTCGCCATCGACCAGGACGATACGCTTGTCGCCTTCGCTGATTTCGGGAAGGAACGGCTGAAACATATGCGGCTCAACCCAGGCATTGTCGAACAGTTCGATCAATGCGCTAAGGTTCGATCCATCGGCGGGAATGCGCACCACTGCCTTGCCACCATTACCGTGCAGCGGCTTCATCACCAGGTCGCCCGGATAGCGGGCGTGGAATTCACGCACGTCCTCGATCCGCCGCGCGATTAGCGTGGGCGGCATGAACTTCGCGAAATCGAGCACGAAGACCTTTTCCGGCGCATTGCGCACGCTGGCAGGATCGTTGACCACCAGGGTCTGCCCTTCGAGCCGCTCAAGCAGATGGGTGGCGGTGATGTAGGACAGGTCAAACGGCGGATCCTGCCGCATCAGGACCACGTCCACATCGGCAACCAGATCGATCTTGCGATGGCCGTCCATCGCGAAATGATCGCCGGGAACGCGCTGCACCGTGACCGGCGCTGCCCAGGCGGTCAACCGACCGCAATCATAGGCCAGCGTCTTGACGTCATAGTGATAGACCGAATGGCCCCGCGCCTGCGCGGCTTCCATCAGGGCAAAGCTTGAATCCCCGGCAATGTTGATGCTTTCCAGCGGGTCCATCTGGACGGCGACACGAAGGCTCATCTGAAACAGGCTCCAATCACAGCATCAATGCGTTCGCCATGTGGCGTGGGAAGCGCCCCGGCGCAAGGAGGACGAGGTCAATCTGCTGTTGATCGCCGCATTTTGCATAGCGGTGGGCAACCGCCTCGGCCGCTGCGGCGACGCGCCTTAGCCGGTAGTGATCGACCGCCTGATCCAGATCGGCCGCCCTTGCCCGCCACTTTACCTCGACGAAGGCGACTACCGAACCGCGCCGCGCCACCAGATCGATCTCGCCGCGCGAACTGCGCACCCGACGGGCCAGAATGCGCCAGCCTTTGAAACGGAGATACCACGCGGCCAAAGCTTCACCCCGCCGCCCCTGTGCCTCGCGCTCAGCCCCGCTGCTCACTTCAGCTCCATCGCCCGTGCGTAGAGCGCCTTGCGATCCAGTCCGGTCGCGCGGGCCACTTCTGCGGCGGCCTGACTGGGTTTGAGTTCGCGCAAAGCCTCGCGCAACATGGCATCGGCATCGTCGGCGCTGACCTCGCGCTCACCGGGCGGGGCGATGACCAGCACGATCTCTCCCTTGGGCGGATTGGCCGCGTAATGCGCAATCACGTCAGCCGGAGAACCGCCGCGGCATTCCTCGAACAGCTTGGTCAACTCGCGCGCAACGGCCACTTCGCGGCCCGGCAGCACTTCAGAAACTGCCTGAAGTGTATCGATCAGCCGCGGCGCGGTTTCATAGAATACCAGCGTCGCCTTTACCCCTGCCAATTCGGACAAGGTATCGCGCCGCCCCTTGTCCTTGGCTGGCAGAAATCCGGCAAACAGAAAGCGGTCGCTGGGCAGACCGGCCAGAGTCAGGGCGACAATCGCCGCGCTCGGCCCCGGGATCGAGGTGACAGCAATCCCCTGCTCCCGCGCCGCCCGGACCAGCTTGTAACCGGGATCGGAAATCAGCGGCGTTCCGGCATCGCTGACCAAGGCAATCGGCTGTTCGGCCGCCAGTGCCAGCAAGTGATTGCGGGTCGCATCGCTGGCGTGATCGTCATAGCGGATCAGCCTGGTCTTGGTGCCGATGTGCTGCATCAGCTTTCCGGTCACCCGCGTATCCTCACAGGCCACCGCAGCCACGGCACCGAGTATCGCCGCAGCGCGGGCAGAAAGGTCGCCCAGATTGCCAATCGGAGTGGCGACAATGTAGAGGCCGGGTTTTAGCGCTTGATCCATCGGCGCTACATGGACTGCCGACGAGGGAGCGACAAGGTATGATCGAGGCGCGAATGAGCCGCAGGGCAATGACCCTGTTGATTGGCGTTGCCTTGATCTCGGGCTGTAATGTCATTCCCAAGGGGCCAGGCGGCACGCCCGCGCCGGAGGCCGGCCCTTCTGACGGCCTGCCGCCAGACAAGGCCCGTCACCGTGTTGCCCTGCTGGTGCCGTTGAGCGGTCCCGGCAGCGAACTGGGTCAGTCGATTGCCAATGCTACGACCATGGCCATCCTCGATACCAATGCCCAGACGGTGCGGATCACGACCTATGACACCAGCGCGGGCGCCGCTGCTGCGACCAGCAAGGCCTTGCAGGAAGGCAACCGCCTGATCCTTGGCCCGCTGCTGACGGAGGAGGTTTCAGCCGTCGCAGATGTCGCCCGTGCGGGCAAAGTGCCGTTGATCACCTTTTCCAACGATTCCCGCGTGGCTGGTCGCGATGTGTTCATCATGGGCACCACGCAGGACAGCTCGATCCTGCGCGTGGTCCAGTTTGCCCACGATAAAGGCGTCAACCGCTTTGCCCTGCTCGCGCCAAAGGGCGAGTTCGGCAGCCGCGCCGCTGCTGCCTACACGGATGCGGTCCGCTCAGTCGGCGGCACCCTGGTGGCCAGCGACAACTATGATCGCGGCAACAGTTCGGTGCTCAGTGCGGCAGCACGGCTAAGGGCCAAGGGCGGGTTTCAAGCCGTCCTGATCGCCGATACGCCCAAGATTGCCGCACAGGCAGCCAGCAATCTGCGCGGCACCAAGGGTCTGCGCATCCTGGGCACAGACCTGTGGAGCGGCGATCCCGTTGTCAGCAACTCGGCCGCCCTGCGCGGTGCGTGGTTTGCCGCCCTGCCCGACACCCGATACCGGCAGTTTACCTCCAGCTATCAGTCACGCTTTGGCGGCTCGCCCTATCGTCAGGCAACCATGGGTTATGATGCTGTCCTGCTGACCGTGCGCATCGCGCGCGAATGGCGCGGCGGGGTGCCTTTCCCGGTCAATCGACTGGCCGATCGCGGCGGCTTCCTTGGCCTTGACGGACCGTTCCGCTTTTCCGCGAACGGCCTGATCGAGCGCGCTTTGGAAGTGCGTGAGACCCGCGCCGGCGGCGTCACCATCGTCAGCCCCGCGCCAGAGAAGTTCGTGGACTGACGAAAACCTCTGCGCCGCGCTTGCACGGCGGATTCCTTGCGTTCTATAGCCGGTTGCATGTCCGATGACCTGTTCGACAAGCTTCCCGCCAGCACGGGCGATTCCTACGATGGCAGCGCTATCGAAGTGCTCGAAGGGCTTGAGCCGGTTCGCCGCCGCCCGGGCATGTATATCGGCGGGACAGACGAACGCGCGTTTCATCACCTTGCCGCAGAAGTGCTCGACAATGCGATGGACGAGGCCGTGGCCGGTCACGCCAACCGGATCGAGGTCACACTGGAAGAAGGCAACCGCCTGACCATTACCGACAACGGTCGCGGTATTCCGGTCGACGAACACCCGAAATATCCGGGCAAGTCGGCGCTGGAAGTGATCCTGACCACGCTCCATTCGGGCGGCAAGTTCTCGGGCAAGGCCTATGCCACTTCGGGCGGCCTGCACGGCGTCGGTGTTTCGGTGGTCAATGCCCTGTCCACCCTGACCCGTATCGAAGTGGCGCGGAACAAGGAACTGTTCGCGCAGGAATTCTCGCGCGGGGTGCCGCTTGGCCCGTTGCAGCGTCTGGGCGGCACGCCCAACCGGCGCGGCACTTCGGTCACGTTCATTCCCGATCCGGAAATCTTTGGTGAGGACGCCAAGTTCAAGCCGGCTCGCCTGTTCAAGCTGGTTCGGTCCAAGGCCTACCTCTTTGCCGGGGTTGAAATCCGCTGGAAGTGTGCCGCGAGCCTGGCCAGCGAAGATGTTCCGGCAGAGGCCGTTTTCCAGTTTCCCGGCGGTCTGGCAGACCACCTCAAGGAACAGATCGGCACGCGCGAATGCGTCACCACCCAGTTTTTCGCTGGAACGCAGGACTTCCCGGGCGAGGAACAGGGCCGGGTCGAATGGGCGGTCGCCTGGCCGCTGTGGTCGGACGGGTCCTACAGCTATTACTGCAACACCATTCCTACGCCCGATGGCGGCACCCACGAACAGGGTCTGCGCGCTGCCCTGACCAAGGGCATCCGTGCCTTTGGCGAACTGATCGGTCAGAAGAAGGCCAAGGACATTTCGCCCGAAGACGTGGTGACGGGCAGCGAAGTCATGCTCTCGGTCTTCATCCGCGATCCCCAGTTCCAGAGCCAGACCAAGGACCGCCTGACCAGCCCGGAAGCTGCGCGGATGGTGGAAAACGCGATCCGCGATCACTTTGACTATTTCCTGTCCGAGAACATGGAGCGCGGCAAGGCGCTGCTCGGCGCGGTGATGGAGCGCATGGACGAGCGCCTGCGCCGCAAGGCCGAGCGTGAGGTCAAGCGCAAGACCGCGACCAATGCCCGCAAGCTGCGCCTGCCCGGCAAGCTGACCGACTGCACCGGCGAAGGGGATGCGGAGACCGAACTGTTCATCGTCGAAGGGGATTCGGCAGGCGGCTCGGCCAAGCAGGCGCGTGATCGCAAGACCCAGGCGATCCTGCCGATCCGCGGCAAAATCCTGAACGTCGCCAGCGCCACGGCAGACAAGATCCGCGCCAACAGCGAAATTGCTGACCTTGGCCTCGCCCTGGGCTGCAGCTTTCGCAAGGACTGCAACCCGGACAATCTGCGTTACGACCGGATCATCATCATGACCGACGCGGACGTGGACGGCGCCCACATCGCCACCCTGCTGATGACCTTCTTCTTCCAGGAGATGCCGGAGATCGTCCGGCGCGGGCACCTCTACCTGGCGCAGCCGCCGCTTTACCGGCTGACTGCGGGCAAAGAGAGCGCCTATGCCCGCGACGATGCCCATCGCGCCGAACTGGAAGCAACCCTGTTCAAGGGCAAGAAGGTCGAAGTCGGCCGGTTCAAGGGCCTGGGCGAAATGAACCCGCAGCAACTGCGTGAAACGACCATGGACCCGGCCAAGCGCAGCCTGCTGCGCATTACCCTGCCTCCGGAATATGAAGGCCGGGCTGCGGTGAAGGACCTCGTCGACCGGCTGATGGGCCGCGATCCGGCACAGCGCTTCATGTTCATCCAGAACCGCGCGGCCGAAATCGATCCGGACATGATCGACGCCTGATCCCACAGGGCCGTTGCAAGGCCCTCTTGCCAGCCTCGATAAAGCGACTTATCCCTGTTCTTAATCGCACGATTAAAAAGACAGGGAGTTCCCATGCGCTTCGAAGGTACCAGCAACTATGTCGCGACCGATGACCTCAAGGTTGCTGTCAACGCCGCCGTGCTCCTCCGCCGCCCGCTGCTGGTCAAGGGTGAGCCGGGCACCGGCAAGACCGTTCTGGCGCATGAAATCGCCAAGGCAGTTGGCGCGCCGCTGATCGAATGGAACGTCAAGTCGACGACCAAGGCGCAGCAGGGCCTCTATGAATATGACGCCGTGGCCCGCCTGCGCGATGGCCAGCTGGGCGATGAACGAGTCCACGACATTCGCAACTACATCAAGAAGGGCAAGCTGTGGGAAGCCTTCACCGCTGAAAAGCTGCCCGTCCTGCTGATCGACGAAATCGACAAGGCCGACATCGAATTTCCGAACGACCTGCTGCAGGAACTCGATCGCATGTCGTTCGACGTTTACGAAACCCATGAAACGATTGCGGCGAAGGAACGCCCGATCGTGGTCATCACGTCGAACAACGAAAAGGAACTGCCGGACGCCTTCCTGCGCCGCTGCTTCTTCCACTACATCAAGTTCCCCGACCGCGAGACGATGCAGTCGATCATCGACGTGCACTTCCCCGGCATCCAGAAGACCCTCGTCTCCAAGGCGATGGATATCTTCTACGAAGTCCGCGAAGTTCCGGGCCTGAAGAAGAAGCCTTCCACCAGCGAACTGCTCGACTGGCTGAAGCTGCTCCTCAATGAAGACATGCCGCTCGACGTGCTGCAGCAGAAGGACCCGACCAAGGCGATCCCGCCGCTGCACGGCGCACTGCTGAAGAACGAGCAGGACGTGATGCTGTTCGAACGCCTGGCCTTCATGGCCCGCCGCCAGAACTGATCCCGTCCGGCAGGACCGCGCTTTACCCGCCCTAGGGGGAAGGAACCGCTCCAGTGTTTTTCAATTTCGTCGACGAACTGCGCGCCGCCGGCATCAAGGCCAGCTTCAAGGAGCACCTGATGCTGCTGGAGGCGCTCGACAAGGACGTGATCGAACAGACGCCGGAGCAGTTCTATTACCTGTCCCGCGCGGTTTTCGTGAAGGATGAAGGCCTGCTCGACAAGTTCGATCAGGTCTTCAACAAGGTCTTCAAGGGCATCCTGACCAATTATGGCCAGAACCCGGTCGATATTCCCGAAGACTGGCTGAAAGCCGTCGCTGAAAAGTTCCTGACCCCTGAAGAGATGGAAGCGATCAAGTCGCTCGGCTCTTGGGAAGAGATCATGGACACGCTGAAGAAGCGGCTCGAAGACCAGCAGAAGAAGCACGAAGGCGGGAACAAGTGGATCGGCACCGGCGGGACCAGCCCGTTCGGCAACAGCGGCTACAATCCCGAAGGCGTGCGGATCGGCGGCGAAAGCAAGCACAAGCGCGCACTGAAAGTCTGGGAAAAGCGCGAGTTCCAGAACCTCGACAATACGCGCGAGCTGGGCACCCGCAACATCAAGGTCGCGCTGCGCCGCTTGCGCCGCTTCGCCCGCGAAGGCGCGGCGGAAGAGCTGGATCTGGAAGGCACGATCGAAGGCACTGCACGGCAGGGCTGGCTCGACATCCGGATGCGCCCGGAAAAGCGCAATGCGGTGAAGGTGCTGCTGTTCCTGGACGTTGGCGGTTCGATGGACCCGTTCATCAAACTGGTCGAGGAACTGTTCAGCGCGGCCACGGCAGAGTTCAAGAACCTTGAATTCTTCTACTTCCACAACTGCCTTTACGAAGGCGTATGGAAGGACAACAAACGCCGCTGGGCCGAGCGGACCAATACCTGGGACATCCTCCACAAGTACGGTCACGACTACAAGATCATCTTCGTCGGCGATGCGGCGATGAGCCCCTATGAAATCACCCATCCGGGCGGTTCAGTGGAGCATTTCAACGAAGAGTCCGGCGCAACCTGGCTGCAGCGCGTGGCCAATGTCTATCCTGCGACAGTCTGGATCAATCCGGTTCCCGAGAAGCAGTGGTCCTATTCACAATCGACCAAGATGATCCGTGAGATCATCGGTGGATCGATGTATCCGCTGACGCTGGAAGGACTGGACAATGCCATGCGGGAACTGACTCGCAAAAAGCATTGAGGCGCCCCAAGAAGAGCTTTGCTTGATTGGCCAGCACAATTCCCCACATGGGGGACATGACCAACCGCCTTCCCGCCCTGTTCCTTGGCCATGGTTCGCCCATGACCGTGATTTCCGACGTGCCAGAGCGTGCCGCATGGCAGGCGCTGAGCAAGGCCCTGCCCCGGCCCAAGGCAATTCTCGTCGTCTCCGCGCACTGGGAAACGCAGGGAGCCAGCCATGTCACGGCAGGGGAACAGCCGCGCACGATCCACGATTTCAGCGGCTTTCCGGACGAGCTTTACGCAATGCAATATCCCGCACCGGGTTCCGCAGAACTGGTCGAACGGGTTGCTGCATTGCTGGGCGAGGACCGGATCAGGCGCGATGCGACCTGGGGTTTCGACCATGGCTCGTGGGGCGTGGTCCAGCCGATGTTCCCGCTCGCCGATATTCCGATGATCCAGCTGAGCCTCGACCGCACGGCTTCACCCGATGAACATCTCGCCCGTGCTGCTGCTCTGGCCCCGCTCCGCGACGAAGGCGTGCTGATCATCGGCAGCGGCAATGTGGTTCACAACCTCAGTCTTTGGCGGCAATTCTCCGGAACGCGGCCCGAATGGGCTGTCACCTTTCAGGGACGGATCAATCAGGCGGTCGTATCCGGCGATACGGCGGCCCTCACCCGCTTTGGCCCGGACGATCAGGCAGCCCATGCGGCGATCAACAGTGCCGAACATTACCTGCCCCTGCTCTACACGGTCGGCGCAAGACTTCGCGGTGATGAAGTCGGGATATTCAACGATACGATTGACGGCGCCCTATCGATGACCAGCTATCTGATCGGTGATCCGGCCTTGTTGAAGACCGTCAACTAGCACTGGCGCGCCTTTGGCGCGGGCCCTACATCCCGCCCATGGACACCCAGTTGCTGATCATCTGCCTGCTGACTGCCGCGATCAATCTGATCGGCACGCTGGCCTATTCCGCCCGCATTGCCGGCGTTCGCACGCGGCGAATTGCGCTGAGTTTTGCGCTGTTCAACATGCTGGTGCTGGTCAGCCGTACGTCCAATTCCTTCCTCGGCCCATTTCTGGCCAAGCGCATTGAAACACGTATTGCCGAAGGCGGCGGGGAATCGCTGTTCACCGATTTCCAGATCGTTCTTGGTTCTGCCAGTCTGGCCGTGCTGGTTGGCATCTTTCTGGTCCCGACAGGGCAGCGCCTTTTCTCGCGCGCGATCGGCTATTTTCAGGAGCACCGCTCGACCACGCGCCTGATCCTCAAGACCGCGACACCAACCGGCCTGAAGGCCGTGCGCGATGCGCTGCACCCGCCTTCGATGGAGCAACTGCGCGCCCTGACCAAGGAGCGCGGGGTCAGTTGGAACGTGCTGCTGGCCAATTGTCTGGCCCAGGCCCTGCTGACCGTCGGCGTGATTGCCTCGCTCTATGCGGGTTATCTCAATCCCGATTTCCGCGTCACGGCCAGCCAGCTTTCGGCGGTGATCAACGGTTTTGCCACGATCCTGCTCTTCGCCCTGATCGACCCGCAGCTATCGGTGATGACCGATGACGCGGTGGAAGGCCGGGTCAGCGAGGCGCTGTTCCGCCGAACCATTGTCTGGATCAGCCTCAGCCGCCTCGCCGGAACCCTTTTGGCTCAGATACTGCTTTTCCCTTCAGCCATGCTGATTGCCTGGGTCGCCAATCACGTGTGACGATCCAGTTCCGCGTGAAGGCGCGGACGCAGCATCCAGAACAGCACGGCCGGGATGATGCCCAGCAGCGCGGCCCCGTACAGCACATAGCGGACCGAATCCTCGCCGAATTCAGGGCGCAGCCAGTCGGACAGGATGCCAAAGAACAGCGGGCCAAGGCCAAGGCCAATCAGGTTCTGGCCGAACAGCAGCAGCGCGCTGGCCGTGGCGCGGTGGCGCACCGGAACAAGGCCCTGCGCCGATGAATAGACCGGGCCGTAGTACAGCGAGTTCATCACGGTCGGCACCATCAGGAGCAGCAGCGACAGTCGCCAGTCGGTGGCAAAGTAGGCCGAAATCGCAACCGGGATCGCCAACGCCATGCCAATCGCCGGAGCCGTGATAATGTGGCGGCGGTCGATCTTGCCATAGCGGTCAGCCAGCCAACCGCCCAGCCAGGTGCCAAAGATCCCGGCAACCCCGCCCCACAGACCGAACCAGAAACCGACTTCGCCCGGCGTCAGGCCATGGGTGCGCTGGAAGAAGATCGTGGTCCAGGTACTCTTGCCATAAGACAGGAAAGCACTGGCCGAGGCCGCCACCAGCAGCATCACATAGGCGGGCGAACGCAGCAGTTCACCCATCGCGGCAAAGATGCTTTCGCCCTGCGACTGTGCATGATCGGCGCGGACCACGCGGCCCTTGTCCTTGACGAAACCCATGACCACCAGTGCGAGCACTACGCCAGGCAGGCCGACAATCAGGAACGCCTGGCGCCAGCCGATCGTGTCAGCCAGCACGCCGCCGATCATCATGCCCAGCAGCGAACCGATCGGAATGCCCAGCGCATAGAACGCCATGGCGCCCGGGCGGCGCTCCGCCGGAACGCGGTCTGCAATCAACGAGTGCGCGGCAGGCGTACAGCCCGCTTCACCCACGCCAACGCCAATGCGGGCAAGCAGTAACTGAAAGAAGTTCTGGGCCATACCGCACAGCGCGGTCATGCCCGACCAGATCGCCAGAGCGACGGCAATCAGCCGCCCACGGTCGGTGCTGGGCTTGTCCGCATAGCGCGCAATCGGCAGGCCGAGGAAGGTGTAGAACAGAGCGAAGGCCAGACCGGTCATCAGGCCGACCTGGGTATCCGTCAGGCCCAGATCCTTGCGGATCGGCTCGGCCAGAATGTTGACGATCTGCCGGTCGAGGAAATTGAAAATGTAAACCACCAGAAGGGTCCACAGCATAAGCCGTGTGGGCCTATCCAGCTTGGCAATCGCGCCTGCTTTTCCAGTCATTACCGCTCCGTCTCTTTGTTCGTTCTGTATGTCTTGAAATCGTCAGTAGAGCAGGAAGGGCCGCGCCGTTTCGCGCCAGGCCGCTTCATCTGCACCCGCCAGTGCATCAAGGTCTGCGGGACTTGCGGCAGGATCATCGACCCATTCGCGCAGGGCCGGCCCGCCATTGATCACATCGATGGCAAGCCGCTCAAATTCGTACTCATAAGGGAAATCGCGCCAGATCTCGTAGTCGGGATAGAGCTGGCGGATCGCCTTGAAAGCCAGCGCCTGCAGCCGCCACGGGCGGAAGGCGTGGTGATCGTAAAAGTGCCCTTCGGCATGGATCATCAGGCCGCTGCACAGCTGTCCGACATGCTTGTGAAAGGTCGGGGTGAACCAGCATTCGCGCAAGGCACAGCCAGCCAGCCAGTCCGGCGCAAGTCGGTGCATTTCGGCAAGAACCTGCTTCGCGTCTATATCCGGCGCGCCGAACAACACTTCCAGCGGACGGGTCGTGCCGCGCCCTTCGGAAAGGGTCGCGCCTTCCAGCATGACCGTCCCGGCATAGGCCCGCGCCATGTTGACGTTGGCAGCATTCGGGCTGGGGTTGATCCAGATGCGGCTGTCCGGCCAGCCAAAACCACGGCCTTCCGGCTCCCAGCCTTCCATCGTCACGACGCGGTACGGTACATCGAGATTGAAGTGGGCAATGAACCACTGCCCCATTTCGCCCAGCGTCAAGCCATGACGCATCGGCATGGGACCAGCGCCGACGAAGCTTTCCTGCCCCGGCACCAGCAGCGTCCCTTCAACTGGGCGGCCTGCCGGATTGGGGCGGTCCAGCAACCAGACTTCCTTGCCAGAGCCAGATGCGGCCTCGAGCAGATAAAGAAGCGTGGTGACGAAAGTATAGATGCGGCAGCCCAGGTCCTGCAGGTCGAACAGGAATACGTCCGCCGTGTCCATCATTTGCGCGGTCGGGCGGCGCACTTCGCCATAAAGGCTGAACACCGGGATATTGTAGGCAGGATCGAACTCGTCCGCCGTTTCGACCATGTTGTCCTGCTTGTCGCCCTTCAACCCGTGCTGCGGGCCAAAGGCGGAAGTGACCTCGATCCCTGCCGCAATCAGCGCGTCGAGCGAATGAGTCAGGTTCTCGGTAACGCTTGCCGGATGCGCCACCAAGGCGACGCGCCTGCCTTCCAGTTGCTTACGAAGGGACGAATCCGCCAGCAGGCGATCAATGCCAAACCTCATGCCTCTCCCGGTGCCGGAAGCTTTGCAGCAAAGCAAGCGGGATGGTGAAAATCCGGTTTTCCCTCAGCGTGGTTCAGAGCCCAATAACTCTTGGTGCCGTCAGCTTCCTCGATCACCGCAGTCAGGGAGAGTGCGCCAGACAGGCCGGAAAGATCGATCTTCGCGTTCAGCCTGACACCGGCTTGATCCGCTTGAAAATCGATCAGCGGAGCCGGTGTGCCGCGATTGCACATTCCGCTGCGATAGCCGTCAAAATCGTAAGCCGCCCATTGGCCAGAGGGTGAGAAGTTGAACTCGGCATAGCCGCCCTCCCCATTGCTGATGAACGCTTCAAAGCAGGTGTGCTGCCACAACCCGTCCGTCCGCTCAGGAGCAACGGCAAGCGGCAGGGCAAGCAGGTCCGCCGCACAGTCCACCCGGTAGGTCAGCGTCAGCGCGTTTCCGTTCCTGATGACCTCAACAGTGATGCCACGAACATTATTTGCCGGACATTCCGGATGGCAAAGCAGGCGGAAAGTTTCCAAACCGGTTTCCCCGTGCTAGGCGCGCGCCCGGATTCCCGGAAGGTTGCCATGACTTACAAATCGACTCTGCTCCGCCTGCTCGACGAGCGCGGCTACATCCATCAGATGACCGACGCCGAGGGCCTTGATGCCCTTGCCGCGAAGCAGATCGTTCCGGGCTATATCGGCTTTGACGCGACCGCGCCATCGCTCCATGTCGGCTCGCTGGTCCAGATCATGCTGCTGCGCCGCCTGCAACAGGCCGGGCACAAGCCGGTCGTGCTGATGGGCGGCGGCACTACGCGGATCGGTGATCCCACCGGGCGTGACGAGAGCCGCAAGATGCTCTCAAACGAGACGATCGATGCCAACATTGCCTCGATCAAGACGATCTTCGATCGCCTGCTGACCTTTGGCGATGGCCCGACCGACGCGATCATGGTCAACAACCACGACTGGCTGGGCAAGCTGGGCTATATCGAATTGCTGCAGGAAGTCGGCACGCACTTCACGGTCAACCGCATGCTGACGTTCGATTCGGTCAAGCTGCGGCTGGAACGCGAACAGCCGATGACCTTCCTGGAATTCAACTACATGATCCTCCAGGGTTATGACTTCCGCCACATGGAAAAGCACATGGGCGTGCGGCTGCAGATGGGCGGCAGCGACCAGTGGGGCAATATCGTCAACGGGATCGAACTTGCCCGCCGCATGGATGGGGTTGAAGTGTTCGGCGTAACCACGCCCCTGCTGACCACGGCTGACGGCGCCAAGATGGGCAAGACCGCCGCTGGTGCAGTCTGGCTTAATGAAGATGCCCTGCCCGCGTGGGATTTCTGGCAATACTGGCGCAATGTCGATGACCGCGACGTGGGCAAGTTCCTGCGCCTGTTCACCGACCTGCCGCTGGACGAGATTGCCCGGCTTGAAGTCTTGCAGGGTAGCGAGATCAACGCGGCCAAGGTTGTCCTGGCCAATGAAATCACCCGGCTGTGCCGCGGCGATGAGGCAGCCAAGGCTGCCGAAGCGACCGCAGCGGCAACTTTCAGCGGCGGTGGCCTGGGCGCCGACCTGCCGGTTCTGGAAGTTTCCGCCGAGGGGATCAGCGTGATCGATGCACTGGTTGACATCGGTTTCGCCGGCAGCCGGGGCGAGGCCAAGCGCCTGATTGCAGGCGGCGGCGCGCGCGTCGATGGCGAGCCGGTTAGCGACGAAAACCTGCACATTACTGTGCAAGGCGAAGTGCGCATTTCTTCTGGCAAGAAGAAGCACGGCATCCTGCGGCAGGCCTGACCGGCAAAAATTTGCCGGAGTTTACCTAATTTTTGCCATTTCCCGGCAAAACGCAGCCGTCGTCAACTGACCTCGGAGGCGTGCACGATGAGCGCGGGAGCACAATTATCGGTCACCGACCTGCGTCGTGCGGCGCGGCATCCGGTCGATCACAAGGTAATGGGTGAACATCGCCGGCTCGGTGATGTCCCACTGCATATCGTCAACCTCTCGGCTCATGGTTTCATGACGAGGGGTGATACCGAACTGCAACGCGGCGAACGGGTAGTCATTCGCTTGCCCGAAATCGGCCGGATCGAAGCACACCTGATCTGGATCGCCGAAGGCCGCTGTGGTTTTCAGTTTGAGCGGATCATTCGCATTGATGACTTCATGCGGATGATCGACACGATGCAGCCGAACCCGCGCCTGCGACGCGCGCGCTGAAAGCAAGGGTATCAACACCCAAAGCTTCTGATTGCTTGGCAAGCGCCATGGGCGCTGCCATTGCAGCGTGGTGAGTTCGAAAACCCATCCCCTGCAATATCGCGACTATCGCCTGGTCTGGCTGGCGCGCTTCATCTCGACCGCGGCGACTTCGGCCATGGTCGTCGTGATCGGCGCGCAAGTCTATCAGCTTGCCCGCCGCACCTATGGCATGAGCGAAGCGGAATCGGCCTTTTTGTTAGGGCTGCTCGGCCTCGTCCAGTTCATCCCCTTTCTGCTGCTGACCCCGGTTGCGGGCGTTCTGGCGGACCGGATGGACCGCCGCCATCTGGGCGCCATTGCATCGGCCATCGACCTGATGATCGGTCTGGTGCTGGCAGCGGCGAATACCTGGGACTTTGTCTCGTTGCCGTTGCTGTTCACGTTTGCTGCCTTTTACGGCTCGGCACGGGTGTTCATCGGCCCCGCAATCAGCGCGATCACCCCCAATGTCGTGCCGGTTGACCTGCTGCCGAAGGCCGTAGCGACCAGCACTCTGTCATGGCAAACCGCCGCCGTGATCGGCCCCGCTGCCGGAGGCTTCCTGCTCGCGGTCGATCCAGCCATGCCCTATTGGTTCGCCTCGGCTATCCTTACCGCAGGGGTCGCCTCGCTGCTGGCCATCCAGCACCGTGCCCCGCCCGCTGCTGCGCCGGATCACCCGGTAAAGCTGATGAAAGAAGGAGCGAAATTCGTCTGGCACGAGCGCTTCCTGCTCGGCTGCGTCACGCTGGACCTGTTTGCCGTACTGCTCGGCGGTGCAACGGCCATGCTCCCGGCCTTTGCTTATGACGTGCTGCACGTGGGTGACGAAGGACTTGGCCTGCTCCGCGCCGCACCGGCAGCGGGCGCGATGCTGGTGGCAACCTGGCTCGGCCTGCGTCCGATCAGGCGCAATGTCGGGGTGAAAATGCTCTGGGCCGTGGCGGTCTATGGGCTGGCCACCCTGATCTTTGGCCTGTCGGAAAACTTCCTGCTCTCGCTCTCCATGCTGGCCATTCTGGGTTCGGCAGACGCAATTTCGGTGTTCATCCGCAGCACGCTGGTTCAGCTCAACACACCGGATGACAAGCGCGGGCGCGTTTCATCCATTTCCGGCCTTGCGATTTCCGCTTCCAACGAACTGGGCGAAATGCAGTCCGGTCTCGTCGCCGCATTCCTTGGCCCGGTGGGCGCTGTTGCGCTTGGCGGGGCGGGAGCTATCCTTATCACTGCAATCTGGGCAGTTATCTTTCCCGAACTCAAACGGGCCAAGACCTTTGCCCCGCAATATCGACAGAAGGACCCGGTATCATGAAGGCAGACAGCATCCTTGCCACCATCGGCAACACTCCGCACATCCGCCTCTCGCGTCTGTTTCCCGACCATGAGGTCTGGGTAAAGGCAGAGCGCGCCAATCCGGGCGGTTCGATCAAGGACCGCATCGGCCTTGCCATGATCGAAGCGGCAGAGCGCGACGGCTCGCTGAAGCCGGGCGGCACCATTGTTGAACCGACCAGCGGCAACACCGGCATTGGTCTGGCCATGGCTGCAGCGGTCAAGGGCTACAAGCTGGTGCTGGTCATGCCCGAATCCATGTCGATCGAGCGCCGCCGCCTGATGCTGGCCTATGGCGCGACTTTCGATCTGACCCCGCGTGAAAAGGGCATGAAGGGCGCAATTGAGCGCGCGCATGAACTGATCGCCTCCACCCCCGGTGCGTGGATGCCGCAGCAGTTTGAAAACCCTGCTAATATCGAAGTTCACGTGCGCACCACGGCGCAGGAAATCTATGCCGACTTTGCCGACACCCCGATCGACGTGATGATCACGGGCGTCGGCACCGGCGGACACCTGACCGGCTGCGCGGAAATGCTCAAGGCCAAGTGGCCTACGATGAAGGCCTTTGCGGTTGAACCGACCCTTTCGCCTGTCATCTCTGGCGGCCAGCCCGCCCCGCACCCGATCCAGGGCATCGGCGCTGGCTTCATTCCGCCGAACCTGCACACCCAGGCGATTGACGGTGCGATCCAGGTCGACCCGGCCGATGCCAAGGAAATGGCCCGCCTCTGCGCAACCAAGGAAGGGATGCTGGTCGGCATCAGTTCTGGCGCGACTCTGGCTGCGATCAAGCAGAAGCTGGCTGAACTTCCCGCCGGCAGCCGCGTCCTCGGCTTCAACTACGATACCGGCGAGCGTTACCTGTCGGTGCCGGACTTCCTGCCGGAGTAATCTGGCGATGAGCCATCTCGAAGCCGTCACCTTTGTTGATCGCGGAACTGCGCTGACCGGCTGGCTTGCCCGGCCGGAAGGCGCGCCCCGCGCCGCCGTGCTGGTCTTTCCGACCATTGCCAATGTCACCCCGGCGATCGAACGCCGCGCCCAGATGCTGGCTGATCAGGCCTATCTGGCCTTCATCGCGGATTTCTATGGCGAACCGGTGGCGGACTTTGCTGCATCGCAGCCTTTGGCCGCTGCGCTGCGCGCTGATGTGGATCATTACCGGGCGCGGCTACAGGCAAACCTGAACGCCTTGCGCGCCCTACCCGCTGCAGCCGACCTGCCATTGGCAGCAATCGGGTTCTGCATGGGTGGTCAGGCCGTGCTGGAACTGGCCCGTGCTGGAGAGGAACTGGCCGCAGTCGTTTCCTTCCACGGCCTGCTCGATACGGCGCGACCGGCAAAGGCTCCGGTCAACCCACGCATCCTCGTCTGCCACGGCGATCAGGACCCCATGGTCCCGCGCCAGCAGGTCATCGCCTTCTGGGAGGAAATGGACGCGGCCGGGGCGAATTGGCACTTCCACGCCTACAGCGGCGTAAAGCACGGCTTCACCGACCCGGCCAGCGATCAGCGGGGTCTGGCGGCGGTTGGCTATAATGCCAGTGCCGACCGCCAGAGTTGGTCCGCCATGCTCAGCCTGTTTGACGAGGCCTTTGCCTGATCAGGCGCGAAGGAACGCCTCAACCGGCAGTTCCATCATGGCCGAATCGCCAGCCTCGATCTTGCGGCGCAGCGCGCCTGCATCCGGGGTAAAGCGTTCGCCAAAGTAACGCGCCGTCACCAGCTTGGCCTCGTAAAACGCCTTGTCATCGGTGCCTGCCGCCAGCGCGTCTGCCGCGACATTGCCCATCTTCAGCCACATCAGGCCCAGCGAAACGATGCCCATGATGTGCATGTAGTGGTGCGCACCGGCCCCGACATTGTTCGGGTTGGTCATGCCGTTCGCCATGAACCACATGGTCGCGGCTTTCAGTTCGCCGTTGGCCTTTTCGACCTGCCCGGCCAGTGCGGCCAGTTCCGGACGTTCCTTGGCCGCGGCGCAGGCTGCATCGACTTCGGCGAAGAAAGCCTGAACCGCGCGCCCACCGTTCAGGGCCAGCTTGCGGCCAACCAGGTCCATCGCCTGAATGCCGTTGGTGCCTTCATAGATCTGGGCAATGCGGGCATCGCGGACGAACTGGCTCATGCCCCATTCCTCGATGTAGCCGTGGCCGCCAAAGACCTGCTGCATATTCACGCAGGTTTCGAAGCCCTTGTCGGTGCCATAACCCTTGATCACCGGAGTGAGCAGGCTGATCATGTCGTCTGCCGTAGTGCGCTCGGCCTCGCTTGCCGCCTTGTGGCTCAGGTCGACCAACAGGCCGCCCCACAGGTAGAATGCGCGCATCCCTTCGGTGAAGGCCTTGGCATCCATCAGCATCCGGCGCACGTCCGGGTGAACGAACAGCGGGTCAGCCTTTTCCTGCGGCTCGGCCGGACCGGTCAAGGCGCGGCCCTGACGGCGATCCTGCGCATATTGCACCGCGTTCTGGTAAGCGGCTTCCGCCTGCGACAGCCCCTGAATGCCAACGCCCAGACGCGCCGCATTCATCATAATGAACATGGCGGCCAGGCCCTTGTTTTCCTCACCGACCATCCAGCCAGTCGCCCCGTCATAGTTCATGACGCAGGTAGCATTGGCGTGGATGCCCATCTTGTGTTCGATGCTGCCGCAGGAAACGGCATTGCGCGCACCCAGCGAACCATCGTCGTTCACCAGCACCTTGGGCACGATGAATAGCGAGATGCCCTTGCTGCTTTCCGGCGCGCCCGGAGTCTTGGCCAGAACCAGATGAATGATGTTCTCGGTCAGGTCGTGCTCGCCTGCCGAAATAAAGATCTTGGTGCCGGTGATCGCATAGCTGCCATCGGCATTGGGCACGGCGCGGGTGCGGATCAGGCCCAGGTCCGTGCCGCAATGCGGCTCGGTCAGGTTCATGGTTCCGGTCCACTGGCCAGAGATCATCTTCGGCAGGTACTTGGCCTGCTGTTCCGGCCTGCCCTTGGCAAGGATCGCGCTGATCGCGCCAGCGGTTAGACCGGGATACATCCCCCAGGCCTGGTTGGCGGTGGAAACGAATTCCTCAACCACAAAGCCCAGCACGTGCGGCAAGCCCTGCCCGCCGAACTCTGCCGGAGCGGCAAGCGTGCCCCAGCCTGCCTCGCGGTAAAGGTCAAAGGCCTGCTTGAAGCCATCCGGCGTCGTCACCGAACCATCGGCATGACGGGTGCAGCCCTGCTGGTCACCCGACAGGTTGATCGGTGCCAGCACTTCGCCAGCGAACTTGCCGCATTCCTCAATCACGGTTTCAACCATGTCGGGACCGGCGTTTTCGAAGGTCGGCAAGTTGCCGTACTGCTCCAGCTTGAGCACTTCGTTAATGACAAAACGGGTATCGCGCGTAGGCGCCTTGTAGATCGGCATGGACCTGTCCTTGGCTAAAGCCTCAACCCTTGCGGGGTGAGTTGTCGATATTCTCGACGAGCGAAATGAATGTATTCAGCTCGGTAATCGCGGCATCCAGATCGGCACGCTGCTGGCTTAGCCGCTCGACCTTTTCCTTGCAGCGCTGGACTGTGACCCGGCGCTGCTCGACCCGGCCATCGCCAAGGTCGTAAAGGTCGATCATTTCCTTGATCTCGGTCAGGCTGAAACCGACGTTCTTGGCCCGCAAGATCCAGGCAAGCCGCGCCCGGTCACGCTTGGAATAGACGCGGGTCAGCCCGACTCGGGCCGGAGCGATCAGGCCTTCGTCCTCATAGAACCGCAAGGCCCGGGCAGTTACGCCGAATTCTTCGGTCAGGTCGGAAATGGAGAACTGTTCGCGCTGCAGTGCGTCGGGCGTATCAAGGTGTGCGCCGTCGTGCGCGGAGGGCCGGTCAACGAGCTGTTCCATGCCCGGCCCATTAGCTTACCTTTACGTAAGCGTCAATCTGGGATGCGGACGAGCCCGTCGCCATCCAGCCTGCGGTAAAAGCAGCTTGTCGCACCGGTATGGCATGCCGGACCCTGCGGCTCGCAGATCAGAACCAGCGCATCCTGATCGCAATCGACGCGGATTTCCAACACCTTGAGCACGTGACCAGAGGTTTCACCCTTCATCCACAGCCGCCCGCGCGAACGCGAATGGAAATGCGCCAGACCCGTTTCCGTGGTCTTGTCGAGCGCTTCCCGATCCATGAAGGCAACCATCAGGATGTCGCGCGTATCAGCGGCAACCGCAATCGCAGTGAGCAATCCCTGCCCGTCGAATTTGGGCATGAAGGCTGTGCCGGTTTCCCGATCGATCTGATCCTGTCCACTCATGGCCTTCCCTTGTTGCAAGAACACCACATGTGTCGAGCAAAAAAGTGCAGACATGCGGATCGCGCTTTTAATCGTCCGCTTGATCGTCAATCACGGAGCTCGCGGAAGGCAGTAGGCCCAGGTTCAGGGACCACCCGCCGCATGAGGGATTGGGCGAGGCAGATCGAAGGGGGATCTGTCGAACCGCAAAAGCGGAAGCCCTTTATAGTTTCGTCACGAGGACGCCCGGGGCTTTATGTTCCGGGCGTTTCGTTTGGCGCACTACACTTCGTCCAGCACGCGGGAAAAGCAGGCGATCACGACCCGCCCGGCTCCGGCCCGTTTCAGAGCGGAGACACAAGTGCCGCTGGTCGCACCGCTGGTAAAAACATCATCGACCAACAGAACCCTGGCCCCTTTCAAAGCGGCGCGGTGCCTCGCGTTGATGGCGATCGCTCCGGATAACGCCTTGGCCCGGGCCTTCTTGCCCAGGCCGCCAAGGCTGGGCGTGGCTTTCTGACGGATCAGACCATCGACCAGTAGCCGGCTATTCCGCAGCCGCGCAATTTCTCCGGCCAGCAGGGCCGACTGGTTGAACCCCCGCCGCCACAGCCGCCAGCGGTGGAGCGGCACCGGGACAATCACCCAGCCCTCGTCAACCTCTTGCGGAACCCGCGCCAGCATCAGCCGGGCCAGCAAGGGCGCAAGCGCGATTCGCCGTCCGTGTTTCAGGGCAAGGATCAGCTTGCGCGATGCTTCGTTGTAGAGCGTACCCGCGGCAATCCCGTCGTGGCGGGGCGGATCGGCCATGCAGGGCGCACAGACCGCTCCGGCTTCCGCACTTTCGCCCAAGGGGCGCTGACAGGCCGAACAGCACGGCTCCCCGGGAATCGCCAAGTCTCCCCAGCACGAGGAACAAAGGCCCGTCTGCGCAGCAAGCCCTTCGCCGCAAAGCGGGCAACGAGGCGGAAAAAGCAAATCAGCGACCGGGACGAGGAGCGGGTGAAGCTGCATCGTTGCCCCTTCTATCGCTTGCATGGCCGCGCGGCGCAAGGCAGGGCGACAGCGTGAACCAGCCAGCCCCGCACATAATCTTTTCCCCGCAGCGCCGCCTCGCCGCGCGCCGCCGCGCCCGCATCCTGCAGCAGCGCCCCGGTGCGGCACGCTATCTGCTGGATGACATGGTCGAGGACGTGCTGGAACGGCTCGACTTCCTGCGCCATGCGCCGAATCGCGCGCTGATCATCGGGGAATGGACCGGAGAACTGGCCGCTGCCCTGCGCCAGCGCGGGGTTGCGGTCGAAGAAGTGGACCCGGCAGACGGGTTCAATGACGAGCTGCCATTTCCCGGCGGTGACTATGATTTAGTCGTCAGCCTTAGCGCGCTGGATACGGTCAACGATTTACCCGGCGCGCTGATCCATATGCGCAACGCCCTTGCTTCCGGCGGCCTCGCTCTGGCCAGTTTCGTCGCGGCTGGCAGCCTGCCTGCCTTGCGCGCAGCCATGCTGGAGGCTGACGGTGAGCGCCCTGCCCCGCGCCTTCATCCTGCGGTCGATGTCCGCGCCGGAGGCCAACTGCTGCAACGTGCCGGATGGGCCAACCCGGTGGTTGATTACCGCAGCCTCGACGTACGCTTCTCCAGCCTTGATAGCCTGCTGGCCGATCTGCGCGCTCAGGCGCTAAGCAATTGCCTGGCCAATCGCGGCCCGGCTTTGGGAAAAGCGGCCCGCGCCCGCGCGACGCAGGCATTCGGAACCGGCACGGTTGAGCGATTCGAAATCCTGACGCTGAGCGGCTGGCGCGCTTAAATCGAGCCACCCGCTCAGGCTGAGCCGCGGGGGCTGAGCCACAAAACCCGCTCAGGCTGAGCCTGTCGAAGCCTGTGGGCTGGAACCCACGCCGCTCGACAGGCTCAGCGCCGAGTCTGGCTTACTTCAGCGCGGCCTGGGCCGCTGCAAGGCGGGCAATCGGCACACGGTAGGGGCTGGCCGAGACGTAGTCGAGGCCGACCTCTTCGCAGAACGCGATCGAGGCCGGGTCGC
>CAZLPK010000004.1:0-68048 GCA_964561375.1 uncultured Novosphingobium sp.
CTGACCACGCGCAGAGAATCAGAAAGCGACTGCAAATGCAACTGTAGTACTAAGCCGCGCGTGATTGCCAGCGGTCCCCGCTTTCGCGGGGACGACGGCGGGCTTACTTCAAGCGGTTCAACAGGTCGCGCGCGAACAGGGTCAGCGTATCGTCGCGCGCCCCCATGATCACCACGCGGTCACCGGGGCGGGCGAGTTCCACGATCCGGTCGGCGCAGGCTTCGCGGCCGGGGATATATTCCGCACTGCCGCCCGCCTCGCCAATCAGGCGGACGATCCGTTCGCTGCCTTCGCTGCGATCCACCGTGCCGCCGAAATAGACCGGATCGCACAGGATCGTAACGTCTTCCGGACCAAGCAGGCGCGCGAAGGTTTCGGCCAGTTCATGCCCCATCTGACGCAGCGGGCCATAACCGTGCGGCTGGAAGAAGGCGATTACCCGTCCCGGCTGAGCCTTCAGTGTGCTGAGCGTTGCGGCGCACTTTTCCGGGTTATGACCGAAATCGTCGATCACGGTCACGCCGGAAGAACTGGTGCCGATCACGTCAAAACGGCGGGCAAGTCCGGCATAGCTGCCGAGCGCGGCAACTGCCTCTGCAACCGGAACGCCGGTTGCGCTGGCGGCGGCAATCGCGGCCAGCGCGTTGGAGAGGTTGTGCAATCCCGGCACTTGCAGTTTCAACGCATGATGGGATGCATCGCGCCGGTCGATCAGGTTGGCCGAAATCGCGAACGTCCCTTCGACAATGCTGCCTTCGACTACACCGATCTGCGCGACGTGATTGTGGATCGCATAGGTGATCGACGGGGTGTAGACCGGCAGCAGCAGAGCGGCCTCGTGATCGTCAAGATTGACGATAGCCGTATCGCAGACGCGCAGGAAATCACCGAACAAGTGGCGTAGTTCATCCATCGACTTGTGATCGAGGCTGACGTTGAGCAGCACGGCTACACCCGGCTGATACAGCGCGATCGACCCGTCGCTTTCATCGACTTCGGAAACGAATACCCCGCCGCTGCCAACCCGCGCGCTGGCAAAGGGAGCATCAGGCGTTGCGTAATTCTTCATCACCGCGCCGTTCATGATCGTCGGGTCGCGGCCCGCCCGGTCCATGATCCAGCCGGTCATGCCGGTGACCGTGCTCTTGCCGCTGGTGCCGCCGATGGCGATACTTTCCGGGGCCTGGTTGAACAGCTTGGCCAGCAATTCGGCGCGGCTCATGCGCGGGCAGCCCAGTTCGCGGGCGCGGACCATTTCCGGCACGGTATCCTCCACCGCAGCCGAAGCGATCAGGGTCTGCTCTGCCGAAGTGATGCCGCTACCGTCCTGCGGAAAGAGCGTGAAGCCAAGGCTTTCCAGCCAGGCGAACTTTTCCGGGGTGCGGCCTTGGTCGCGGCTGCGGTCCGATCCGGAAACCTGCGCGCCAGCGCCTTTCAGGATCAGGGCGAGGGGCAACATGCCCGATCCGCCAATGCCGCAGAAGAACCAGGGGTGGGAAGTAAGTTCGGTCATTTCTTTGCCGGTATGCGTTCGATGCACCGATTACAACTGTCGTCCCCGGCTTGACCGGGGACCGCTGGCGGATTGCGCGGCTTTAGGGTTTTTGCTGTGCGCGATCCCCGCCTACGCGGGGATGACGAAAGAGGATTTCGCGTAAGTGACGAACTGGCTAGGAAGGGCCATGACCCGGATAGCCATTTGCGCCCCGTCGCGTTCGATCACGCATGAGGATGCGACGCGCGTCAGCGACATCGCGGCCCAGTTTCCCGGCATCGACCTGCATTTCCACCCGCAATGCTTTTATGAGCATGGCCACTTTGCCGGAACAGACCGGCAGCGGCAGGATGCTTTTGTAGAGTGCGCCAACGATCCGGCCTTTGCCGCAGTCTGGTTTGCGCGTGGCGGCTATGGCTCCAACCGCATTGCCGAGGACGTGCTGGCCCGGTTGGATCACGCCGCGCAGGACAAGGTCTATCTCGGCTATTCGGACGGCGGCTATCTGCTCGGCGGATTGTACCGGCAGGGGATCGGGCGGGCCGTTCATGCGCCGATGCCGGTTGACGTGCGGCGCGCGGGCGGTGATGCGGCGCTGCGGCGCGTGCTGGGCTTTGTTGGCGGAGACAATTCCGGGCTGGAGCCGGGACTGGATCAGCGGCCAGTCGTCGCCTTCAACCTGATGACGCTGGCGATGCTGTGCGGCACTTCGCTGATGCCGGGGCTGGCCGGCCATGTCGTGCTGATCGAGGAGGTCGGCGAGTATGACTACGCGTTCGACCGCCTGTTTTTCCACGTCACCGCGCATCTTGGCGGCGTCGCCGGACTGCGGCTCGGCCGGGTCAGCGATGTGCCGGTGAATGAGGTCGATTTTGGCCAGTCGGCAGACGAAATCGCCCGGTTCTGGTGCGCGCGGCATTCAATCCCCTACCTCGGCCGGGCAGACATCGGTCATGATATCGACAACACAATTGTGCCCTTCGGGCTTGCCCGCGCCTTTGCCAGACAATAGGCGCAGCCCGGAATGATTGGAGTAGTTTGATGAAAGCTTTCGTTTTCCCCGGCCAGGGTAGCCAGAAGGTCGGCATGGGCGTGGAACTGGCCCAGGCCAGCGCCGCCGCGCGCGAGGTGTTTCAGGAAGTTGACGATGCCCTGGGGCAAAAGCTTTCTGCGATCATGGCCGAAGGTCCGGAAGATAGCCTGACTCTGACCGAAAATGCCCAGCCGGCGATCATGGCCAATGCCATTGCCGTGCTGCGCGTGCTGGAAAAGGAAGGCGGGATCACGCTGGCGCAAAAGGCGGACTATGTCGCCGGGCACAGCCTGGGCGAATATACCGCGCTGTGTGCTGCCGGGGCCTTTTCGCTGGCCGATACGGCGCGTTTGCTGAAGCTGCGCGGTCAGGCGATGCAGGCGGCAGTGCCAGTGGGCGTCGGCGCGATGTGCGCGCTGCTCGGGGCTGACGTGGCCAAGGCGCAGGCTCTGGCCGATGCTGCGGCCGAGGGTGAGGTTTGCACCGTCGCCAATGACAACGATCCGACCCAGGTCGTGCTTTCCGGCCACAAGGCAGCGGTTGAGCGCGCCGTTGCCATGGTCAAGGAATTCGAGATCAAGCGCGGCGTCCTGCTGCCGGTTTCGGCTCCGTTCCATTGCCCGCTGATGCAGCCTGCTGCCGATGCCATGGCCGAGGCGCTGGCCAAGACCCCGCCGGGACCGCTGAGTGTGCCGGTCTTCGCCAATGTGACCGCCGCCGTGGCCAGCGAACCGGCGGACGTGCAGCGTCTGCTGGTCGAGCAGGTTTGCGGCCGGGTCCGCTGGCGCGAAAGCGTGATTGCGATGAAGGAAGCCGGGGTCGACAGCTTCGTCGAACTGGGCGGCAAGGTGCTCGGCCCGATGATCGGCCGCAGCGTAACTGATGTTTCGGTGACCAGCGTGGTCACGATGGCCGATATCGAGGCCCTGGCAAAGGATCTGTGACCATGGAAAACCGCATGTTCGACCTTACGGGAATGACGGCCCTCGTCACGGGTGCTGCTGGTGGAATCGGCTCGGCAATCAGCCATGCCCTGGCCCGTCAGGGCGCGCGGCTGGCGCTGTCCGGCACCAATCCGGGCAAGCTGCGCGCGTTCCGTGAAGAACTGAACGACACCTACGGCCACGATCATGTCGAGATCACCTGCGACCTTTCCAATGCGGAGCAGGTCGAGCAGCTGGTCCCGGCCACGGTCGACACCCTGGGCAAGATCGACATTCTGGTGAACAATGCCGGGATCACGCGCGACAACCTCGCCATGCGGATGAAGGATGAAGAGTGGGATGCGGTGATCCGCGTCAATCTCGAAGCTGCCTTCCGCCTGATGCGCGCTTCGCTCAAGCCGATGATGAAGGCGCGCTTTGGCCGCATCGTCACCATCACCAGCGTCGTCGGTGCCACCGGCAATCCGGGGCAGGCCAACTATGCTGCGGCCAAGGCTGGTCTGGTCGGCATGTCGAAGAGCCTGGGTCAGGAAGTGGCGAGCCGCGGCATTACCGTGAACTGCGTTGCCCCCGGCTTCATCCGCACCGCCATGACCGACGTTCTGCCCGATGCGCAGAAGGACGCGCTCAACGCCCGTATCCCGATGGGTCGCATGGGCGAGGGCGAAGATATCGGGGCTGCCGTGGCCTATCTTGCCAGCAAGGAAGCCGGTTACGTCACGGGCCAGACCCTGCACGTCAACGGCGGGATGGCGATGATCTCCTGACCTGCAATTTCGTCATTGCGAACGGAGCGGAGCAATCCAGTGCGGTTTGAGCAGCCGCTGGATTGCTTCGTCGCTTCGCTCTTCGCAATGACGAGGTGGGTGTGGGGCCTGCAGCCCCTCCAGCCTGAGCCTGCCGAAGGCGGATTTCGCCAGCAGACCTTAGGAATTATCCCCAGTTTCCCCGGCAAATCCGCGCAGGAAACTTGCCGCGGGGCGGCGCATCGTTAAGGAATAACGACCGCAAACCAAGGCGCGCGGGGGCGATTCCCCTTTGCGCGCCCTAGGGGGAAACGATCGTACCATGAAGGCCACTATCGAACGCGCGACGCTCCTCAAGTGCCTGTCGCACGTCCAGTCCGTCGTTGAGCGGCGCAATACCATTCCGATCCTGTCGAACGTGCTGATCGAGGCAGCGGGCGACGGCACGGTAAAGGTCATGGCCACCGACCTTGACCTGCAAGTGGTGGAAAGCCTGGGCGCGGTTTCGGTTGAAAGCCCCGGCGCGATCACCGTTTCGGCGCACCTTCTGTTCGACATCGCCCGCAAACTGCCGGACGGTAGCCAGGTCAGCCTGGAAGCCGCCGACAACCGCATGACGGTGAAGGCCGGACGCAGCCGCTTCAGCCTGCCGACCCTGCCGCGCGATGACTTCCCGGTAATCGTCGAAGGCGACCTGCCGACCAGCTTTGAACTGCCCGCAGCCACGCTGGCGCAGCTGATCGACCGGACCCGCTTTGCGATCAGCACCGAGGAAACCCGGTATTACCTGAACGGCATTTTCCTGCACGTGACGGATGAAGATCTGCGCGCTGCCGCCACTGATGGTCACCGCCTTGCGCGTTACACCATCGACCGTCCGGAAGGCGCCGAGGGCATGCCCGACGTGATCGTGCCGCGCAAATGCGTGACCGAACTGCGCAAGTTGCTGGAAGAAGCGCTGGACACCAACGTTCTGGTCGACCTTTCGGCCAGCAAGATCCGCTTCACCCTGGGCGGTGAAAACGGCGTGGTGCTGACCAGCAAGCTGATCGACGGGACTTTCCCGGATTACAGCCGCGTGATCCCGACCGGGAATGACAAGCTGCTCAAGCTCGATCCCAAGAGCTTCTGGCAGGGTGTTGACCGCGTTGCCACCATCGCCACGGAAAAGACTCGTGCGGTAAAGATGGCGCTGGAAAATGACCGCGTGACGCTGTCGGTTACTTCGCCGGACAATGGTACGGCTGCGGAAGAAGTCCCGGCCAGCTATACCGCGCAGGGCTTTGAGATCGGCTTTAACGCCAACTATCTCAAGGACATCCTTGGCCAGATCGACGGTGATACGGTGGAACTGCACCTGGCAGACGCCGGTGCGCCGACCCTGATCCGTCAGGACGACAAGAGCCCGGCGCTTTACGTCCTGATGCCGATGCGCGTCTGAGCGCGACATCCAAGCTAAAACCGTCACCCCGAGCCTGATCCGGGGTCCAGTCCCAAAACTGCCTTTGCAGTCAGGCTGGACCCCGGGTCAGGCTCGGGGTGACGCGTTTCGGGGTTGCGCTGTTCAGATATCGATGACGATCTTGCCGAAATGGGCGTTAGCCGCCTGATGGCGGAACGCATCGGCTAGGTTTGCCAGCGGGAAGTGGTCGGAGATCACCGGCTTGATGCCGTTCGTGTCGATCCCCTTGATCATGTCGAGCTGGTGCTTGCGGCTGCCCACAGTCAGGCCCTGAACGCGCAGGTTCTTGGCCATCAGCAGGGCGGTCTGGACCGGCCCGGCAAATCCGGCCAGCACGCCAATCAGCGCGACGTGGCCGCCAACGCGGGTGGCCAGCATTGACTGGTCGAGCGTACCGGAACCGCCGATTTCGACCACGCAGTCGACTCCGCTGCCGCCGGTCAGTTCCATTGCCTTCATCCCCCAAGCGGGGTTTTCCTTGTAATTGATCAGTTCGTCCGCACCCAGCGCCTTCATCCGTTCCAGCTTGGCATCGCTGGAGGAGGTGGCGATCACCCGCGCACCGGCCGCCTTGGCGAATTGCAGGGCGAAGACCGAGACGCCGCCAGTACCCTGAACCAGCACGGTCTGGCCCGGCTGGACCGTGCCATCGACAAACAGCGCACGCCATGCAGTCAGGCCCGCGCAGGTTAGGGTGGCGGCCTCGGCTGCGGTATAGCCCTTGGGCGCATGGGTGAACCAGTGCTGCGGCGTCACCACCACTTCGCGGGCATAGCCATCGATCCCGTCGCCCGGTACGCGGGTAAAGGCGGAGGCGGGCGGGGCGCCGTCGATCCAGTCGGGGAAGAACAGCGAGACGACCAGATCGCCCGGTTTGAAATCGCTCACCCCTTCGCCCACGGCTTCGACAATCCCGGCGCCGTCCGACATCGGGATACGTCCCGCCTCTGCCGGGATCATCCCGCAGACCACGGCAAAGTCATGGTAATTGAGCGAGCTGGCCTGCAGCTTTACCCGGATTTCGCCGGGGCCGGGCTGGCCGGGGTCGGCTGCCGTTGCAGGCAGCAGGGTATCGAGACTGGCAGGCGATCCGACCCGAACGGCGGCAATGGTCATGGCAAGGCTCCGCTTGCTGGGTTTCACGCTGAGCCTGGCCGGTGGACAGGTCCGGTCCCAGGCTCAGCGTGAACTGGTGATAGGGTAGATTATTCGGCGGCTTCGCGCAGTTCGACCTGCTGCGGACCACGGATCAGGCCGCCGGGGGTGGCACCGGTCCATTCGCCGTTGGTGAAGGTGACCACGCCGTTCTTGATCGTGCAGTCATAGCCTTCGGCCTTTTGCAGCAGACGCTTGCCGCCAGCAGGCAGGTCAAAGGCCAGCCACGGCTTGCCCAGCTTGATCCGCTCAAGGTCGATCACGTTAAGGTCGGCGATATAGCCGGGCGCAATCACGCCGCGATCGTTCAGGCCATAGAGCCGCGCAGTGTCATAGCACTGGCGCTTGATTGCAGTTTCCAGGCTGATCCTGTCACCCCGTTTGCGATCACGAACCCAGTGCTGAAGCATGAAGGTGGGGCTGGCGGCATCGCAGATCGTGCCGCAGTGCGCACCGCCATCGGACAGCGAATTGACTGTATCGTCGCTGGCCTGCAGTGCTTCAAGGAAGTCGAGGTTGCCGTCCGCATAATTGAGGATCGGCAGATAGATGAAGCCCTTGCCACTATCGCGGCAGAGCAGGTCATAGGCATATTCGTCGCCCGAAACGCCAGCGGCGGCGGCGCGGGCGGCGATGCTTTCATCGGCCTGCGGTTCGTAGTTGAAATCGGGGTCCATTTCGAACTGCATGGCCCAGCCCTGGGCGACGACCTTGGAAATGCCGATCAGGTCTTCGGGCACCTGGCTGAAGTCGCATTCTTCCGAAAGCAGCTGGGCCTTGAAGGCGGGGTCAAGCAGCTTGGCGCGCTGCTGGTCCCACGGCAGGTCGGCAATGGCCTGCCACGACGGACGCAGGCGGAACGGATGGACCGTGCCCTGCCAGGCCATGATGATGCCGTTGCCGCGCAGGGCAATGGCGGCAACGATATTGGCGCCATTGTCATTCTCGGCGCGCATGCATTCGATCTGCTCGCTCAGCGACTGTTCCTTGGCGATGGATTGCAGCGCGGCGAAAGTTACCGGCAGGCCGGTTTCACGGCTGATCTGGCCCATCCAGCCAAATTCGTTCCAGTCGCGGCGCATGTCGCTGGCCAGTTCGAACACGCCGTAGCCGACCTTGCCCATGGCGCGGCCGATGGCGACCAGTTCTTCCTCGGTCGCGGTCGTGCCGGGGACGAGTTCGCCATCAATCGAGCGGTGCAGCACGGTGCGGCTGGTGGAAAAGCCCAGCGCCCCGGCGCGAACGCCATCCTCTACAATGTCGGCCATCTTCTGGATGTCTTCAGCCGTCGGCACGGCACCCCGCTGTTCGCGGTCACCCAGCACGTAGGCGCGCACCGCACCGTGCGGCACATGGGTGCCGACATCAACCGTGCGCGGCAGGCGTTCCAGCGCGTCGAGATATTCCGGGAAGGTTTCCCAGTCCCACTTCATCCCTTCGGCCAGAGCCGTGCCGGGAATGTCCTCAACCCCTTCCATCAGGCGGATCAGCCATTCGTGGCGGTCCGGCGCGGCCGGGGCAAAGCCGACGCCGCAATTGCCCATGACCACGGTGGTCACGCCGTGCCAGCTGGACGGGGCCATTTCCTGATCCCAGGTCGCCTGACCATCGTAATGGGTATGCACATCGACCCAGCCCGGGGCGACAACCTTGCCACCAGCGTCGATTTCCTGCGCGGCATCGCCGTGAACCTTGCCCACGGCAGCGATAAGGCCATCCTTGATCCCGACATCGCCGGTAAAGCGCGGTGCGCCGGTCCCGTCGACAATAGTCCCGCCGCGAATAATCAGATCGTAGGTGGCCATGACATCTCTCCGCAGTTGCACCGACTCTCTAGGGTGGCGCTTTAATCGGTCGATTAAATCATGGACGTGGACTGGCCGCAAGCCCCCGTGTCAGGCGCCGCGTGCCTTGATCATTTCGGCCACGTCGACGAACTTTTCACGCGGAGCGCCTTCGCGGGCGCGGGCCTCTTCCTCGGCTTCGATCTTCTTCCAGTCGCGGAAGGTCACGATGTCCAGCCCGCGTTCTTCGGCCAGTTTGTCAAAGCCGGCGCGGCCCTGTTTGCCGCCATGGCCCAGCACGCCAGCGGTCAGGTCTTCGGCGATCTTTTCGACCACGCTGAACCCGTCCGGGCGATTGGTGCCGATCGTGCCCGATGGACCGCGCCGCGCCCAGCCAACGCAGTAGAGGCCCGGCATGATGCGGCCTTCGTCATTGGCAAAGCGGCCCTCGCGCTCGTCAAACGGAACGTCGGGAATGGGCGAAGAGCGATAGCCGATGCAGCACACCACCATGCTGGCGGGGATGCGATAGATCTCGCCCGTGGCGACCGCGCGGCCCGCTTCGACCCTGGTCCGCTCCACTTCCACCGCTTCGACCTTGTTCGTCCCGATCAGGGCGCGCGGGCTGGCGTAGAAGTCGAATTCGATTTCGATCGGATAGTCGGCGTAATGGCTTTCCGGGATCGCCGCGAAGGATCGCAGATGGGTTACCGACTTGCGCAGGCCCGGCTCCAGCAGTGCATCCTCGCCTTCGTCAGGCAGGTCTGCCGCATCGACGCGCGGCGCGGCGCGGGTCAGGTGCGACAGTTCGCCCAGTTCCTTGGGCGTCATCATGATCTGGTGCGGGCCGCGCCGCCCCAGGATCACGATGCGTTTCAGCTTCGATGTATCCAGTACATCGAGCGCATGGGCGACGATATCGCTTCCCGCGAACTCCTCGCGTGATTTCGCCAGGATGCGGCTTACGTCGAGCGCGACATTGCCCATGCCGATCACTACGGCCGTATCTCCCGACAGGTCGGGATCGAGGTTCGCGAACGATGGATGGCCATTGTACCAGCCAACAAAGGCCGCGCTGCCGAAGACATTGCTCAGTTCCTCGCCCGGCAGGTCCATCTTGCGATCATGCGGTGCGCCGGTGGCGATAACGACTGCGTCGTAAAGTTGCTGCAGTTCAGCGACCGACAGGTCCGTGCCGATCATCACATTGCCGACAAAGCGGACATTGTCGGACAGGGCGGTTGCCTCGTACCGCTTGGACACGCCCTTGATCGACTGGTGATCCGGAGCAACCCCGGTGCGGATCAGGCCATAGGGCACTGGCAGCATATCGAATACGTCGATCCGGACATCGTCGCCCCACTGCTTTTGCGCGGCCTCGGCTGTGTAATACCCTGCAGGTCCCGAACCGATGATCGCGATATGGCGCATTAGGGTGTGCTCCTGAATGACAAGAATGACGGCAGACTGTGCCGGGCAGGGGTTCGGGAAATTCGCGCTGGAGGCATCAGGCGCAAGCCGCAGTGGCTTGCCTCTCCATCCATGGGGAAGCCGTGCAATCGGGCGTGCAGTGCAGTTCCTGCCATCCTCTTCCCCCTTTTCATTGTTGTTGTCTTGTCGGCTTGTAGGGCATGATGCCTGTGCTGCCGGTCCATTTCAAGTCAGGCAATCGGGCCGTGCTGGCCGTTTGGTATTGCCTTGGCGAAATATGAATTTTAACTATTTCTCAAGTGCCTCGTGTAAATACGTGGGCCATGGTCGCACCCAGTCGAAAATTTATCCCTGTCTTGGGGGAACAGGCTCTGCCTGAGGCAGAGGCGCCGGCACCGGCGAGTGTCAGGCGCCGGCGACTGGCTCTGCAGCGCGGCGACCTTTCGCGCAATTCCGCGCAAATGCCGATCGCGCCAGCGCAAGCGGCTCTGATGCGGCCCAAAGTAATTCAGCCCGACTGGATCTTGATGGCCCCGATCATCGCCGCTGCGGCTGTGATCAATGGCATTGCCACACTGACGGTCCCGAACCTCATCATCACCGTCGGCTGGCTCAGCGCCCTGGCGATCATCGCGTTGACCCCGTGGCTGGTCCGCTATGAGAAGCGCCGCGCTTTCTCTTCCCTCGCAGACAGCGTGGTGGGGTCTTTCGTGGTGGTCGCGCCGATGCTGCTGATCGGATTGTGCGTGGCGCAATGGACTGCGGTGCGCGGGGCAAACTGGTTCGACGCGGTCGGCACGCTGGTAATCGTTGGCGGGACTGCCGGAATTATCCTGAAGCGCCGTGTGCCCAGCATGGTTGCAGCGCAAGTGGCGCTGTGGGCGGGCGCGGCCCTGGTGGCGGGCAATCGCGGGATCTGGTTTGCGCTGACGGCCGGGGTGGCGATCTGTCTGCACACCGCAATCCGGCAGGCGCGGACCGACGCGCGTGAAACCCGCCGCCAGCGCGAGCGGGAGCACAATCAGTTGCGGGCGGAACAGATTCTCAGCGATTTTGAACAGACCGGGCAGGGCTGGTTCTGGGAAACTGATCGTCGCGGTGCGCTGGTCTACATTTCACCCACGATTGGCGATGCGCTGGAAGTGCCGCATGTCCGCTTGCTGGGACGGCCTTTGTCCGAATTGTTCGATCCCAATGAAGATGGCAGCCACAGCGACCGTTCGCTGGCATTTTATCTCACCGCCAGGTCGCGATTCTTTGACCTGATGCTGAAATCGGCCAACCCCAGCGAAGACCGCTGGTGGTCTGTCAGCGGGCGGCCGCTCTATGATGAATCCGGGAAGTTTTTCGGCTTTCGGGGGTCCGGCCATGACCTGACGGAAAAGCTGCGTTCGCAGGAACAGGTTACCCGGCTGGCCCATTTCGATTCCCTGACCGGCCTTGCCAACCGGGTGCAAATGTCGCGCACGCTGGAAAAGATTCTCAATTCTCCGTCAGAGGAAAGCCGGATCTGCGCGGTATTCCTGCTCGATCTCGACCGGTTCAAGCAGGTTAACGATACGATGGGGCATCCGGTTGGTGACAATCTCCTCACCCAGGTGGCCATGCGGCTGGAACAGGCCGTCGATCAACACGGTCTGGTCGGGCGGCTTGGCGGTGACGAATTTCAGGTAATCCTGCCCGGCCAGCGCCAGCGCGGGGATCTGGCCGAGATTGCCGAACGGGTCATTGCCGACCTGTCCGAACCCTATCTGATCGACGGGCACCGGGTCGTGATCGGGGTTTCCATCGGAATTGCCCTTGCACCGGAAGACGGCGTTACGTCCGAAGCGATCATCCGCAATGCCGACCTCGCGCTCTATGCCGCCAAGGACAAGGGGCGCGGACGGCACCACTTCTATGCGCCCGACCTGCACAGTGATGCAGAGGAGCGGCGCCAGCTGGAACAGGACCTGCGCGATGCGCTGAGCAGCGGCGCGTTCGAGCTCTATTACCAGCCGGTGGTTCATACCGTGACCGAGCGGATTACCGGCTTTGAAGCCCTGCTGCGGTGGAACCACCCGCAGCGCGGCTGGCTTCCGCCGTCCAAGTTCATCCCGGTAGCCGAAGATTCCGGCCTTATCGCGCAGATCGGGGAATGGGCACTGCGCACTGCCTGCCGTGACCTGGCCCAATGGCCCGATCCCGTGCGGGTGGCGGTCAATGTCTCGCCGCTGCAATTCGCCAATCCGGCCCTGCCGACGATCATTACCCAGGCACTGGCCGCAGCCGGAGTCGATCCGGGGCGGCTGGAGCTGGAAATCACCGAAAGCGTGTTCCTTAATGACGGGGAAGGGCTGGAAGCGATGTTCGCCGCGTTGAAAGGCATCGGGGTGCGGCTGGTGCTCGACGATTTCGGAACCGGCTATTCGGCGCTTGGCTATTTGAAGAAAGCGCCGTTCGACAAGATCAAGATCGACCAGTCCTTTGTCCGCGGCGCTACTGTTGCGGGGAGCAGGAACGGTGCAATCATCACCTCGATTGTCAATCTGGCCGAAGCCCTGGGCATGGAAACAACCGCCGAAGGGGTGGAGACGCTGGACGAGCTGGGTCTGGTCCGCTCACTGGGATGCAGCCACGTGCAGGGCCACATCTATGACATGCCGCTGGATCGCGAGACGGCGACCTTGCGGCTTGGAACCGGGCTTACCGCAGTGGCGCGGGGGCCGCGGAACTATCGCGCGGTGCGTCACGCGGTCCTGCGCAGGGTAACGCTGGAACATGGCGGCGAGCGCCACCTTGGCACCATTCGCAACATATCCGCCACGGGCGCCCTGTTCGAAGGTCTGCGCAATGTCGCCCCCGGCACGGTCTTCAACCTTATCACAGATAAAGGGCACCGTTTCACTGCGAGTTGCCGCTGGTGTCAGGAAGATCGCATGGGCATGGAATTCGTCGAGCCCCTGCCGGTCGATGCCAATGGCCGCGTGGCCTTTCTATGGAATAACGAGCCGGTTTGGGGAGCAAGTGCCGCCAGCCCGCAGAATATTTCCGCCTTTGGGTAAGCTGATGCAGTTTCTTGGCGTGATTATCCAATTGGAAACTGTTGTGCTTTAGAAACCGTAAAACTGGTTCTTCGGGCAGAGATGGACAAAGGTTTTCGGGCAATGTCGGGCAGCATGGTTTTTGGCCGTTTTCGTGGTTTGCTGGGTTCCAGCAAAGGCTCTCATATCGCGGCGGTTTCTGACCTTTCCGGGCAAGAACTGCGCGAAGCCGTGCTGTTATTGCAGGATTATGAAGCCTCGGGTCTGGGCTGGTTCTGGGCCAGCGACGGCGAAGGCCGGATCACCTATGTCTCGAACTGTGTGGCCGAATTGCTGGGGAAAGAGCGCGGCGCGCTGATCGGGCAGCCGATCCAGAGCCTGTTTATCCTTGAACGGGATGATGACGATCCAGTTGAGCGGACCTTGCCGCTGCTCCTGTCCGTGCGGAAAACCTTTTCCGACCTGCAGGTTCGTGCCGCCGTTGCCAGCAAGGAGGTCTGGTGGTCGATTTCCGGGCGTCCGCAGTTCGATGGCAGCGGCGCATTCGTTGGCTTTCGCGGCAATGGCACGGATATTACCGCAGTACGGCAAAGCCACCGCGATGCCTCGCGCCTGGCGCAATACGATTCGTTGACCGAACTGGCCAACCGGCACCGCATGGAAAAGCGGCTTACCGTGACGCTGAATGCCTATCAGCTGGCCAAGCGGTCTTGCGCGGTGATCATGATGGATCTCGACCGGTTCAAGGCGGTTAATGACACGCTGGGCCACCCGGCGGGGGACGAGCTGCTCAAGCAGGTCGCCACCCGGCTCCGGCGAATCGTGACCGAACCGGGCTGCGAGATCGGGCGGCTTGGCGGGGACGAGTTCCAGATCATGCTGCCCGACGTGGACGATCGCGGGCGGCTGGGTGAAATTGCCCGAAACATCATCACCATTATCAGCCAGCCTTACGATATCGCCGGCAGCCGCTGCATGATCGGAGCATCGGTCGGCATCGCGATTGCGCCTTACGACGGCATAACTGCCGAGGAAGTGGTGCGCGCGGCCGATCTGGCGCTCTATGCTGCCAAGGGCGGGGGGCGTGGCCAGTTCCGGTTCTATTCCAGCGATCTGCAATCCGAGGCAGAGCGCCGCCGCCAGATCGAGGAAGATCTGCGCGATGCCCTGGCCACTGACCAGATGCACGTGGTCTATCAGCCGATCGTTGCGACCCGGACCAACAAGGTGGTTTCGCTGGAAGCCCTGGCGCGCTGGACCCACCCCGAACTGGGCGAAATTCCGCCCAGCGTGTTCATTCCCATTGCCGAGGAAGCGAACCTGATGGGCGCTCTCAGCGATTGGGTGATGAAGCGCGCCTGTGCCGAGGCGGCATCCTGGCCCGAAGGGGTGAACCTGGCGGTGAATGTCGCGGCTTCTCAGTTCGTGAATGCCGGTTTTGCCTCTGCCGTGGCCCAGGCCCTGGCCCATGCGCAGTTGCGGCCAGAGCGGCTGGAACTGGAACTGACCGAGTCGGTCCTGATGGGGGATGCACAGGCCACGGCTGAGATGTTCACTCAGCTCAAGATCCTGGGTGTGCGGCTGGTGCTCGACGATTTCGGCACGGGCTATTCCGCGCTCGGCTATCTGCAAAATGCGCCGTTCGACAAGATCAAGATCGACCGGACCTTCATTCGCGGCGTGACCGAAGAGGGCAACCGCAATGCGGCGATCATTGCCGCGATTGTGAACCTGGCCACGGCGCTGAACATGGAAACCACCGCCGAAGGAATCGAAGCGCAGGATGAACTGGCGGCGATGCAGCGCTTGGGTGTGCATCAGATTCAGGGCTTTATCTACGCAATGGCGGTCTCTGCCGAAGATGTCAGCGAGGCATTGCAAAGCGGGGAGTGGGTGATCGAACCCTATGGGCCCAGCAAGTATCGGCCTGAGCGCCGTACCGTGCTGCGCAAGGTTGGCCTGATTCACGAGGATCACCGCTACGAAGTGATGATGCGCAACCTTTCGCGCGCCGGCTGCCTGGTGGAAGGGTTGCTTGACGTGCCGCTGGGTACGCCATTCGTTGTCGATTTCGGTGAAGGGCAATTGGCGGTGGCCGTGGTGCGTCGTTCCTCTGGCGCGATCCAGGGCCTGGAATTCGAGCAGCAGCTGGTTGACGACGGGGCCGGGGGGCTGTGTACCAGAAACCGCATTTCGCCTTACGATCTGGCGCAGGCGGGAATGCCCTTGCGGGCGCTGCCACCCGGACAATATCCGCTCCAGTTGATGCAGCCGCCGGGCATGCCGCTAAGGCTGCCGCGTTTCGCTCAGGCGGATGGCACCACGGTCCTGTCCAGGCGCCCCGCTGAAGCGCGCGACCGTGCGGCTTGAAACACAGGCTGACAGTTCCGTAATCCGCTGCTAACGGCGCGGGTTATGACTGATCTGTCCCGCATCCGTAATTTTTCGATCATTGCGCATATCGACCACGGCAAGAGCACGCTGGCCGACCGGCTGATCCAGTTCACCGGCGGCCTGACCGAGCGCGAAATGAGCGCCCAGGTGCTCGACAACATGGATATCGAGAAAGAGCGCGGGATCACGATCAAGGCCCAGACCGTCCGCCTGAACTACAAGGCGCGCGACGGGCTGGATTACGAACTCAACCTGATGGACACGCCGGGCCACGTTGACTTTGCCTATGAAGTCAGCCGCAGCCTTGCCGCCTGCGAAGGCGCGCTGCTGGTGGTCGATGCGGCGCAGGGCGTCGAAGCGCAGACCCTGGCCAACGTCTATCAGTCGATTGAGCACGACCACGAAATCGTGCCGGTGATCAACAAGATCGACCTGCCCGCCGCAGAGCCGGAAAAGGTCAAGGCCGAGATCGAGGAGGTCATCGGCCTCGACGCCAGCGATGCGGTGCTGGCCAGCGCCAAGTCCGGCATCGGCATCGAGGAAGTGCTCGAAGCCGTCGTCACCAAGATCCCCCCGCCCAAGGGCGACCGTGACGCCCCGCTGAAGGCCATGCTGGTCGACAGTTGGTACGATCCGTACCTCGGCGTAGTCATTCTGGTCCGCGTCATCGACGGGGTGATCAAGAAGGGCCTGCAGGTCAAATTCATGGCTGGCGGGACCGAGCACCTGATCGACCGCGTGGGATGCATGACGCCAAAGATCGAGCATCTGCCCGAACTGGGGCCGGGCGAGATCGGCTTCATCACCGCGCAGATCAAGGAAGTGGCTCAGGCCAAGGTCGGTGACACCATCACCACCGCCAAGAATGGCGCTGTCGAACCGCTGCCGGGCTTCAAGGAAGTCCAGCCGGTGGTGTTCTGCGGCCTGTTCCCGGTCGATGCGGCAGACTTTGAAAAGCTGCGCGAATCCATTGCCAAGCTGCGCCTGAACGACGCCTCGTTCTCGTTCGAAATGGAAAGCAGCGCGGCGCTGGGCTTTGGCTTCCGCTGCGGCTTCCTCGGCCTGCTGCACCTGGAAATCATTCAGGAGCGCCTGACCCGGGAATATGACCTCGACCTGATCACCACGGCGCCGTCGGTGGTCTATCGCATCCAGCTGCGCAAATCGAAGACCGACGACGCGCGTGAGATCCTGCTGCACAACCCGGCCGACTATCCCGATCCCAGCCGGATCGAGGAGATCGAAGAGCCGTGGATCAAGGCAACGATCTATACTCCGGACGAATACCTCGGCTCGATTCTCAAGCTTTGCCAGGATCGTCGCGGCGTGCAGACCGGCCTGACCTATGTCGGCGGGCGCGCGCAGGTAAGCTATGAACTGCCGCTCAACGAAGTGGTGTTCGACTTCTACGACCGCCTGAAAAGCATCAGCCGCGGCTATGCCAGCTTTGACTACGAACAGATCGGCCTGCGCGAAGGCGATCTGGTCAAGATGAGCATTCTGGTGAACAACGAGCCGGTCGATGCTTTGTCGATGATCGTTCACCGCGGTCAGGCCGAAGCACGTGGTCGCCACATGTGCGAACGGCTTAAGGACCTGATCCCGCGCCACCTGTTCAAGATCCCGGTCCAGGCCGCGATCGGCGGCAAGGTGATCGCCCGCGAAACCATCGCCGCGATGCGCAAGGACGTGACCGCCAAGTGCTATGGCGGCGACATCACCCGCAAGAAAAAGCTTCTGGAAAAGCAGAAGAAGGGCAAGGCCCGGATGCGCGAGTACGGCAACGTCTCGATCCCGCAGGAAGCCTTCATCGCGGCGCTGCGCATGGGCGAGGAGTAAGGGGCGCTTTCCTGTCCCCATCCGGGGGATAGGGCGTGCCTTTCACTTGGCGTTCAGGAAAGCACTGGTTATAGGCCAGCATCATGCAAGCCCGTTCCCCGCTCAAGCTCGCCATCCTTGCCGCTGCCTCAACGGCAATGCTGTTCACTGCCGGATGCGGCGGACGTGGTGGAAAGCCGCGCGATACGGCATTCGTCGCGCGCGATGTGGAAACGCTCTACAACGCTGCCAAGGACCGGCTTGATCGGGGTGATACCCAGGTTGCCGCCGCCCTGTTTGACGAGGTGGAGCGCCAGCATCCCTATTCGCCCTGGGCCCGCCGCGCCCAGTTGATGAGCGCCTTTTCCTATTACGTGGCCAAGGATTACACCAAGTCGATCCAGTCGGCCCAGCGCTTCCTGTCGATCCATCCGGGCAACCGCGACGCGCCTTATGCCTATTACCTGATCGCGCTGTGCTATTACGAGCAGATCAGCGATGTGGACCGCGACCAGAAGATTACCGGACAGGCGCTGACCGCCCTGACCGAAGTGGCCCGCCGCTATCCCAACACCCGCTATGCCGCTGATGCCCGCGTCAAGCTGGACCTGGTGAACGACCATCTGGCTGGCAAGGAAATGCAGATCGGCCGCTATTACGAGCGTTCGGGCCGCTGGCTTGCCGCCAGCCTGCGTTTCCGCAACGTGGTCGAAAACTACCAGACCACCAGCCATACGCCCGAAGCGCTCTATCGCCTGGTCGAAACCAGCCTGACCCTTGGGATGCAGGAAGAGGCGCTGAAGTACGCTGCCGTTCTGGGTAACAATTACCCCGGTACCGAGTGGTACGACAAGGCGTTCAACCTGATGGGCAAGTATGCTCCGGGCGTGACTGCGAAGTAAGACGGGGCGGGGCGTTGCCGCCCTGCTTTCTACTCCACAGATTGACATTCGGCTGGCGCGGGTGCTCTATGCGTCCCGCCCATGCTGTCGCAAAAAACCCGCTATACGATCCGTGCCTTGCAGCACCTGGCCGATACCTGGCAGCAGGGACCGGTGCGGCTCGACACGATTGCTGAGACGCAGAACATCCCGCGCAAGTTTCTGACCGTGATTCTGTCGGAAATGGTCCGCACCGGGCTGGTTATTTCGCATCGCGGCCGGGATGGCGGCTATGAACTGGCGCTGGCCCCGGTCGATATTCGCTATGGCGACATTATCCGCCTGACCCGCGGCAGTCTGGCGCTGGTGCCCTGCGCCAGCCGGAATGCGCATGAACATTGCAACAATTGTCTGCCCGAAGCGGAATGCCGCCTGCGTGGTTTGATGCTGACCCTGCGCGATGAAATGGCGGCGATGCTTGACCGCGTCACTCTGGCCGATCCGATCAAGCTGGAGCCGCCCTTTGCCGAAGAAGATCAGGCCTGAGCGATCCTGGCTTCTTGGACGGAACGATTCGCGCCGAGATCTGATCTCTCCAGTGAGGCGTCATCTCGGGATCGGCCCTGTCCGCTCATGGCCGGCTCATGCAATGACGAAACTGGGGATGAAGCAGGGGTATTCCGCTCTATCACGTGATGACTCGCGCGATTCATGGCGTTAGAACAGGCGGCGAACATGCTGACCCGCCTTTCCATCCGTAATGTCGTCCTGATCGAAGCGCTCGACCTCGATTTCGCGGTCGGGTTGGGCGTGCTTACCGGTGAGACGGGGGCGGGCAAGTCGATCCTGCTCGACGCGCTGGGCCTGATTCTGGGCGCCCGGGCGGATAGCGGGCTGGTCCGCGCCGGTGAAGAGCAGGCCAGCGTCACGGCCAGCTTTGAATTCGGGCAGCTGCCTTCCGGGATCACGGCGATTCTTGGCGAGGCCGAAATCGACGTCGAACCGGGTGAGCCCTTGTTGATCAAGCGCCGGGTCAAGGCGGACGGCGGGTCCAAGGCTTTCGTCAACGATCAGGCCGTCAGCGCGGCCCTGCTGCGTGAACTGTCCGGCCATCTGGTCGAACTCCACGGCCAGCACGATGATCGCGGGCTGGTCAATCCGCGGGGGCATCGAGCCTTGCTGGACCGCTTCGCCCGCGCTGACATTGCCGGGGTTGAGGCGGCGTGGGAGCGTTGGCGCACCGCGCGTGAAGCACTGGACGCAGCGCGTGAGACAACCGCGCGGGCAGCGGCTGATCGCGACCTGCTTTTGGCCCATCTGGCCGAACTGACCGCGCTGGAGCCAGCCGAAGGCGAAGAAGAGCGACTCGCCGAAGCACGCGCTTCGATGCAGAAGGGTGAGAAGCTGACCGACGATCTGGAGGCGCTGCGCGCGCTCTGGGCAGGGTCGGATTCGGCGCTGGCCCATTTGCGCGGCGCGGCGCGGCGGCTGGATCGGATTGCTGGTGAGCATCCTCTGTTGGGTGAGGCTCTTTCGGCGCTCGACCGTGCCGTGATCGAAGCGAGCGAGGCCGAGGAAAAGCTGGAACGCGCTGCCGAAGCATTGGCCCACGATCCTGCCGCGCTTGACCGGATCGAAACGCGCCTGTTCGACCTGCGTGCCGCAGCCCGCAAGCACCAGTGTCAGGTAGATGACCTTCCGGGCAAGATGCGCGAAATGCGCAGCGCGCTTGATGCGATTGAAGGTGGCGAGGCTCAGATTTCCGGGCTCGAACAGGCGGCGCAGGCCGCCGAAGCGGAGTACCGCACCCGCGCCGAGGCCCTATCCGCCCAGCGTAGCGAAGCAGCAAAGCGACTGGATGCTGCGGTGGCGGGTGAATTGGCTCCGCTCAAGCTGGATGCAGCGCGGTTCCGTACGGCAGTCACTCGTCAGGCCGAAGAGCGCTGGGGCGCTTCGGGCATGGACGCGGTCGAATTCCTGATCAGCACCAATCCGGGCGCGGATTTCGCCCCGCTGGCCAAGATCGCTTCGGGCGGGGAACTGTCGCGCTTCATTCTCGCGCTCAAGGTTGCTCTGGCTGAAGAGGGCGGGGCGGCGACTGTGATCTTTGACGAAATTGACCGCGGGGTTGGCGGGGCCGTCGCCAGCGCGATTGGCGAACGGCTGGCGCGGCTGGCCGATGGCGGGCAATTGCTAGCCGTGACCCACAGCCCGCAGGTCGCGGCGCGGGGTGGCCAGCACTACATGATCGCGAAGTCGAGCGAGGGGACAGTAACCCGCACTTCGGTGCAATTGCTCGACAAGGCAGAGCGTCAGGAAGAAATCGCGCGGATGCTGTCCGGTGCGGAAGTGACGCCCGAAGCCCGCGCCCAGGCCGACCGGCTGCTGGAAGGGTTATGATAGACACCATTCTCGATCGTCCGGTCTGGCATATGCTGACCGGGCCGCAGGCTGCGCTTGCCAGCGGCGATGGTCAGGCCGTGCGGGTCGATCCGCGCTATGGCCCGTTTGCGGCTGCGCGCGACCAATCGGATGCGGCGCAGGCTGCGCTGGCCGCGCTGGTTCAGCCCGGGGAGCAGGTCTGGCTGGTCGAGGCCGAAGAATGGCCTGCGCCAGCGGGAATGTATCTGGTTCGCACTGCGCCGCTGCTGCAAATGGTGGCAGAGCAGCCCGTTGCCATGGCGGCGGATGACGAGCCGTGCGAACTGCTCGGCCCCGATGATGCGGCGGAAATGGCCGAACTGGCGCTGGCGACCGAGCCGGGGCCATGGGCTGAACTGACCCGGTGCTATGGCAATTTCTATGGCATCCGCCGCGATGCCAAACTGGCCGCCATGGCTGGCACCCGGATGCGTCCTGCCGAAGGGCTTGGCGAAGTATCCGGCGTTTGCACCTGGCCGGAATTTCGCGGGCAGGGGCTGGCAGGCGTGCTGATCCGCCGGGTCATGGCCGATATCGTCGCGGCTGGGCGCACCCCGTTCCTCCACTCCTATGCCGGCAATGCCAAGGCGATTGGCCTTTATGAAAGCCTTGGCTTTCGTGGGCGGCGGAACATGGTGGTTACCGTGCTGCAGCGGGATTAGAGCAGGCCCATGGGATTCGACCTGACCGAAGCGGACGCCGCCAATGAACTGATGCGCCTGGCCAAGCAGATCGCGCATCACAACCGGCTTTATCACGCGGAAGATTCGCCGGAGATTTCCGACGCGGAATACGATGCGCTGGTGCGCCGCAATGCGGAGCTTGAGGCCGCCTATCCCCACTTGATCCGGCCCGATTCGCCCAGCCGCAAGGTCGGGCACAATGTCGCCGCGTCGCCGCTGTCCAAGGTGCGCCATGAACAGCGGATGTTCAGCCTGGACAATGCCTTTACCGACGAGGATGTGGCAGATTTCGTCGCCCGCGTGCGCCGCTTTCTGGCGCTGGGCGAGGGGGCAGAGGTGGCCTTTACCGCCGAGGACAAGATCGACGGCCTGTCCTGTTCGCTGCGTTATGAAAAGGGCAAGCTGGTCCGGGCCGCGACGCGCGGTGATGGTGAAGTGGGCGAAGACGTGACGCCCAACGTGCGCACCATTGCCGACATTCCCGAACAGCTCAGCGGCGAAGTGCCCGACGTGTTCGAGATTCGCGGCGAGGTCTATATGGCCAAGGCCGATTTCCTGGCGCTCAACGCCGCGCAGGAAGCCGCTGAGGGCAAGATCTTTGCCAACCCACGCAATGCCGCGGCAGGGTCGCTGCGCCAGAAAGACCCGAAGGTCACCGCCAGCCGCCCGCTGCGCTTCCTCGCGTGGGGCTGGGGCGATGCGAGCGAGGTGCCGGAGCCCAGCCAGTTCGTGATGATGCAGCAGATTGCCGCTTGGGGTCTGCCGGTTTCGCCGCTGCTGGGGCGGTGCGAAAGTGTCGAGGCGATGGTCAACCACTATCGCGCGATCGAACATCGCCGCGCCGAACTGGGCTATGACATCGATGGCGTGGTCTACAAGGTCGACCGGCTCGACTGGCAGGAGCGGCTGGGCTTTGTCGCCAAGGCGCCGCGCTGGGGCATTGCTCACAAGTTTCCGGCCGAACGCGCGGAAACGACGCTGGAGGCGATCGATGTTCAGGTTGGCCGGACCGGCAAGCTGACCCCGGTCGGGCGGCTTACCCCGGTAACGGTAGGTGGAGTCGTGGTGCAGAACGTGACGCTGCACAATCGCGACGAGATTGCGCGACTGGCGGTGCGTCCCGGTGACCGCGTGGTGATCCAGCGCGCAGGCGATGTGATCCCGCAGGTGGTCGAGAACCTGACCCCGGACGAGCCGCGTGCGGCCTATCTGTTCCCGGACCATTGCCCAGAGTGCCAGTCCGAAGCCGTGGCCGAAGAAGGCGAAGTCGATGTGCGCTGCACTGGCGGCCTGATCTGCCCGGCGCAGCGGACCGAGCGGCTCAAGCATTTCGTCAGCCGCGCTGCGCTCGATATCGAGGGGCTGGGCGAAAAAACCATCGACGAGTTCTTTGCCCTTGGCTGGCTGGAAAGCCCGGCTGACATCTTCCGCCTGCGCAAGCGCCGCAGCGCCATCCTTGAGCGCGAGGGGTGGAAGGACAAGTCTGTGGACAACCTGTTGGCAGCGATCGAGGCGAAGCGCACGCCCGATGCCGCAAGGCTGCTGTTTGGCCTGGGCATCCGCCATATAGGCGCCGTGACTGCGCGGGACCTGATGAAGCGTTTCGCCACGTTGGAAAAGCTGCGCGAAGTGGCTCAGGCCGCGCAGGGCGGAGATGTTGAGGCCGCTGCCGAACTGATTTCCATCGACGGGATCGGTCCCGCCGTGGTCGAGGCGCTGGGTGATTTCTTCCACGAACAACACAACCGCGCGGTGTGGGATGATCTGCTCTCCGAAGTCTCACCGCCGCCCTATGTGGTGGAAACCCGCGACAGTGCCGTGGCGGGCAAGACCGTGGTCTTTACCGGTGCGCTGGAAACGATGAGCCGCGATGAGGCCAAGGCACAGGCTGAACGGCTGGGCGCGCGGGCGGCGGGTTCAGTCTCGCCCAAGACTGATCTGGTCGTGGCCGGACCGGGAGCGGGTTCCAAGCTGAAAAAGGCGCAGGAACTGGGGATCGAAGTAATCGACGAAGCGGCCTGGGCAGAAATCGTCAAGGCGGCGGGTTGAGGTTTCGGGTTAGCGCCGGGGCTTCGACAAGCTCAGCCGGAGCGGAATCCAAACCCATTGAATTCGTCTTTGTGAGCGGAGCAAAGCAATCCAGTGAGCTTACCGCGCGATGGATTGCTTCGTCGCTGCGCTCCTCGCAATGACGATACTCAAAAACCGCTCAGGCTGAGCTTGTCGAAGCCTGTTCAGGCACACTCTCACGAATGCTCCTGCGCCTCCGGAATTGGCGCCCGGGTGCGGCGCAGGGCGACGATCAGCACGCCGGTCAGGGCTATGGCCGAACCGGCAATCATCTGCGCATCCAGCCGGTCCCCGGTGATTGCTACGCCCAGGCCAATGGTTGCCAGCGGAGTAATAAGCGTCAGCGGGGCGAGCAGGTTGGCTTCGTAACGCTGGATCAACACGTAATAGGCGGTGTGGGCCACAACCGAAACGATCAGCGCCGAGAACAGCAGCGCGGCCAGGAACGGCCAGCCTGCCGCTTCCAGCACACCCCAATGCGGTTGCTCGATCAGCAGGGAAAGCGGGGTCAGCACGGCAAAGCCGGTCAGCCCGACCCAGGCCTGAAGGCGCAGCGGAGCGATTACGTCCATCTGTTTCATCAGTACGGCGCCCAAGGAACCGAAGAAGGCCGAGGCGAGGATCAACAGCATTCCCGCCGAGACGGCAAAGCCCGGTTCCCAGACCACCAGCAGCACGCCGATCAGCGTCAAGGTAATGCCCAGCGCCCGCCGCCAGGCGATTCGTTCTCCCAGCATCACAATCGAGAGCAGAGTCGTGATCGGCACCCCGGCCTGGCTGACGATGGCCGCTTCGGACGGCGTGACGGTTTGCAAGCCGACGAACAGGATCGCGAAAGAACCGCCGCCCATCAGCAGGCCGACAGAGAGAATTCGCCACTTCGGCCGCGGCATCGGCAGCAGCCACGGCAGCGTCGCCAGCATCACGATGCAAAAGCGCAAAGAGGCATAAAGCAGAGGCGGGACGTTCCAGTCCGCAACCACGATCTTGCTGATCACGTTGTTCATTGCCCAGATCAGGCAGACACCAACCAGGATCAGGAAGTCGCGGAACTGCACTCTACCAGGACCTCGACCATTCGGGCGGCAGACCGGCACGGCTGGCGCGCACCCCGGCGCTGCTGCGCTTGCGCAGCCACAGGATCGACCAGTCGCCATTGACCTTGCGTTCGGCAATCCGCAGTCCGGCAGCGCGGCAGGCGCGGCGCACTTGTGGTTCCTGCGTTTCCAGCAGACCAGCCAGCAGCAGATGGCCACCGGGCAGCAGCGCCTTCGCGAAATGCGGGGCGAGGCCAATCAGTGGACCCGCCAAAATATTGGCGATGATCAGGTCATAGGGGCCGCGCGCTTGCAGCAGCGGATGCTCCATCCCGTCCGCGACCAGCATGGTCAGTTCGCCGGGGCGCGCCCCCATGGTGATGCCATTGCTTCGGGCATTGGCTTCCACCACGCTGACGCAGACCGCATCAATGTCGCTGGCCGTGGCGAGCGCCCTGGGCCAGAGGTCCAGCGCCGCAAAAGCGAGCAGGCCGGTGCCGGTGCCAATGTCCGCAACATTGCGCGCGATCACGCCGCGGCGTCTCATTTCGTCCAGCATTTCCAGGCAGCCCGCAGTCGTGGCGTGCTGGCCGGTGCCAAAGGCCTGACTGGCCGGAATCGCAAAGTCGCGGACGTCCGGTTCGTTCAGCGGCGGATGTTCCGGCGTGTGGACGTGGAAGCGTCCGGCGCGGATCGGCTCCAGTCCCTGCTGGCTTTCCGTTACCCAGTCGACGTCGGGCAGCTTTTCGGTGACCAGTTTCGGAGCCTTGCCCGGAAAGAGCGCGATAATTGCGTCCTTGTCGGCCTTGCTCGGCTTGCGGTTCAGCCAGGCTTCCAGTTGCCAGTCATCCGGACGATCTTCGGCGATCTCGCTGCCGGAAAGGACGATTTCCGGGTCCCAGTCGAACGCATCCTCGTGCGCCAGCAAAGCGGCCTCGATCACGCCGCGCGGGGCGAGGGCAGTCAGTTTCCAGCTCATTGGCAAACCTTAACGAACATAGCTGGCCCCATTGGCGTCCAGTACTGCGCCGGTCATGCTTTCTGGCGCATCCAGCGCGCAGAACGCGGCCATGGTGGCGATTTCTTCGGGCTGAGCGACTCGGCCCAGCGGAATGTCGGCGAGCAGACCAGGGCCGCCGCGACTGGCCAGATAGTCTCCAGCCATGGCGGTATCGGTAAAGCCCGGACAGATCGCATAGCTCATGATGCCGCGCGCGGCGTAGTGGCGGGCGATGGTCTTGTGCAAGCCGATCATCCCGGCCTTGGCCGCAGCATAGTGCCAGTGATCCGGCGAATCCCCGCGATAGGCGGCGCGGCTGGCAATATGGACTACGCGGCCACCGCGTTCTCCCGCCAGCCAGTGCTTCACGGCCAGACGCGACAGTTCGGCGGCGGCGGTCAGGTTGATGCGCAGGCTATCTTCCCAATTATCCAGCCATTCGATGTCGGACAGGGTGATCGGATTGGCCTGAAACAGCCCCGCATTGTTGATCAGCAGGTCGATCCGGCCGCCAGCGCGCTCCAGCGCTTCCTCCCAGATCGTCGACGGAGCGGTGGGATCGGTCAGGTCTGCGGCAATGGTCGAGGTGTCGACCGCGCGGGTAGCATGGCCGATTACCTGCACTCCGCGGGCGCGCAATGCCTGGGCAATGGCGGCTCCGATCCCGCGGGAAGAGCCGGTCACAAGGGCGGTCAGATGGGTCATTGTGTTCCGCTCTAGGCAGATTTGTCGGCGATTGGAATCACGATTGCTTCAAATACGACCTTCAGTGCGCTTGCACGACTTGTCGTTTTGATTATGGGGAGTTTCGCACAGGGGCGCCTTGCCCCGCCATGAATCCGAGGGGAAACGGCGCAGATGGCTGCCACGAAGAACCGACCGATCGCTCCGCACCTGCAAGTGTGGCGCTGGGGACCGGCAATGCTGGTCTCGATCCTTCACCGCGTTTCAGGCGACGGCCTTGCCCTGGTGGGCCTGGGCGTGCTGATCTGGTGGCTGGCCTCGCTGGCCGGCGGACCGGAAGCCTATGAAACGTTCACCACCCACGCTTCTGCCTGGTACGGCAAGATTGTGCTGGTTGGCCTGACCTGGGCCTTTTTCAACCACATGGCCTCGGGTCTCCGTCACTTCGTGCTGGATATCGGCGCGGGTTACGAACTCAAGAACAACGCTGCCTGGTCAATCGCCACGCCGCTGCTGGCTCTTGCCGCAACGGTCGCGACCTGGGCCGTGATCCTCAGCAAGTAAGGACGAAAGACGATGGGTAACGGAACCTCAATCGGCCGCGTCCGCGCTCTCGGCTCGGCCCATACGGGCACGCATCACTGGCTGGTCGCGCGCTTTACCGCCATTTCCAACCTGTTCCTGGGGCTGTGGCTGGTCTTCTCGCTGGTGACCCTGCCGGGCTACACCTATGCCGACGTGATGAAGTGGGCGACCACTCCGCTGTCCGCCACGTTCCTGGCGCTGTTTGTCGTCTCGACCTTCTGGCACGCCCGTCTGGGTCTGCAGGTCGTGATCGAGGACTATGTTCACGAACACGCCAACAAGTTCGCCGCCATGGCCGCGCTGAACCTTGCCGCTTTCGGCGGGGCCGGTGCCAGCCTGTTCTTCATTGCCCGTCTGGTGATGATTGCGGCCAGTCAGGAAACTGCCGCCACTGCCATGCAAGCCATGCAATCCATGATGGGAGGCCGCTAAGATGGCCGATGCTGCCAAGCCCGCTTACAAGATTATCGACCACACCTATGACACTGTCGTCGTTGGCGCCGGTGGCTCTGGCCTGCGCGCCACGATGGGCAGCGCCGAAGCCGGCCTGCGCACGGCCTGCATCACCAAGGTGTTCCCGACCCGCAGCCACACTGTTGCGGCCCAGGGCGGTATTGCCGCCAGCCTGAAGAACAACAGCCCGGACCACTGGACCTGGCACATGTTCGACACGGTCAAGGGCTCTGACTGGCTGGGTGACCAGGACGCGATCGAATACATGGTGCGTGAAGCGCCGCAGGCCGTTTACGAGCTGGAGCACGCTGGCGTGCCGTTCAGCCGTAACCCGGATGGCACGATCTACCAGCGTCCGTTCGGTGGTCACATGCAGAACATGGGCGAAGGCCCGCCGGTGCAGCGCACCTGCGCCGCGGCTGACCGTACCGGTCACGCCATGCTGCACGCGCTCTATCAGCAGAGCCTGAAGTACGATGCGGACTTCTTCATCGAATACTTCGCGATCGACCTGATCATGGAAAATGGCCAATGCCGCGGCGTTATCGCCATGTGCATGGACGATGGCACGATCCACCGCTTCCGCGCCCATGCCGTGGTGCTGGCAACCGGCGGTTATGGCCGCTGCTACTTCACCGCGACTTCGGCTCATACCTGCACCGGCGACGGTGGCGGCATGGTGCTGCGCGCGGGCCTGCCGCTGCAGGACATGGAGTTCGTCCAGTTCCACCCGACCGGCATCTATGGCGCCGGCGTGCTGATCACCGAAGGCGCGCGTGGTGAGGGCGGTTACCTGACCAACTCCGAAGGCGAACGCTTCATGGAGCGTTACGCGCCGAGCGCAAAGGATCTGGCCAGCCGCGACGTCGTATCGCGCTCGATGGCTCTGGAAATCCGCGAAGGCCGCGGCGTGGGTCCGAACAAGGATCACATCTACCTGCACCTCGATCACATCGATCCCAAGGTGCTGGCAGAGCGCCTGCCGGGCATCACCGAAAGCGGCAAGATCTTTGCCGGGGTCGACCTGACCCGTCAGCCGCTGCCGGTCGTTCCGACCGTCCACTACAACATGGGCGGCATTCCGACGAACTATCATGGCGAAGTCGTCACCATCGGTGCCGACGGCAATCCGGAAACGGTTGTGCCGGGCTTGTTTGCCGTAGGCGAAGCAGCCTGCGTTTCGGTCCACGGTGCAAACCGTCTGGGTTCGAACTCGCTGATCGACCTCGTGGTGTTCGGCCGTGCTGCCGGCCATCGCCTGAAGGAACTGATCAAGCCGGGTACGGCCCATGCCGAACTGCCCAAGGACAGCGCCGATCTGGCCCTGACCCGTCTCGACCACTTCCGCCACGCCAATGGCGGTTCGCCGACTGCCGAAGTGCGCACCGAAATGCAGCGCACGATGAGCCAGCACGCCGCCGTGTTCCGCACGGACGAACTGATGGCCGAAGGCAAGGTCAAGCTCGCCAAGACCTATGAGCGGATGCAGGACATCAAGGTGTCTGACCGTTCGCTGATCTGGAACTCGGACCTGATCGAAACGCTGGAACTGGACAACCTGATCAGCCAGGCCAGCGTCACGCTCCACGGCGCGCACAACCGCAAGGAATCGCGCGGCGCCCATGCGCACGAGGACTTCCCCGATCGTAATGACGGCGAGTGGATGAAGCACACTGCGGCCTGGTTCGAGGGCTGGGGCGGCAAGGGCGGTTCGGTGAAGATCGACTATCGCCCGGTCCACGAATACACGCTGACCGACGACGTCGACTACATCAAGCCGAAGAAGCGGGTGTACTAAGTCGTCCAAGGCCATGAAAAACAAAGGGGCCGGATCACGCGATCCGGCCCCTTTTGTTTTGTGTTTTGGTGTTCCGCGTCATCCTCGCGAAAGCGGGGATCGTTCTGCGTGAGGGTAGTGCTCGCGGCAAGCGGTCCCCCGGTCAAGCCGGGGACGACGATGTGGGCTTGTCTGGGTTCGACACCCTTCGATAGGCTCAGGGTAAGGGGGCAATTCAGGGTGCGCAGGCAAGAATGGCTTAGCTACCCCCTCGAACCCTCATGAGGCGCGTGTTTGCCCTGGATTGCTTCGCTGCGCTCGTAATGAGGATGTGAGGGGGGTGCATCCCGTTGTTCGTCATTGCGAGGAGCGCAGCGACGCGGCAATCCAGCGGTCGCGCGCCTTCGTTCGTGCTGGGATGGCGGGCATCGGTGAGCAAGTCGAACATCCCGCCCAATGCGCTAAATTGTCTCAGCGCCAGCGCAGGCGATCCGGGGTCAGTTCCGCGACCGACTTCACCCCCATCAGCTTCATCCCGCGTTCGATTTCGTCCTTGAGGATGCTGATTGCGCGTTCCACTCCGTCCTGTCCGGCGGCAGCGAGGGCATAGAGGTAGAGCCGCCCGCCAGAAGCTGCCGTTGCCCCGGCGCAGACCGCCTTTAGCGCATGGGTGCCGCGCCGCACGCCGCCGTCGCAGATGATTTCGATCCGCCCACCAACCGCGTCCTGAATCTCGCGTAGCTGGTCAAAGGGCGAGCGGCTGCCGTCCAGTTGGCGGCCGCCGTGGTTGGAGATCATGATCGCGTCGATTCCCATGTCGGCGGCGCGGCGGGCGTCGGCCACGCTCATCACGCCTTTCAGCGCGAATTTTCCGCCCCAGTCGTCACGCAGCTGCTCGGCCATTTTCCAGTCCATGTTGGTGTCGAGCATGGTGTTGAAATAGCCAGCAATGGAAATCGCCTCGCCGGTTCCTTCGCGGACATGGGTGTCGAGATTGGGCAGGGCGAACTTTTCGCGCAGCAGGTAATCCAGCCCCCAGCGCGGCTTCATTGCATAGCCCAGCAGGTTGCGGGCCGTGAACTTGGGCGGCGAGGTGAAGCCGGAGCGGGCGCAGCGTTCGCGCTTGCCGGACACGATGGTGTCGACGGTCAGGGCAATGGCATCGAACTTGGCCGCCTGACAGCGCTCGATCATCGACCGGTTCAGGCCGCGATCCTTGTGGTAATAGAACTGGAACATCTTCGGGGTGGAAACCAGCGCGGCAATTTCCTCGATCGAAACGGTGGCCAGGCTGGAAATGCCGAACCACAGGCCGAACTTTTCCGCCGCGCGGGCTACGGCGCGCTCACCCTGCCATTGGAACACCCGTTGCAGGGCCGTGGGTGAAAGCATCAGCGGCAGGGCGCTCTTGCGGCCCAGGATCGTGCAGCTGGTGTCGATCTCGCCCACCCCGGCCAGTACGTCGGGCACTAGATCGCAATCGGCATAGGCATCGGTGTTGCGGCGCTTGGTCAGTTCATCGTCCGCCGCGCCATCGATGTAATCGAACACCGGCCAGGGCAGGCGCTGCTTCGCAAGGAGGCGAAAATCGTCGATGTTATGGCAATCGGTCAGGCGCATGAAAGGTGGGTACACCGGCCGCTTCCGTCCGGCAACCACGCGCGCTTGCGCGGTTTCCAGCGCCCGGGCTGATCTCTCTGCGCGCCGGTCGGCAATCGGGCTGGACAAAGCATGGGTCCGGACGCAATGGCGCGGCCATATTTCCCTGATCAAGACATTGGAGTCGAGTATGTTCCTTTCGGGCAAGCGCGCGCTGGTTACCGGTTCCACTTCTGGCATCGGTCTGGCCGTGGCACGATCCCTTGCGGCAGAAGGCGCGGAAGTGGTCCTTTCGGGCTTTGGTGAGGAAGCGACCATTGCTGCGCTGTGCGAGGAATTGAAGGCCAGCCACGTGCCTGCTGACCTGTCGCGCCGCGAAGGGGTGGAAGCGCTGATGGCCGGGGCCGGTCCGATTGACATTCTGGTCAACAATGCCGGAATGCAACACGTCGCCCCGGTGGAGGAATTTCCGGTCGACAAGTGGGACACGATCATCGCGCTCAATCTGACCGCCGCATTCGATGCCTGCCGTCTGGCCATTCCGCACATGAAGGCGGCGGGTTGGGGCCGGATCATCAACACGGCCAGCGCTCATTCGCTCACCGCATCGCCCTACAAGGCGGCCTATGTCTCGGCCAAGCATGGTCTGGCCGGTCTGACCAAGACCTTGGCGCTGGAACTGGCGACGTTTAACATTACCGCCAATTGCATCAGCCCGGGCTATGTCTGGACCCCGCTGGTCGAAAACCAGATTCCGGACACGATGGCGGCGCGGAACATGACGCGCGAACAGGTGATCAACGATGTGCTGCTGACCCGCCAGCCGACCAAGAAGTTCGTGCAGCCGTCGGACGTTGGTGAAATGGCCGTATTCCTGTGCCGCGATGCAGCGGCGAATATCACCGGCACCAACATTTCGATGGATGGCGGCTGGACCGCTGAATAGGCTTACCTGTTACATTCCTGCCACCGTGCGGCGCAATTTGCTTGTGCCGCGCGGCAGGCCTTGCCGCGTCGCCCTATTGACGGGATAAGGGGCCGATGAGGCGTTTCGGACAAGCGTTAATTCGCATGGCAGCGCCGCTGTTAGCGGCGACGCTGGCGATTCAGCCTCTTGCCGCCGCAAAACCCACCAAGGCCCGAATCGAGCTGGAAACCCAGCTGCGCGCCCACATCACCGAACTGGCCAGCGACGAATACGACGGGCGCGAACCGGGGACCGAGGGCGAGGCCAGGACGCTGCGCTACATCGGCCATCAGTGGTTCGAGATTGGCCTGCAGTCCGGCACCAACGATCCGGCCCATCCGTGGTTTGCCCCGGTCAATATCGTCGCGCGTGAACCCGATACAAGCCGCGCCTTCTTTTCGCGCAAGGGACGGCGGCTCTATGCGCCCACCGGGTCGGTGCTGGCCCTGACTTCGGGCAAGCGCGGGTTGGTGGAGAATGCCCCGGTCGTCTTCGTCGGCAGTGGCGCGGTGATTCCGCCGCGCGCCGATCTGGCCGGACGGGTCGCGTTGCTGCTCGATGGCGGGGTCGATGATTCCGAGCGGCAGAATGCCTTGCTCAAGGCAGGCGCTTCTGCCGTTCTTACCGTGCTGGATGGCGAGCGGGATCTGGCCAAGGTCTCGTGCCACCGCAAACGGGTGGGCTATGCGCTTGCCAGCGATACGCTTGGCGGCGATCTTGAGGCCTTCATTACCGTTCCCGCGCTCAACGGTGTGCTGGTCGGGGCAGGGCTGGACACGGCGCAGTTGCAGGCCGCAGCCAAAGCGCCTGACTTCGCCGCGCAGATTCTGGACCTTGCCGTATCGCTGGAGGCGACCACCCGCGAAACCCGGATCAAGACTCACAACGTGATCGGCAAGCTGCCGGGACGCCGCCCGGAGCTGGGCGCGGTCATGTTTCTCGCGCACTGGGATCATTTCGGTGAATGTGCAGAGCCGCCTGCCGAGGATCTCGTCTGCAACGGCGCGGTGGATAACGCCAGCGGGATCGCGGTGCTGACCGAAATCGCGCGGCGGCTGGCCAAGGCTCCTGACATGGACCGCGACGTCTATTTCATGGCGACCACGGCAGAGGAGATTGGCTTTCTGGGCGTCGAAGCCTTTGCCGATAATCCGCCGCTGCCGCTGGGCAATATCGTGGCCGCCTTCAATATCGATACTGTGGCACTGGCGCCGAAAGGGCAGCCGTTTGCAGTGGTTGGCAAAGGGCTGACGCCGCTCGATCCACATATTGCCGCCGTGGCCAGGGCGGAAAAACGCAAGCTGGCAGAAGGCGATGCGGCCAATGCCTATGTTCGCCGGCAGGATGGCTGGGCGCTGATCAAGCACGATGTTCCCGCCGTGATGCTGTCCAGTTCGTGGTCAGACATCGCCTTGGTCGAAAAGTTCATGGAGAGCGACTATCACCGCCCCGGCGATCAGATCAGCCGGGGGCTGGAACTGGGCGGGGCAGCAGATGACGTGGAATTTCTGACCGCACTGGGCCGCTGGTTTGCCGATCCGCGCAAGGTTCCCTTCGCCCGGAACTAGGCCACTAGCATATCCGCCATCCTGCGTTTACATGGGCCGCCACGAATCGAACTGCGCACAAAGGCAAGTGGCACCATGGATATCCCTCTCGGCCTGACTTACGACGACGTCCTGCTTCAGCCGGCCGAGTCTGATATTGTCCCCTCGATGGCCGACACCCGCACCCGGCTGACACGCGAAATCGCGTTGAATATTCCGGTTATTTCCTCGGCGATGGACACTGTTACCGAAGCGGACATGGCGATTGTCATGGCCCAGCTGGGCGGCATTGGTGTCCTGCACCGTAATCTGACCATCGAAGAACAGTGCGCCGCAGTCCGCGCGGTAAAGCGTTTTGAAAGCGGCATGGTGGTCAACCCGATCACGATCAGCCCCGATGCGACCCTGGGCGAAGCGCAGGCCATGATGCAGGCCAACCGTATTTCGGGCATTCCGGTGGTCGAAGCAGGCGGCAAGCTGGTTGGCATCCTGACCAACCGCGACGTCCGCTTTGCCGACAATCCGCTGCAGCCGGTGCGCGAACTGATGACGCATGAGAACTTGGCTACCGTCCGTCCGGGCGTGACCCAGGAAGAAGCGCGCCGACTGCTGCACCAACGCCGGATCGAAAAGCTCCTGGTGGTGGACGAAAACTTCCACTGCACCGGCCTGATCACGGTCAAGGACATGGAAAAGGCGATCACCTATCCAGACGCGACCAAGGACGCGACCGGCCGCCTGCGCGTTGCTGCTGCGACCACGGTGGGTGATAAGGGCTTTGAACGCACCGAGGCGCTGCTGGCGGCTGAGTGCGACGTGATCATCATCGACACCGCCCACGGCCACAACAAGGACGTGGCCCGCGCGGTTGAACGGGTGAAGAAGATTTCCAATTCGGCTCAGGTCATTGCCGGCAACGTTGCGACTTATGACGCGACCCGCGCCCTGATTGACGCTGGCGCTGACGGCGTGAAGGTTGGCATTGGTCCGGGTTCGATCTGCACCACCCGCGTGGTTGCAGGCGTTGGCGTGCCGCAGCTTACCGCCGTGATGGAAGCGGCCCGCGCTGCGCGCGACAGCGGCGTTCCGGTCATTGCCGACGGCGGCCTGCGCACTTCGGGTGACGCGGCCAAGGCGCTAGCTGGCGGGGCAAGCACGATCATGGTCGGCTCGATGCTGGCCGGTTGCGAGGAAGCACCGGGCGAAACGTTCCTCTATCAGGGCCGCGCCTACAAGAGCTATCGCGGCATGGGCTCGGTCGGGGCCATGGCCCGCGGCAGTGCGGACCGTTATTTCCAGCAGGACATCAAGGACCAGATGAAGCTGGTTCCTGAAGGGATCGAAGGTCAGGTGCCGTACAAGGGCCCGGCCAAGGATGTGATCCACCAGCTGGTTGGCGGGATCAAGGCGGCCATGGGTTACACCGGCAGCGCCACGATCGAAGACCTGCGCACCCGTGCGCAGTTCGTGCGGATCACCAATGCCGGGCTGAAGGAAAGCCACGTCCACGACGTGACGATCACCCGCGAGGCTCCGAACTACAAGCTGTGACCCCGCAGGCGCGTGTTCAGGCGGCGATCGAGATTCTCGATGCCGTCATTGCCGCTGCCCAGGGCGGCGGGGCCAGTGCCGATCGGATCGTAGCCGACTGGTTCCGCACCCGCCGTTTTGCCGGAAGCAAGGACCGCCGCGCCGTGCGCGAACTGGTCTATGGCGCGATCCGTGCTTGCGGTCCGGTGCCGCAAAGCGGCCGGGCTGCCCTGCTGCGTCTGGCGCAAGCTGAGCCTGATCTGATGACCCTGTTCGATGGTTCGCGCCACGGCCCGGAACCCGTCGATCAAGGGGAGCCGGTGGCGGAGACCGGGATTGCGCCCGTCTGGCTGGAATCGGCCTTGGGCAAGAGCGGGGTCGAGGCAGAGCAGGCGGCTTCCTTGCTTGGCCGCGCGCCGCTCGACATCCGAGTGAACAGCTTGCGGGCGGACCGCGATACCATTGCCTTGCCCGAACAGGGCGAGCCGCTCGCCGCACCGCAAGGGCTGCGGCTTCCATCTGGAACCGCAGTCGAGCAGTGGGACGCCTATCACCACGGCCTGATCGAAGTGCAGGACGGCGGTTCGCAGATTGCCTGTCTCGCCGCTCAGGCCCGGCCGGGCGAAACGATTGTCGATCTGTGCGCCGGGGCCGGGGGCAAGACGCTTGCGCTGGCGGCAGCGATGGAAAACCAGGGGCGCCTGATCGCCTGCGATACGGACCGTGCGCGGCTTTCGCGCCTTGCTCCGCGTGCTGAGCGCGCCGGGGCAAGCCTGATCGAAACCCGCCTGCTCAATCCCAATGCAGAGCGTGATGCGTTGGAAGACCTGATTGGCAAGGTTGATGCTGTTCTGGTCGATGCACCCTGTTCCGGTACCGGCACCTGGCGGCGCAATCCTGAAGCGCGTTGGCGGCTGAACGAACGCGAAGTCGCGCGCTATGCGGCGATCCAGTCTCGCCTGCTCGATCTGGCGGCGCAGTTGGTGCGGCCCGGTGGGCGGGTGATTTTCGTCACCTGCTCGCTGCTTGATGCCGAGGGGGCCGATCAGGCCGAAGGCTTCCTGGCCCGCCATGCCGGTTGGCGCGCTGCCCTGCCGTCGCTGCCTGCTGGCAGTGAGCGGGGAAACGGTTGGCGCCTGTCCCCTTGGGCAGATGGCACCGATGGCTTTTTCATCGCCTGTTTTGGTTCACCGTGTTAAATGCGCGGCCAATGGTTACGCTCAAGGAGCACATCATGCGTTATTCTCCCGCCGCTGCCGCGCTGGCCCTGCTTGCGTCGGTAACGGCCAGCACTGGCCATAGCGCTCCGCCGGTGCCGCTTGATCCCCGTGCTGCGGCGCTGCTGACGCAGGGCCGTGAAGAAATGCAGGTGGGTAAGGTCAACGAAGCGGTCGACAATTTCGAAAGCGCGCTGACGATCCAGCCGGGCCATGTTACTATTTACCTTAGCTTGGGTGAAGCCACCCGCAAGCAGGGCATGCACGGCAAGGCGCTGCACTATTACCGTGAAGCCTTGAAGCTGGATCCTGATAACCAGCAGGCGATTGCCGGTGAGGGTGAGGCGCTGGTTGAAAAGGGCGCTGTGGAAAAGGCCCGCCGTAATCTCGCCCGGCTTGAGCAGATCTGCGGCACCATGGGCTGTATCGCAGCCAGCCGCCTGTCCGCCGCGATTGAGCGCGGACCGGCCCCGCAGATCGTTACGGCTGACCAGATTGAGGCAAAGCCGGAAGTCTCGGCCAACTGATCAGGCCACTTTGGCCTCAGATCAGGTTGCGGAACTCGTCCACCACGGCACGGTAGACGCGCTTTTTGAACGGCACGATCAGGTCCGGCAGGATCAGCGGGTTTTCCCATCGCCAATCGGCAAATTCGGGCGGATCGTGGCGTTCCAGGTGGATGTCGGCGTCATCGCCCATAAAGCGCGCCAGGAACCAGTGCTGGCGCTGACCGCGATATTTGCCCTTCCATAGCTTGCCGATCAGATCGTCCGGCAGGTCGTAGAGGATTTCCTCGCGCGTCTGGGCCAGGATCGTGACGTGGCGTTCCTCGACCCCGGTTTCTTCCCACAGTTCGCGCAAGGCGGCTTCGCGCAGGTCTTCGCCATCATCGACTCCGCCTTGCGGCATCTGCCAATAGACGCCGCCTTCATCAGGCTGGCCGCGCGTGTCGATACGGCGGCCAACGAAGGCCTGACCTGCGGGGTTGACCAGCATGACGCCGACGCAGGGACGATAGGGGAGGTGGGCAAAGGGATCGCTCATCCCTCTGCCCTTAGCCTCAAACCTTGGTCAGCATCAACTTCATCGCCGCAATGATCTTGGCAACGGCGGCGGCAGCGCTGGGCAGGGCCTTGCGCGTGGTGGAAAAATCGTGGGTGATGCCTTCGATATGCAGGTAGAGCGTATCGACTCCCGCATCGACCAGCTTGGCCGCCATGCGCCGCCCCTGATCCTGCAGCGGATCAAGGCCAGCCGTAGCGACGATCGACGGGCACATGCCCTTGGCGCTGGCGTGGATCGGAAAGGCGCGGGGATCGCCGCTCTTGGGCTGATAGAGCGAATAGAACCACTCCATCACCGCCTTGGTCAGCAGGTGATCTTCGGCAAATTTCTCCATCGAACCGTCCTGGCTCTCGTCCGTCGCGGGGTAGAGCAGGACTTGCAGTACCATCGGCGCGGCAGCGGGCCGGTCAATCAGCGCGCGTGCGGTGACTGTGGCAAGGTTGCCCCCGGCGCTGCCGCCAATCGTGACCAGGCCGGTGACCTTGCGCCCCAGTTCGGCAGGGCTGCCGGCCAGCCAGCGGGCCGCCGCCTCGCAATCGTCCGGCGCGGCGGGGAAGGGGTGTTCCGGGGCAAGGCGATAGTCGACCGCCAGCACCGGCAGGTCCAGCTCTGCCGACAGTTCGGTGCAAAGCGAATGGTGCGTATCCAGATCGCCGATCACATAGCCGCCGCCGTGGAAGAACAGGATGACCGGGCTGGGATCGCGGCTTTCGCGCACGTCGTAAAAGCGTACCGGGATCGGGCCAGCCGGGCCGGGGCAGGTCAGATCCTTGATCACCGCCATCTCGCGCGGGTCGGCTTCGGTCATCTGCTTCAGGCCGAGGTAGCCGACGCGCTGCTCTACCGGATCGAGTCGTTCCGGCTTGGGCAGGCTGTTGGCCAAGGCCAGGAAACCTTGCACGTCTTCACGGATAATCGGCTGGGTATCGCTCATCTGTGCTGCATCCTCTCTTGTGCTCGCCTTTGTGCTCGCCTTTGTGCGCTGGCGGTTTAAGCGACAGGTTAAAACAGCTTTTGCCACTTGACTAGACGCCTTCGCGCGCCTCTTCTTCAGTTGCACGCAGCACAGTTTTTCTTGGTTGCGCGGCACATGGGGAGGGGACTAGGGCGAATTGTGCAACAGGCGCCCATCGTCCGCCTGACAAGGAAGAAGCATGGCAACGCAAACCGCCGAACCCAAGGAATCGATCAAGAACAGTCCTGAAGCCGTCGTCGTCCGTTTCGCGGGCGATTCGGGTGACGGGATGCAGCTCACGGGTGGCCAGTTCACCCTGTCGAGCGCGCTGGCAGGCAATGACTTCGCGACTTTCCCGGACTTTCCGGCCGAAATCCGCGCGCCGCAGGGCACCCTGTTCGGGGTTTCCGCTTTCCAGATCAATTTCGGTTCGACCGAGATCGATACGGCAGGCGACGCGCCCGACGTGCTGGTGGCGATGAACCCCGCTGCGCTGAAAACCAATGTCGGCGCGCTCAAGCCGGGCGGCCTGATCATTGCCGACACGGGTGAATTCACCAAGCGCAACCTCGAAAAGGCCAAGTACGAGGTCAACCCGCTGGAGGACGGTTCGCTGTCCAAGTGGCAGGTGTTGGCTTTCGACATTTCTGCCCTGACCATGGAATCGGTCAAGCCGTTCGGTCTGGGCAACAAGGAAGCCCTGCGCTGCAAAAACATGTGGACCCTGGGCCTGGCCCTGTGGATGTTCGACCGTGACCGCGAGCCGCTGATCGACTGGTTGAACGGCAAGTTCAAGAAGAACCCGGTTCTGGCAGAAGCCAACATTGCCGCACTGAATGCCGGTCACGCCTATGGTGAAACGGCTGAAATCGGCGGGCAGCTGCACAAGGTCCACCTTGATCCGGTGGAGACTCCGGCTGGTCTTTACCGCACCATCACCGGGGCCGAAGCCGTTGCGCTGGGTCTGGTGGCCGGTGCGCAACTGGCGCATCTGCCGATGTTCTTTGGCGGCTATCCGATCACTCCGGCCAGCTCGATCCTGCACTATCTGGTCGGCCTCAAGGAATTCGGCGTCACCACTTTCCAGGCGGAAGACGAAATCGCCGCGATCGCTTCGGCCATCGGCGCGTCTTATGCCGGGCAGCTGGGTGTCACCTCGTCCTCGGGTCCGGGCATTGCGCTCAAGACCGAGGCGATGGGCCTTGCGGTCATGACCGAACTGCCGCTGGTGATCGTCAACTCGCAGCGCGGCGGTCCGTCGACGGGCCTGCCGACCAAGACCGAGCAGTCTGACCTGTATCAGGCGGTTTATGGCCGCAACGGTGATACCCCGATGCCGGTGATTGCCGCACGCAGCCCCAGCGACGCGTTTGACTGCGCGATTGAGGCTTGCCGCATCGCGACCCAGTACATGACCCCGGTGATCCTGCTGACCGATGGCTACATCGCCAACGCGGCAGAGCCGTGGAAGGTGCCGGATCCGGCGAGCTATGAGGACTTCCCGGTCAAGTTCCTGACTGAGCGGAATGGCCCCGATGGCAGCCTGCTGCCCTATGCCCGCGATGAAAAGGGCGCCCGGCCGTGGATCAAGCCGGGTACTCCGGGGCTGACCCACCGGATCGGCGGGATCGAGAAGAACCCGGGCACCGGCAATCTCGATTACAGCCCTGCTGCGCACCAGGCCATGACCGATGCCCGCAAGGCCAAGGTTGATGGCGTGGCCAAGAGCATCCCGGCGCAGGACGTGTGCCTGGGCAATACCACCGGAAAGCTGGCCGTGGTCGGCTGGGGCAGCACCTATGGCCCGATCCATCAGGCGGTACGCCGCGCCCGGGCCAAGGGTCTGGATGTCAGCCACATCCACGTTCGCCACATATGGCCGCTGCCGGCCAACCTTGGCGAACTGCTGAAAGGCTTTGACCGTGTACTGGTGCCGGAAATGAACACCGGCCAGTTCAAGACCGTACTGCGCGACCAGTTCCTGGTCGATGCAAAGCCTTACAACAAGGTGAGCGGCCAGCCGTTCACCATTGCTGAAATCGAAGCAGCGATCGAAGGAGCGCTGGCATGAACGCGATTACCCCTATCACTACGACGCTCAAGGACTGGGAATCCGATCAGGAAGTCCGCTGGTGCCCCGGCTGCGGCGACTATGCGATCCTGAAGGCGGTGCAGCGCACCCTGCCGGAACTGGGTGCTGATCCGGCCAAGACCGTGTTCGTTTCGGGCATCGGTTGCTCCAGCCGCTTCCCGTACTACGTCGAAAGCTACGGCTTCCACACCATCCATGGCCGCGCTCCGGCTGTGGCGACGGGGATCAAGCTGGCCAATCCGGAACTGGATATCTGGCTGGTCACCGGCGACGGCGACGGCATGTCGATCGGCGGCAACCACACGATGCACCTGCTGCGTCGCAACCTGAACTGTCAGGTGCTGCTGTTCAACAACGAGATCTATGGCCTGACCAAGGGCCAGTACTCGCCGACCAGCCGTGAAGGCACGCATAGCCCGACGACGCCTCTGGGTTCGGTCGACCGTCCGGCGCTGCCCTGCGCCTTTGCGCTGGGTGCCGGTGCGCGCTTCATCGCGCGCGGGTTTGACGTGTCGAAGGAACTGCCGAACGTGCTCAAGGCCGCTTATGCTCACAAGGGCGCGGCTTTCGTCGAAATCTTCCAAAACTGCATCGTCTATAACAAGGACCGGTTCGAAGACTTCGCAGCTCCCAAGGGCGCTGAAGATCGCCAGCTGTGGCTCAAGAATGGCGAACCCATGCTGTTCGGCAGCGAAAAGAGCGGCGGCGTGAAGGGCATTGCCCTCGACCTCAAGAGCCTGACGCTGAAGGTTGTCGATGTGGTCGATGGCGATTGGCAGTCGGCTGGCGTGATCGTCCACGATGTGACCAATCGTTCGATCGCGCATATGCTGGTCGAAATGCCGTTTGGTCCGTTCCCGATGGCTCTGGGCGTGATCTATGACGATCCGCGTCCGACCTATGAGGACGCCGTTCTTGGCCAGGATGCCAAGGCTCGCGAAGGCAAGAGCACCGACTTGGCGCGCTTGCTGGCCAAGGGGCAGACCTGGACGGTGAACCCGGACGAGGGGCATCCAGCCTGACCGCAGGGTCATGGACAATCTAACCCATTCGTTGATCGGCGCGGCGCTGGGGCAGGCGGGTCTTAAACGTAAGACCGGTCTGGCCATGCCCGCGCTGATTATTGGTGCGAACCTGCCCGATATTGATGCGGGCTGCGTGGTCCATGGTATTGAAAGCCTGGCAATCCGGCGCGGGATTACGCACGGGCCGCTGGCCTTGGCGATCCTGCCACTGCTGCTGGCCACGGCGCTGTTGTGGTATGACCGCTGGCAGACGGGGCGGGGCAAACGGCCAGAGGAACGGCTGCCAGTGCGCTTCGGCTGGCTTTTGGCGCTGTGCTATCTCGGCACGCTCAGCCATCCGCTGTTCGACTGGTTCAATACCTATGGCATCCGCCTGTTGGAGCCATTCTCGTCGCGCTGGTTCTATGGCGATACGCTGTTCATCATCGACATCTGGATACTGATCGCGCTGGGCACCGGTATTTGGCGCTCGCGGCGGCGAGAGCGGGAGGGCAAGCCGCAATGGGCGCTTCCGGCCCAACTCGCACTGGCGGCGCTGTTTGCCTACGTCGGGGCAAACATGGCGATCAGCCGCGCCAGCGTGGCGGCGGTGCGGGCCTTTGATCCGCAGATCGACATGGCGGTGGCCAGCCCGGTGCCATTTGCCTTCTGGCGGCGCGAAGTGTTGTGGCGTTCAGGCGATGGTTTCTACGGCAAGATCGCCTGCGACTTTGCCCAGTGCCAGCGTTACCCCCGCGTGATCCGCAAGACTGAAATGGCCGACCCGCGTATTGCCCAATGGGCGGCAGGCGATCCGGCGGCGGAGGCATTTCTGTTCTGGAGCCGGATGCCGGTCGCCGAAACAGGCCCAAAGGGCATATTGCTGAAAGACCAGCGCTTCATGGATAGCCCGGTCAGAAGCAACTTTACGGTCGAACTGAAGCCCCGCTGATGCCTGTTCCTAGTCTTGTCTGGCTGCGCCGCGATCTTCGGCTGGCCGATCATGCCGCCCTGGTTGCGGCCTGCGCCAGTGGCCCGGTTATTCCGGTCTATGTCCTGGACGATGATACAGCGGCCCATCGCCGCATGGGCGGGGCCAGCCGCTGGTGGCTGCACCATTCGCTGGCGGCACTGAACAAGGCGCTGCGGGACAAAGGCTCACGCCTGATTCTGCGCCGGGGCAAGAGCGACGAAGTGCTGGCCGCAGTGGCTGCGGAAACCGGGGCGGGCGAGGTCCACGCGCTGCATCATTACGAGCCGTGGTGGCGCAATGCCGAACGCGCGGTGAGCAAGCGCCTGGCCTTGCACTTGCACCACGGCAATTATCTGGCGCCGCCGGGAACGGTGTTGAGCGGATCGGGCACGCCTTACAAGATTTACACCCCGTTCTGGCGCGCGCTGAGCGAGCGCCTTCCGCCCGCGCCGCCGTTGCCAGAGCCTACCGTGATTCCCGCACCCGAAAACTGGCCCGCCAGCGATTCGCTGGAAAGCTGGAACCTGCTGCCGACCAAGCCCGACTGGGCGGGCGGTTTCCGTGCAGAGTGGACGCCGGGTGAGGCGGGCGCGCTGGAACGACTCGACACGTTCTTTTCGCGCGCGGCCAAGTATGAGGCGCGGCGCAATCTGCCGGCGGTAGAGGGCACCTCGCGACTCTCGCCGCATCTGGCCTTTGGCGAGATTTCGCCCGCGACGATCTGGCACCGCACGGCGGACCTTGGCGGTTCTACCGTGACGTTCCTGGGCGAACTGGGCTGGCGTGACTATGCCCAGAACGTGATCCTGCAATCGCCGGACTATGGCGCTCGCAATGCCAAGGCGGAATTTGATCGGTTGCCGTGGCGCAACGGGCCAGAGGCAGAGGCAGACCTTGCCGCATGGCAGCAGGGCCGCACCGGCTATCCCATCGTCGACGCCGGGATGCGCCAGCTGTGGCACACCGGGTGGATGCACAACCGCGTGCGGATGATCGTCGCTAGCTTCCTGATCAAGCATCTGCTGATTGACTGGCGGCGCGGTGAGCAATGGTTCTGGGATACGCTGGTCGATGCCGATTACGGCCAGAATGCCGTAAACTGGCAGTGGAGCGCGGGCAGCGGGGTGGACGCCAATATGTTCGTCCGCATCATGGCACCGCTTACCCAGTCCGATAAATTCGATGCGGGCGAATATATCCGCCAATGGGTGCCGGAACTGGCGCATTTGCCGGATGGCGCGATCCACGATCCGCAGCTGCCGGTGCGTGGCTATCCGCAAAAGCTGATCCCCCATGCCGAAGGCCGCGCTCGCGCACTGGCTGCCTGGGCGGAATTGAAGGCTGATAGCTAAGCTTGGAGGTGGCCCTGAAAAGGGGGCTAATCCCTGAAGGGCTATGCGCGCCGCTTTGGCTGGCTTGAGCACTGGATTGCCGGTTGTTGAGACCGATCAGGCAGCGTTGCCGTCACTTTTATTTTCAATTTCGCAACAGATTTGGTGACTTTGGCCACTTGGCTGTCCGCGCGATAATTGTCGCGAAGCATGGTTAGGTGGCGGTTAATTCGTCACGCCTTTGCTTATCTGATGCATGATCGTCAAATTACTTTCAATACGCCGTCAATTCATAGAAAAATATTACCAGTTCGGCTCTATTTATCGTTGTGATGAGGCGTTTAGTTACTAACCGCGCTCCCTCATTGGCTTAAATGTAAAATATAAAAATCAAAATATTTTATGCACTTAAAGTCAAAGCCAATTCTTTATATAAAGTGAGGGATTTCATGAAATTCAAGATTATTTCTGTCGCTGCTGCATTGTCTGCGCTGGCTTTTGCTGGTTCCGCCCAGGCCCAGGAACAAGAGAGCACTTCCGCTCCAATCACGGTTAGTGGCGATATCGGAGTGGTCTCTGACTACCGTTTTCGTGGCGTATCACTCTCGGACAACGACTTTGCCGTGCAGGGCGGTGTAACCGTAAGCACGCAGCCTGGCTTCTACGCCAGCGCCTGGGCGTCGAACATTGCGAATTACAATGGTGCGAAAACTGAAATCGATCTCACCGCAGGATGGTCTGGCCCGGTTGGTCCGCTTACCGCCGATGTGAGTGTTATTGGCTATCTGTACCCGAACGGCGAAGCCGTGAATTACTATGAATTTGCCGGATCGCTGAGCAAGGAATTCGGCCCTCTGGAAACCAAGGTCGGCGTTGCTTACTCGCCGAAGCAGGACAACATTGGCGGTGTCGACAACACCTATGTTTACGGCGAAGCCAACTACGCGATTACTGGCACGCCGCTGACTCTCTATGCGCACGTCGGATACGAAGACGGGATTTACGCCGGCAAGACCGATTATTCGGTCGGCGCAGAGGCGGAACTGGCGTTCTTCACGGTCGGGGTCAGCTACATCACCGTCGACAGCGATCCGGTTGATGAACTGGGTGATCTTGCCGGTGACACGGCATTGGTCACTTTGAAGGCGAATTTCTGAACTGAACTGTCCTTGGTGCCCGGCAATGCCCGGGCGCCAAGGCATCGCCCCCAGCGCGTTCAATCACTTTGCCGAGTTCAGCCATGTTCAAAACCATTCTCAAGCTCATTTCAGCGATGATACTTGCTGTGGCGCTACCCGGCACAGTCACGGCGAAAGAGGCTACAATCAAGCCGTTGTCCAGTCCTCCAAAGGGCGCACAAGTTGTGACGGTGGGTTTCTATCCGCTGAATGTTTACGGCGTGGACCCGGCCAACAGCACCTTTGTTTATGACGGCTACATCTGGTTCAGGTGGAAGGGGCAGATCGACCCGACTGCGACCGTGGAATTTACCAATGCGGTTGATAAATCCTCGCTGAGCAAGGAGTTTCTCTACGAAGCGCCGCAAGTCGCTCCGGATGGTTCCAAGTATCAGATCATGCGGATTGAAAGCGCTTTCCTGAAGCCGTTCTCGCTGGCCAGCTTTCCGCTGGACCAGCATGATCTGTCGATCACGATCGAGGATAGCCTGAATGGCGTTGATCGTCTGGTTTATGAAATCGATCAGGCGGATACGTCCTATGCACCGGGCCTTTCGATCTCTGGCTGGAAACTGAATGACTGGAGCCATCAACGCACGGTCGTCGACTATGCCAGCAGATTTGGAGATCGCGGCATCGCGCAAGCCTCGCAGTATGCCCGGCTCAGCTTCAGCATGAACATCGCGCGGCCGCAAAGTTATTTCATCTGGAAGTTGCTGCTGCCCCTGGTGGTCGTGATCTGTGGTGCCTGGATTGCCCTGTTGCTGAATCCGGTGCTGACGGAAACGCGCGCAGCTCTGCCGGCCTCCGCCTTGTTGACGACAGTGTTTCTCCAGCAGAGCTATACCGCCTCATTGCCAGAGACGGGCGGTCTTGTGCTGCTGGATGAGATCTATGTCGTCGCATATATTCTGATCGTGGTGACCCTGGCGCGCGTGATCATCAAGTCGCGCAACATTGACGAAAAAAGCGAAGCTGAAGTCCGCGTACTGCGGAGCCAGGACCTCAGGTCGCTGATCATTCAGTTCGCTATCTTCTGCGCGGCATCGACACTTCTCGTCATCGTGCGCTGATTTCCCGCCTGGCGGGGCAGGCTATGGTCTGCTGAACCCTGTGTCGCCAACGATCCTGGCGGCGCAGGGTTTCTTGCGTCTGGAGGGGGGATTGCGTGATCGCGCCGCTGGAGGCGCAAGTCTGCTCCTCAGCTTAATGCCGATAAGCAATGGCGATCCGGACGCAGCACTGCGCTGCGCAAAGGCGCATCATGCATCCACAATTTTTGAAAAGTGGTGCCCGGAGGCGGATTCGAACCACCGACACGCGGATTTTCAATCCGCTGCTCTACCAACTGAGCTATCCGGGCATCGCCTGAGCCGAGATCCGAAGGACCTGTCAGCGACTGGAAGCGCGCCTATGGCGAAGCAAAGCGCACTTGGCAAGAGGCTTTCAGGCCTTTCCTTCTTCTTCGTCCAATGCAGGCGGTCCGGGGATCGCATATCCATCGTCCAGCCAGCGCACGAGGTCGCGGTCCTTGCACCGGGTTGAACAGAACGGATTGTGTTCTTCGCGGCGCGGTTTGCCGCAGATCGGGCATTTCTTGGCACTGGTCATGATGTGATCGCCTGCGCGAAAGCGGCCTGCGGTGCAAGGGTGGGATCTTCGTTCCAGCGGATAGTCCGGGCTGTACGGCGGGCCAGTTCGGCCTCCCAGGCTGTGGATATCGTCGCACGCACGGCTGGCGGGGCGGTGAGTAGCAGTTCTCCTGGTGCCTCGACCAGTTCGGCCCGGCGCAGCAGCAGGCGCGCAGCGGCGTCGATCGGGGCCAGCGCAAAGCGATGAAGCAGCGAAGGGCGTTCCAACCGGGCGACCAGATGGACCAGACCGAATCCGTTCATCGCGGTGCGTTCGTGCGGCCAGCCGTTCAGTGCAGCGGTCAGCGCCTCGTCCACCGCCTTGCGGTCAGCCTTTTCAGACAGGGTCGGAAAGTCGATGCCGATGGAGCCGGCCAGATCGAGCCTGCGGATCGCGGTGGCAATGGCCGGAACAGCAGCCAGAGCCAGCGCGCGCGGCGGCAGGTCGCCGTCGATGTCGATCACGGTCAGGGCCGGAGTCGGCGTGATCGTCAGCGCGCCGCCGGGGAACTGGATTTCGCCGTCACAGGCTTCGCTGATCACGTCTTCCCACAGGCCTGCGGGGAATCGCGCCACGCGCTTCGCCTTGAGCGATTCGGCAAGGCCGGGGGCAGGGCGCTTGCCCTCGTCCGTCGGGCGGGTCTGGGCGCGTTTGAAGCGGCCCCGTTCGGCCATGGCGGCACGGGTCACTCTCAGACGGATCGCAGCGCCTTCGCTCGCCTCGCGCGGCAGGCCATCGACCAGAGCCTCTTCGCCAGTGGCAAAGCGGGCGGTGCCGCGTTTCGATCCGGCAGTGCGCGAAATGAGCACGGCATCATCCACCAGACCGGCCTCAAGTCCGCCGGGCCAGCGCAGGCGCGCTGCAACCACTTCTCTACCGTCGAACAGGATCGCGCGTTCCTCGCCGATCCCGTCTTCGACCAGCCACTCAGCCAAGGGGGAAACCCGCTGCTTTCAGCAGGGCGCGCGTTTCGAACAGGGGTAGGCCCATGACTCCGGAATGGCTGCCGCCAATCCAGGCGATCAGCCCTTCGGCGCTGCCCTGAATGGCATAGCCGCCCGCCTTGCCGTGCCATTCGCCGCCCGTGATATAGGCGTCGATTTCGGCGGCAGAGAGCGGCTTGAACCGGACGATTGTTTCCGAAAGCCGTTCGCGCAGGGTGCCGTCAGGATATTTCAGCGCGACTGCAGAGAGAACGCGGTGACGGCGGCCGGACATCAGCTCCAGACACTGGCGCGCAGTCGCTTCGTCCTCAGCCTTGGGCAGGATGCGGCGGCCCAGTGCGACTACGGTATCGCCTGCCAACACAAAGGCCCCGTCTCCGGCGATCGCATCAGCCTTTTCACGGGCCATGCGCACGGCATAGGGGCGCGGCAACTCGCGCTGGTGCGGGGTTTCGTCGATTTCAGCAGCGGCGATGCGGGCAGGCTCAATTCCCAGCCGGGCGATCAATTCGCGTCGGCGCGGGGAAGAGCTGCCGAGGATCAGCGAAAGGTCGGACAAGTCAGCCGAACTGGCCAGGGCCACCGCGGCCCGGCATGAAGCGATAGGTGATGCGGCCCTTGGTCAGGTCGTAGGGGGTAAGTTCAACCAGAACTTCGTCACCCACCAGCACGCGGATGCGGTTCTTGCGCATTTTGCCAGCGGTGTGGCCAAGGATTTCGTGATCGTTTTCCAGACGGACGCGGAACATCGCATTGGGCAGCAGTTCAACCACTGTGCCACGCATTTCGAGTAGTTCTTCCTTCGCCATTCGCGCCTGTAATCCGTCTCAGTTTCGATTGATTGCGGCGCGCCATAGCGGCGGAATGGCGAAAAGGAAAGCCTTTGCGCTTTTTGCGCCCGGTTCTGCGAAGCGACAATTTGATACGACGGGCAGCATTGCCTTTGCGAGGAGGCTTCGGCACTCATTCGCGGCGGGGAGGGGAAAGTTCCGTTCGTTCAAATACAAGCGAGTTCCCTGCGATCATGCGAAATCTGACTGCTCTCTATCTGGCCCTGGCGGCTGGCCCCGCCTTTGCTGCGGAGCCTGCCAGCGACCAAGCCTCTAGCACTGCGGCAATCGATCAGGCTGCGGAGCAAGCCCGCGAGGATGAGTCGCGCGGCGCGGATGAGGGAGAGATCATCGTTGTCGCCACCCGGATCGGCGGCCAGATCGACGCGCCTCAGGCCCCCATAGCGACCTTTGACGAAGGTGATATCCAGGCGCTGGGCGCGTCTTCGATCACCGAATTGCTCGCCCGGGTCAGCCCGCAGACCGGATCGGGCCGTGGACGCGGTAGCGGTGGGCAGCCGGTGGTGCTGGTCAATGGCCAGCGGATCACCAGTTTCCGTGAAATGCGCAATTACCCGCCCGAAGCGATCAAGCGGGTGGAAGTCCTGCCTGAGGAAGTGGCGCTGCGCTTTGGCTTTCCGCCCAACAGCCGCGTCGTGAACATGATCCTCAAGGACAACTTTTCCAACCGCCGGGTCGAACTGGACTATGCCATTCCGACCCGTGGCGGCTTTTCCGAGACCGAGTTTGAAGCGACCCTGCTCAAGGTGCAAAAGCTCAATCGCTTTACCGTGACCGGTAGCGTCAATGACACCAGCCCGCTGTTCGAAAGCGAGCGCGACCTGATCCAGCCAATTGGCTCGATCCCCAGCGTGGCAAGCGATCCCGATCCGGCCGCGTTCCGCACCCTGATCGCGGATTCGCGCAGCTATGGCCTTAATGCCGCCTGGACCAAGGGGCTGGGCAAGGATGGCATCGGCGGCGCCCTGACGCTCAGCGCCGAGGCAAACCGCACCGATAGCCTTGCCTGGTCCGGGCTGGACACGGTGCTGCTGACCGACCCGAACGGCGCGACGGCGCTGCGCAGTCTGGCCGATCCATTGCAGCGCGATACCCGCACCACCTCGCTGGCGGGTGGGCTAGGGTACAATATCGGCCTGGGCCGCTGGCAGTTTACCGCCACGGTAGATGGCAATCACGCCGAAACGCGCACGCGGTTTGATCGCCGTGCCGATACGTCCGGACTGGTGACAGCAGCACGAAATGGCACTCTGCCGATTACCGGACCGCTGCCTGCCGTGGCCGCTGCCGGGTTCGACACGACCACCAGCAATACCGACAGCGTCACTTCGCTGATCACCATGGTCGGGCGGCCGATCGCCCTGCCGGGTGGCGAAATCAGCACGACTTTCAAGGCGGGCTATGGCTGGTCAGGCATCGACAGCACCGATAGCCGCAGCACGGCAGGTCCGGTCAGCCTGTCGCGCAGCGATGTCACGCTGGGCACCAACGTGGCCGTGCCGATCACCAGCCGCCGCGAGAACTTTGGCGCGGGGATTGGCGACATCACCCTGAACCTCAGCGCCGGGTGGAACCACCTCAGCGACTTTGGCGACCTGACCGACTGGAGCGCGGGCCTGACCTGGGCACCGACGGAAAAGCTGAACCTGCAAGGCAGCTATATCGTCAATCAGGCTGCCCCTTCGCTGGGGCAACTGGGAAATCCCCAGACGCTGACTTTCAATGTCCCGGTCTATGACTTCACCCGCGGCGAGAATGTGCTGGTCAGTGTGATCGGCGGCGGCAATCCGGCGCTGAAGCGTGAACAGCAGCGCGACATCAAGCTGTCTGCCACCTGGACCCTGCCGTTCCTACAAAACTCCAGCCTGCTGGTCGAATGGTTCCGCAATCGCTCCACTGACGTGACGGTCGCTTTCCCGCTGCTCACGCCGGAAATCGAAGCGGCCTTTCCGGGGCGCGTCGCGCGTGATGCCAGCGGGCGGCTGGTTTCGATCGACCAGCGCCCGATCACTTTCGCCCGGCAGGAAAGTTCCCGCTTGCGCTGGGGCTTGAACCTGTCCGGCGCTCTGGCCAAGCAGCCCGAGGGTGAGGCCGGTGCAGCCGGTCCGCGCATGGGCGGAGGCGGAATGCGCGGGATGATGGGCGGTATGTTCGGTCGGGGAGGCGGCGGAGGCGGGCGCTGGAGCCTTGGCCTTTACCACACCGCCCAGTTCCAGAACGAAGTGCTGGTCGCTCCGGGCGGGCCGGTGCTGGACCTGCTCGATGGCGATGCGCTCAGCACCAGCGGCACGCCGCGCCATTCGCTCGAATTCAATGGCGGCCTGTTCTACAAGGGCTTTGGCAGCTTCATGCAGGGCACCTGGAATGCAGCCACGCGGCTGGATGCCAGCGGTCTGCCCGGCACCAGCGACCTGCGCTTTGGCGCTGTCACCAACCTGAACATCAACTTCTTCGCTGAATTTTCCGCGATGCCCAAGGTGGTTGAGGCCGTGCCGTTCCTGAAGGGCTCGCGCGTTTCACTGCGGTTCCAGAACCTGTTCGATTCGGTTCAGAAGGTGACTGATGCCAGCGGAACGGTGCCGCTGTTCTATCAGCGCGATTACCTTAACCCGCGTGGACGGGTGATCGAGCTGGAATTCCGCAAGTCGTTCTGAATTGCTCGTCATTGCGAGGGGTAAGGCTGCGAAGCAATCCAGTGCAGTTTAACGGGCACTGGATTGCTTCGCGATGCTCGCAATGACGAGGTCTGTCTTAGTTGAACACGGCCATCAGCAGGCGCACGCTAAGCGCGATCAGGCACAGGCTGGACAGCGAGAACAGCAGGAAGCGCACAGCCACTTTGTTCACGGTCGATTGCCAGATCGAATGGACGATGCGCAGGCCAACATAGGTCCAGGCCAACTGGGCATTCAGCCCGTCATCTTGGCCCAGCACGGCCAGCGCCAGTGCGACCGCATAGAACACGGTTGGTGCTTCGTGCAGGTGATTGTAATTATGCGCTTTCCACTGCACTTCGCGCGGGATCAGGTTTTCCAGCATGGCGCCGGTCCAGCCCTGATCGGCACCCGGTTCGGTCGGCTTGGGCAGCTTGTTGATCGCTGGAATACGGGTGGCGTACATCCAGACAAACATGATCATCGTCCAGCCAGCCAGAACGGCCAGCGGCTTCAGGATTTCCATGGCATTCTCCCCCATTTTCGCGCCGCCCGTTTGATCTGGCGCGCGTGTTCAAAGGGTGGTTTGCCGGGATCGGATTGTCAAACGCAACTAATCCTGCGTTGCCAGAACCTTGGCAAAGTCGGCCGGATCGGTGTTGCCACCGGACAGAACAATCACGGTTAGTCCGTCCAGCGGGATCTTGCCTGCAAGGGCCGCTGCCAAGCCCGCTGCGCCGCCCGGTTCGACAACCAGGTGCAGCTTGCTGAAGGCCCAGCGCTGCGCCGCGCGGACCTCTGCCGGACTGGCGGTAAAGGCGCGCGGCACGCGGCCTTTCAGCACGGCAAAGTTGATTGGACGCGTCGCGGGGGTCTGCAGGGCATCGCATGCCGTCGGGTGCGCCGGATCGGGCACGCCCACGATCTCGCCAGCCTCAAGGCTCAGCCGCACATCGTCCCAGCCTTCCGGCTCCACCGGCACGATTTCGGCATCGGGGCAGGCAAGGGCAAGGCCAGCGGTCAGCCCGGCACCGCCGCAGGGGCAGACGATGCGCGTCGGGGCGCCAAGGCCGCGCTCAGCCATCTGCTCTACGATCTCGATCCCGGCGCTGCCTTGCCCTTCGATCACCCATGGATCGGCGAAGGCGTGGACCAGCGTTGCTCCGCTTTGGTCGATCAGGCGCTGCGCCACTGCATCGCGGTCTTCTCCGCCAGGGCGATCATAGAGCACCACCTTTGCGCCCATGGCGCGGGTCGCTTCCAGTTTGATCTGCGGCGCATCGGCGGGCATGACGATGGTCGCCGGAATGCCCAACCGCTGCGCTGCCCAGGCGACGCCCTGTGCGTGATTGCCGCTGGATACGCCCACCACGCCGCGCTGGCGGTCTTCCTCGTTCAGGTCGCTCAGCCGATGCCACGCGCCGCGAATCTTGAACGCGCCGATGGGTTGCAGGCATTCCGCTTTGAACCACACGCGCGTGCCATTTATTTCGCCCTCGATTAAGGGTGTTTTTGGCAGCAATTCGGCTATCTTGGCGGCAGCGCGGGCTACCCCTTGGGGAGTCGGGCTTCGCATTTGTTGTGCGGTCATGAAACAATCCTATATGCGCGCAATTCTACGGCAAGGAGATTCGAGCAGTGAGCAAGGTTCTGGTGATCGGCGCGGGCGGGGTTAGCTCGGTCTGCGTGCACAAGATGGCGATGAACGCCGGGATTTTCAGCGAGATTCACCTCGCCAGCCGGACCAAGGCAAAGTGCGATGCCATCGCCGCCTCGGTCAAGGAACGCACGGGCCAGACGGTCCAGACCTATGAAATCGACGCCGAGGAAGTGCCGGCGCTGACCCGCCTGATCGAACAGATCGCGCCCAAGCTGGTGGTCAATCTGGCCCTGCCTTATCAGGACCTGCCGATCATGGACGCCTGTCTGGCGGCTGGCGTCGACTACCTCGACACCGCGAACTACGAGCCGAAGGACGAGGCGAAGTTCGAATATTCGTGGCAGTGGGCCTATCAGGACCGCTTCAAGGAAAAGGGCCTGATGGCGCTGCTCGGTTCGGGTTTTGACCCGGGCGTTACCAGCGTGTTCGCGATGTGGCTCAAGAAGCACAAGCTGAAGACCATTCGCCAGCTCGACATTCTGGACTGCAACGGCGGCGATCACGGCCAGGCCTTTGCCACCAACTTCAACCCGGAAATCAACATCCGCGAAGTCACCGCCCCGGCGCGTCACTGGGAAAACGGGCAGTTCGTCGAAACGCCGGCCATGTCGAAAAAGGTCGCCTTCGACTTTGAAGCTGTCGGCCAGAAGAACATGTACATGATGTACCATGAAGAGCTGGAAAGCCTGGCCAAGTTCCTGCCAGAACTGGAACGCGCCCGCTTCTGGATGACCTTTGGCGATGCCTATATCAATCACCTGACTGTGTTGCAGAACGTGGGCATGACCCGGATCGATCCGGTGACTTTCCAGGGCAAGGAAATCATCCCGCTGCAGTTCCTTGCCGCCGTGCTGCCCAAGCCGGAAACCCTGGGGCCGACGACCAAGGGGAAGACCAACATCGGCGACATCGCAACTGGCGAAGCGCTGGACGGGTCGGGCGAAAAGACCTTCTACATCTACAATATCTGCGATCACGAAGATGCCTATGCCGAAACCGGCAATCAGGCGATCAGCTATACCACCGGCGTTCCGGCGATGATCGGCGCAGCGATGATGCTGACCGGCGCGTGGAAGGGTGAGGGCGTGTTCAACATGGAGCAGATGGACCCCGATCCGTTCATGGACATGCTCAACACCCAGGGCCTGCCGTGGCAGGTCAAGGAACTGCCGGGACCGGTTGAGTTCTGATCCAGCCAATGAACTGGAACGCGATTGCCCCGGTCGGTTTGCTGGCAGGATCGAACCTGCTGATGAACCTGGCCTGGTATGGCCACCTCAAGACGCCGTCGCGCGCCTTGTGGCTGGCCGTGCTGGCATCCTGGGGCATCGCGTTCTTTGAATATTGCCTGGCTGTTCCGGCCAATCGGATAGGCTCCACGGTCTATAGTCTGGCCGAACTCAAGACGATTCAGGAAGTGCTTTCGCTCTCCGCCTTCGTCCTGATGGCCTGGGCCGTCTTCGGGCAAAAACCGACTGTCAGCATGATCGTGGGCTTTGCCCTGATCGCGGCTGGCGCATTCTTCATTTTCAAGGCACCACTAGGCTAATGGAAACCAGAGCTGGCGATCCGGGCGCATTTGCCCACTTCGATCTTTCCCGTGTCGATAGCCCCAGCTTCGTGGTCGATGCCGCGCGGCTGCGGCGCAACCTTTCGATTCTGGCCGATATCCGTGATCGGGCCGGGGTGAAGGTGCTGGCTGCGCTCAAGGCCTTTTCGATGTGGTCGACCGCGCCGATTATTGGCGAATACCTTGATGGCGTCTGCACTTCGGGCCTGTGGGAAGCGCGGCTGGCCAGCGAATTCTACGATGGCGAGATCGCGACCTATTGCGCCGCTTACAAGCCGGAGGATCTGGACGAGATCCTGCGCCTGTCTGACCACGTGATCTTCAATTCGCCGCAACAGATCATCCGCTGCAGCGCGATTATCGAGGCGGCGCGGGCGCGCGGCGAAAGCTTTGACATTGGCCTGCGGGTCAACCCGATGCACGCCGAAGGGGAAGTGCCGCGCTATGATCCCTGCGCGCCGCATTCGCGCCTTGGTTTCCCGATCGACCAGCTGACCGATGAACATATCGAACTGATCGACGGCATCCATATGCACACCCTGTGCGAACAGGATTTCGAACCGCTGCGCCGCACTTGGGACGTTGCCTTCGATTATCTTGAGCCGTGGTTTGGCCAGTTCAAGTGGATCAATCTGGGCGGCGGCCACCACATTACCCGCGCCGATTACCAGCGCGACGAACTGGTCGAGTTCCTGAAGGACATGCGCGAGGATACCGGCGCGGAAATCTATCTGGAACCGGGCGAGGCCGTGGCGCTGGATGCGGGCATTCTGGTCGGCACCGTGCTGGACCTTGGCTACAACGGGATGCCTGTCGGCATCACCGACATTTCCGCAACCTGCCACATGCCCGACGTGATCGAGGCACCCTATCGTCCGGCCATGCTGGGTGAACTGCCGCAGATCGATACCGAGATTGACGAAGGCGCGGGCGGGGCCGTCCGCCTTGGCGGACCATCGTGCCTCGCTGGCGATGTGATCGGCGACTATCGCTTTGCCCAGGGGCCGCAGGTTGGCCAGCGTTTCGCCTTTCTGGATCAGGCGCATTATTCGATGGTCAAGACCACGACCTTCAACGGGGTGCCGCTGCCGTCGATCTGGCTGTGGGACAGCGAGACTGACAGCCTCGAATGCATCCGCAGCTTTGGTTACGAGGACTTCCGCGACCGGCTGAGTTGAGCCGTCTCGTTCTCAGACACGCTCACCCTGCACCTGTCGAAGGGTGTTTTGGCTAATCCGGCTTCGACAGGCTCAGCATGAGCGGAGGTGTTTTGGGCGAGTGGAAGGTTGCCCTCTGCGCCTTTCTGACCCCGCTCACCCTGCACCTGTCGAAGGGTGTTTTAGGCCAATCCTGCATCGAAGACTCAGCCTGAGCCGGGCGAGGGGATTGACCTTGGTGTGAAGTAGGACTGGCGCCATTCAGCTGTTTGCTTAAGATCACCCAAAAAGGGAGAGCGCAAATGCCGGACAAGATCCTCGACGCCCATACGTCAGACCCCACGGTAATGGGGTGGATGCAGGGCCTGCCCCCGGCACCGGACAAACGCCTTGCGTGGGAGCGGGCGGATCACATGCGTTTCCCCACGCACCGCTATGCCTATTCCCACATGCGTGAATTTCTGCCGACCGCGCGGGTCGGGCGGGGGAGTGGGCCGCTGTGGCAACTGCCGGTCGCCCTGCGTGATGACATCGACGGCGTGCGCTTCCATGCGCTGGATGACGGGCGTGAACTGAGCTGGGCGGATTCGCTGGCGGCCAACTTCACCGATGCGATCGTGATCCTGCACAAGGGTGCGATCGTCTATGAACGCTATTTCGGTGTGACCCGGCAGGATACCCCGCACATTGCCTTTTCCGTGACCAAAAGCTTCGTAGGGACTCTGGCTGAAATGCTTGTTGCCGAGGGACGACTCGATCCTGCCGCGCCGATGGCGGACCTGATCCCGGAGTTGAGGGGGAGCGGCTTTGCCGATGCGACCCTGCGGCAGGTCATGGACATGACCACTGCGCTCGATTTCTCAGAGGAATATACCGATCCCAATTCCGGCATTGGCGCGATGAGCAATGCCATGGGCCTGACCCCGCGCGCACCGGGCTATTCCGGGCCGAAGGATGTCTATGCCTTTCTGCCCAGCATCGGCAAGGCGGGCGAGCATGGCGAACGCTTCACCTATCGCACTTGCAATACCGAAGTGCTCGGCTGGCTGGTCGCGCGGACCGAGGGCAAGCGAATCGACAAGGTGCTGAGCGAGCGAATCTGGCAGCCGCTGGGCATGGAACAGGACGCCGATTTCCTGATCGACTCGACCGGAATGCCCTTCGCTGGCGGCGGGCTTAATCCGGTCATCCGGGACATGGCTCGCTTCGGCGAAATGATGCGCTGTAATGGGGCGGCAAATAGCTGCCAGATTGTGCCTGCCGCCGCGCTGGAATCGATCCGCGCCGGGGGCAGTAAAGATGCCTTTTCCATGGCAGGTTACGTCTATCTGCCGGACAGTTCCTATCGCAGCCAGTGGTGGATAATGCCCGGGAATCACGGGGCTTTCTCCGCGCGTGGTATCCATGGGCAGGTGATCTATGTCGACCCTGCGGCTGAGATGACCATTGCCCGGTTCGCTTCGCATCCGGTGGCTGCAAACAGTGCCTTGGACCCCACCTCGCTACCTGCCTATCGGGCCATGGCGGAGCACCTGATGCGGGGGTGATTTTCACTTGCAGTTCAGGAGCGAATCTCTATAGCGACCCCCCCGCTGCCCCAAGGGGACTTCCAATAACCGCAAGGCAGCCTCGTCTTCGTGTTACCTGGCCGTCAGGCCTATTGGGGGTCCCTTGAGTTGCACAGCTATCCTGACGCATCGGCAGTAGTTCGCGCCCTTTCGCCCGACGAACCCGTCATCCTTAATCGCCCGCACGCTGCAGCGCGCGCAGCCCGCTTCTTTGCTGAGAAGTTCCCGGGCAAGTCGCTCTATGCGGTAAAGGCGAATCCCGCGCCCGACCTGCTCAAGGTTCTCTGGGCTTCGGGTATCACCCATTACGACGTGGCTTCCATTTCGGAAGTGCGGCTCGTTCGTGAAACCCTGCCTGAAGCCGTGCTGTGCTTCATGCACCCGGTAAAGCCGGCCGGCGCCATTGCCGAGGCTTACCGCGAACATGGCGTTCGCACCTTCAGCCTGGACAGCCGCGAGGAGCTGGACAAGATCGTCAAGGCGACGGCTGCCGAAGATGGCACGCCTGCCAGCGATCTGCGCCTCTGCGTGCGTCTGCGCGTCTCTTCCGAATATTCGGAACTGAGCCTCGCCTCCAAGTTCGGGATTGATCTGGCCGATGCAGCAACCTTGCTGCAGGAAACGCGTCAGGTGGCGGATTGGCTGGGCGTATGCTTCCACGTCGGTTCGCAGGCGATGACCCCGTTTGCCTATGTTCAGGCGATGGAGCGGGTTCGCGCGGCGATCGTCGATGCCTCGGTCACGGTCGACATCGTCGATGTCGGTGGCGGCTTCCCGTCGATCTATCCGGGCATGGAACCGCCGCCGCTCGAAGACTATTTCGGCGTGATCCACCGCGCGTTTGAATCGCTGCCGGTGTCCTATTCGTCCGAACTGTGGTGCGAACCGGGCCGGGCGCTTTGCGCTGAATATAATTCGATGATCGTGCGCGTGGAAAAGCGCCGCGGTGATGAACTGTACGTCAACGACGGTGCCTATGGCGCGCTTTACGATGCCGCTCACGTTGGCTGGCGCTTCCCGGTGAAATGCCTGGCCGAAGGCCGCGTCGATGCGCTGGGGACCTATTCGTTCTATGGCCCGACCTGCGACGATGCCGACTATATGGAAGGCCCGTTCCTGCTGCCGGCTGACATTCAGCCGGGCGACTATATCGAAGTGGGGATGCTGGGCGCATATGGTGCGGCGATGAAGACCCGCTTCAACGGTTTTGGCACGGGCAGCGTCGTTACTGTCGATGACGAGCCGATGCACAGCCAGTATCGCGGTGATCGCCGCGATCCGCGGCAGAGCGACAACGTCGTTTCGCTGCGCTGATCGTCAGCTACACCCAAACAGAAAGGGCGGCACCGCAAGGCGCCGCCCTTTTCGTGTCAGCCAAGCGTGATCAGGTTTGGCTCGGTTCAGACTGGGCCGCGTCAAAACAGCCAATAGGCCAGAAAGGCGAGCAGAGCGGCGCCCAGCGCCCACCACAGCCAGCCTAGGGTGGATTCCTGTTCCGGAACTTGTGTCACGGCGGGCCTGGCTGGTGCTGCCTTGGCGGCAGGCTCTGGTGCAGCAACCGGGGTGCTGGCCACCGGCTGCGGCGCGGCGGCAGCAGCAGCAGCGGGCGCGGCGTTTGGTGCCGGTGCTTCCTGCTGGGCGGGAGCGGCTTTCCTGGTGCTGGTAGCTTGCTTGATGGGTGCCTTTGCCGCTGCAGCGGCCTTCGGTGCCGCAGTCTTGGCAGGTGCAGCAGCATTCGCCGTAGTCTTCGCCGCAGGCTTCTTTGGCGCGGTGGTCTTTGCAGCTGTCTTGGGCTTGGTTGCAGCTTTGGGCGTCGCGGCCGCCTTGGCGGGAACCTTTGCTGCTGGCTTCTTCGCCGCAGCGGGCTGTTTTTCCGCTGCAGCCGTGGCAGGACTATCTTTCTTTTCAGCAGGTTTGCCGGCCTTTGCCGGAGCCTTGGCCTTGCTTGCCATTATCCCCATACTCCCATCGATCGACAATTACTTATTGCCGCCGTCTCGCCCCACGGAGACGCGGGGCGAAACTAATCGATTCTGGATTTGGGTCTAGGCCGAAATAAAACGGCGCTCAGGCAGCCAGCTTCAGTTCAAGACGGCCCCAGATTTCGACCAGCGCGTTGGTAAGGTCGCGCATCATCGCTTCGGTATGGGCTGGGCCAGGGGTAAAGCGCAGCCGCTCTGTCCCGCGCGGAACCGTGGGATAGTTGATCGGCTGAACGTAGACGCCATACTCGGCGAGCAGGATGTCCGAAATCTTCTTGGCCTTCACCGGATCGCCCACCATCAGCGGAACGATATGGGTGGTGGAGTCCATCACCGGCAGGCCCGCATCGCGGAACATCTGCTTTAGCATGGCCGCGGCGGCTTGCTGGCCCTCACGCTCCACCGAGCTGGACTTGAGGTGGCGGACCGACGCCAGCACCCCGGCAACCAGCACTGGCGACAGCGATGTCGTGAAAATGAAGCCCGGGGCATAGGACCGGATCACGTCGATGATGCGCGAGTCAGCTGCGATGTAGCCGCCCATTACGCCGAATGCCTTGCCCAGCGTGCCTTCGATGATGTCGATGCGGTGTGCAGCTTCGTCACGGTCGGTAATGCCGCCGCCGCGCGGGCCATACATGCCCACCGCGTGAACCTCGTCGATGTAGGTCAGGGCGTTGTACTTTTCCGCAAGGTCGCAGATCGCGTGGATCGGGGCGACGTCGCCTTCCATTGAATAGACCGATTCAAAGGCGATTAGCTTGGGCGTGTTGATGTCTTCAGCCGCCAGCAGCTCTTCCAGATGTTCCAGATCGTTGTGACGGAACACGCGCTTTTCCGCGCCGGAATTGCGGATGCCCGCAATCATCGAGGCATGGTTCAGCTCGTCCGAGAAGATCACGCAGCCGGGCAGGATCTTGGCAATGGTCGAAAGCGTGGCATCGTTCGAGACATAGCCCGAAGTGAACAGCAACGCGGCTTCCTTGCCATGCAGATCGGCCAGTTCGCTTTCCAGATCGACGTGGTAATGCGTGTTGCCGCCGATGTTGCGGGTGCCGCCCGAACCGGCGCCCACGTCATGCAGCGCTTCTTCCATTGCCGCGATGACCTTGGGATGCTGGCCCATGGCAAGATAGTCGTTTGAGCACCAGACGGTGATCGGCTTTGGCCCGTTGTGCCCGGCAAAACAGCGCGCATTGGGGTAGGCCCCCTTGTTGCGCAGAATGTCGATGAACACCCGGTAACGGCCTTCGGAATGGAGCCGCTCGATCGCCTGATCGAAAATATGGTCGTAGTTCACTTTGCGAATCACTCCCGGCTTTGCGCCGCAATTTGGCGCGCTCTACGCCAAGATAGGGGCAAATGCCAGTGTAAACACGTTGTCCCGGTCAAAGGGTTTGCCGGTGTAGCTGGCGCGTCACGCCAGGATTTCGATCCGCTCCAGCCCGTGGGCCTTCAGCGCGGGGAGCAGATCGGACAGGCCGGGCTCGGCCTTTGTAAACAGGGCGAAATCCGGCTGAACGCGGCGTAAGGGCTGGCCTTTGGTCAGATATGCAATGCGCCGGGCAATGCCGGCCGCGCCGTCGACGAAATGAACGCCGGGGCCGAAAGCGGCTGCCAGTTCGTCCTGCACCAAGGGGAAGTGGGTACAGGCGAGGACCACGGTATCGATGCTCTCGCCGCCCGGTTGATCGCGCAGACCGGCAGCGGCGCGGGAATAGACGGCGGGATCGACGCTCTGACCGCGCAGCTTTGCCTCTGCAGCGCCGACCAGTTCCCCGGCGGCAAAGCGCAGCAGGTGCTTGTCTGCGGCAAATTCCGCTGCCAGCCGGTCGACATAGGGCTGGCGGATCGTGGCTGCCGTGCCGAGCAGGCCGATCACGCCGCTGCGGGTCTGTTCCGCTGCGGGCTTGATCGCCGGGACAGTGCCGACAATCGGCACGTTCAGCACGTCGCGGACCATGGCCAGGGCAATGGTCGAGGCGGTGTTGCAGGCAATGCAGATCAGGCGCGGGCGCAGCCGTTCGCTTATCCGGCCCAGGAGGCCGCAGACTCGCGCGGCGACTTCGGCTTCGCTCTTGGTGCCATAGGGCAAGCCGCCATTGTCCGCCGCATAGACCACCGGCGCATCGGGCAGGACGCGGCGCAGCTCAGCCAGAACGGACAAGCCGCCGACGCCTGAATCGAACAGCAGGATCGGTGCACTTTCGTCCATTTCCGTGGCATTCTCCTTGCGTGCTCTTGTGATAGCACGCGCCTTGTAGCTAGGCTTAGGCCAGAAAGGGAAGGTGGGGCAATGAATTGGATTTATGCTCTGGCGCTTGGATACCTGCTGGGTTCGGTCCCATTTGGACTGATTCTGACGCGGATGTTCGATGCGGGAGACATTCGCCAGATCGGATCGGGCAATATCGGCGCAACCAATGTGCTGCGCACCGGGCGCAAGGGACTGGCTGCGGGAACCCTGCTGCTCGATGGGGCCAAGGGCTTTCTCGCCGTTTGGCTCGCCTGGCGCTGGTTTCCCGAGGTGGCGGGGATGGCTGCGCTGGGGGCGGTGCTGGGCCATTGTTTCCCGCTGTGGCTGAAATTCAAGGGCGGCAAAGGCGTGGCGACCACGCTGGGGGTCTCGCTCGGCCTCGCCTGGCCGATTGGCGCGGCCTATGCGGTCGTCTGGCTGCTGATGCTGGCCGTGACGCGGATTTCCTCGCTGTCCGGCATGGCGGCGGCTGTGGCTGCACCGGTTGCTGCGGCAGTGCTGGGTCGGACCGAACTGGTGCCGGTGCTGGCAGCGATTGCCGTGCTGGTGCTGATCCTGCACCGTGCCAACATCGCCCGCCTGCGCGCCGGGACTGAGCCTAAGGTCGGATCGAAGGCATGACCGCTCTTTCGCAGGAGGAGGCCTTCGCCCGCATCCGCCTGCTGCGTTCGCCCAATGTCGGGCCGGTCTCGTTCCGGCAATTGCTGCGCCGGTTCGGCACGGCGCAGGCTGCGCTGGAGGCTTTGCCCGATCTGGCGGGTCGGGGCGGGGCCAAATACCAGCTCGCCAATCCAGACCGGGTTACACGCGAAATCGCGGCGGTCCGCGCGGCAGGTGCGCGCTACCTGTTTCATGACAGCCCGGACTATCCCGCGCTGCTGGGCGAACTGGACAGTGCGCCCCCAATCCTGACCTGGCGCGGCGATGTCGCTTTGGCCAAGCGGCCCTGCGTCGCGATTGTCGGCGCGCGCAATGCCTCTGCTGCGGCGGTCAAGCTGGCGCGGCAGTTTGCCGCCGATCTGGCCGAGGCAGGGCTGGTGGTCGCATCCGGACTGGCGCGCGGGATCGACGGTGCGGCCCATCAGGCGGCACTTGACGGCGGCACCATCGGGGTGATCGCCAGCGGGATCGACATTACCTATCCGCCCGAACACTTCGACCTGCAGGAAGAAGTCGCCCGGCGCGGCCTGCTGCTGGCTGAGCAGCCTCCCGGCACCGAGCCGTTGGCGCGGCATTTCCCTTCGCGCAACCGGATCATCGCCGGTCTTGCTGCGGGAACGGTGGTGGTTGAAGCCGCGCCCAAGAGCGGTTCGCTGATCACCGCGCGGCTGGCGGGAGAGGCGGGACGCGAAGTCATGGCCATTCCCGGCCCGCCCCTGGAACCACGATCACAGGGTTGCAACGAGTTGATCCGTGAAGGGGCCGTGCTGGTTCAGTCCGCAGCGGACGTGATCGAACTGATCAGCGGGTTCGATGGAATGCCGCGCTCCAGCCTGCGTGAACCTGCCGCAACGTTTGAACCGCTGAACGATGAACTGGCGGATCGCCCCGCTGAAATCGCCTCGCTGCTCACCACGGCTCCGGTCGGTGTGGATGAGCTGATCCGGCAAAGCGGGGAAAGCCCTTCCGCCGTGCAACTCGCCCTGCTGGAACTGGAACTGGGCGGGCGGCTGGTCCGCCATGCGGCGGGCCGGGTCAGCCTGATGCCGACACCCTCTTGACGAGTGGCTAGCCCACTCGTCACCCTCGCGCGTGTACACATACGCGTAGAAGGGCACCGCGCCACACCATGCAACTCGTCATCGTAGAATCCCCGGCCAAGGCCAAGACCATCGAAAAGTACCTGGGCAAGGACTATAAGGTTCTGGCCAGTTACGGCCACGTCCGCGACCTGCCGCCCAAGGACGGTTCCGTTCGTCCAGATGATGGCTTTGACATGGACTGGGAGCTGTATGGCGACAAGCAGCGCCAGGTGAAGGCAATCACCGATGCCGCCAAGACGGCAGACCGCCTGATCCTCGCCACCGACCCTGATCGTGAGGGCGAGGCGATTTCGTGGCACGTGCGCGAACTGCTGGGCAAGCGCAAGGCGCTGCCCAAGGACGTGCAGCGCGTTACCTTCAACGCGATCACCAAGGATGCCGTTACCACGGCCATGGCCCAGCCGCGCGAGCTGGATCAGGACCTGATCGACGCCTATCTGGCCCGCCGCGCGCTGGATTATCTGTTCGGCTTCACCCTTTCGCCGGTGCTGTGGCGCAAGCTGCCCGGCGCCAAGAGCGCGGGGCGCGTCCAGTCGGTCGCCCTGCGCCTGATTTGCGAGCGCGAGCACGAGATCGAAAAGTTCCGTCCGCAGGAATACTGGTCGATCCTTGCCCGGCTGGAGCATCTGGGCACGGAATTCACCGCGCGTCTGGTCAAGTTCGATGGCCAGAAGCTGGAAAAGCTGAGCCTGGGCGATCAGGGCAGTGCCGACCGTGCCAAGGCTGCGGTCGATGGGGCGCAGTTCCGGGTGGAAGAGGTTGATACCCGCCCGACCCGGCGCAATCCCTATCCGCCGTTCACCACCTCGACCCTGCAGATGGAAGCTGCGCGCAAGCTGGGTTTCTCTGCCGCCCATACCATGCGGGTGGCGCAGACGCTCTACGAACAGGGCGCGATCACCTATATGCGGACCGACGGGGTGCAGATGGACCCCAGCGCCATTTCCGCCGCGCGCAAGGCGATTTCGGAGCGCTATCAGAACGGCCACTACCTGCCTGAAAAGCCGCGCCACTACGAAACCAAGGCCAAGAACGCGCAGGAAGCGCACGAGGCAATCCGTCCGACCGATTTCGGCAAGGATCACTATGGCAGCGGCGATGAAGCGCGGCTTTACGAATTGATCTGGAAGCGCGCGATTGCCAGCCAGATGGCCAGCGCCAATATCGAGCGCACCACCGTCACGCTGCGCGATCCCACCGGCAAGCACGAACTGCGCGCCACGGGCCAAGTGGTGAAGTTTCCGGGCTTCCTGGCTGTCTATGACGAAAGCCTCGACCAAAAGCCGGGTGAGGACGAGGATGAAAGCGGCCTGCTGCCAGCCATGGTGCAGGGTGATACCCCGGCCAAGCGCGGAGTTGAGGCTAGCCAGCACTTCACCCAGCCGCCGCCGCGCTACAGCGAAGCGACCCTGGTTAAGCGGCTGGAAGAACTGGGTATTGGACGCCCTTCAACCTATGCCGCGACGATCCAGGTTCTGAAGGATCGCAACTATGTTCGGACTGAAAAAAACCGTTTCTTTGCAGAGGAATCTGGGCGACTCCTTACCGCATTTCTAGAGCGCTTCTTCCCCCGTTACGTCGCCTACGACTTTACTGCGGGCATGGAGGAAGAGCTGGACGACGTGTCCGGCGGGCGCATGGAGTGGAAGAAGCTGCTTGAAGAGTTCTGGAAGGACTTCAAGCCCAAGAGCGACGAGGTGATGGAGCGCAAGCCTTCGGAAGTGACCGAGGCGCTGGACGAATATCTCGACGACTACCTGTTCCCGCCCAAGGAAGACGGCAGCGATCCGCGCAAATGCCCGCAGTGCGAGGCCGGACGCTTGTCGCTGCGTGGTGGCCGGTTCGGGGCTTTCGTGGCCTGCTCCAACTATCCGGAGTGCAAGTTCACTCGCAAATTCGCCCAGCCTGGCGGCTCTGCCGCGGGCGAAGAAGGAGAGATTGGCAAGCACCCGGAAACGGGCGAGCCGATCAGCCGCAAGGTGGGCCGCTTCGGCCCCTACATCGAGATGGGCAGCGGCAAGGAAGCCAAGCGCAGTTCCATCCCGAAGGACGTTCCAGAACTGGATCTGGACTGGGCGGTAAAGCTGCTCAGCCTGCCGCGCACCGTTGGTGTCCATCCGGAGAGCGGCGAACAAATCACCGCTTCCATAGGGCGTTATGGTCCATACCTTGCCCATAATGGCAAGTATGCGAAGCTGGCTGGAACGGCCGAAGTGTTCGACATCGGCATGAACGCAGCCGTGGCGCGGCTGGCCGATGCAGCAAATGGCGGCGGTCGCGGCGCGCGCACTCCGGCAGAACCGCTCAAGACCTTTGGCCCGCACCCGGAAAGCGGCGGCGAGATGAAGCTGATGGCCGGTCGCTATGGCCCCTACGTCACGGACGGCACGACCAACGCCACGCTACCGCGTGATAAGAAGCCCGAGGACCTAACGGCGGAAGAAGCCGTGGTGCTGATCACCGAGAAGGCTGCCAAGGGTCCGGCCAAGAAGGGCGGACGCAAGAAGGCCGCTCCGAAGAAGGCTGCGGCGAAGAAGGCCCCCGCCAAGGACGCCCCCGCTAAGAAAACACCTGCCAAGAAAGCCCCGGCCAAGAAACCTGCGGCGAAGAAGAAGGCGGAATAATCCCCCACGTCGTCCCCGGCTTGACCGGGGGCCGCTATCCGTGCGGCCCAAGCTCTTGAAACGTTGGCGATCCCCGCTTTCGCGGGGATGACGGTCAGTGTAGTCGGGTTTTCGCGGGGGGTGACGGGGATTTATGCGCGGCGGGTTCGTCTACATCATGACCAATCGGCCGCGCGGCGTGCTTTACATCGGTATGACGGCTGATCTGATCGGGCGGATCGGCCAGCATAGGGCCGGACAAGGCTCAAGTTTTTGTCGGCGCTATGGTTTGGACCGGTTGGTTCTGGTTGAGGAATATCCAACCATCGAAGAGGCGATTGTCCGGGAAAAGCGCCTTAAGAAGTGGAACCGGGATTGGAAGCTGGAACTGATCGAAGCTGCCAATCCCGAATGGGGCGACCTGTCCGGTTACCATCTCTGAAGCTCGATCCCCCCACGTCGTCCCCGGCTTGACCGGGGACCGCTTTCGCGCTGCCTCTGACGGTGATTTAAACCGCTGACGATCCCCGCTTTCGCGGGGATGATGGGGCGGGGTGGCAGGGTGCCTTAGCGCACCCAGTCCAGACCCAGTTCCTCGTAGATTTCCTTGTCCTCGGTCCAGCGCTCGTCAACCTTGACGTGCAGGAACAGGTGGACCTTCACGCCGAGTAGATCGGTCAGCTCCTTGCGCGCCGCCTCGCCAATGGCTTTCAGGCGCGCGCCGCCTTTGCCCAGGACAATGCCTTTCTGGCTGTCCTTGGCGATCACGATCTGCTGGTGGATCTCCAGCGAGCCATCCTTGCGGGTCTGATAGCTTTCCGGGCGGACCGTGCTGTCATAGGGCAGTTCGTCGTGAAGCTGGCGATAAAGCTGCTCACGCGTGATTTCGCAGGCCAGCAGGCGCTCAGAAGCGTCAGAAACCTGATCTTCCGGATAATGCCACGGGCCTTCGGGCATCAATTCGGCCAGCCGTGCCTTCAGTTCCGGCACGCCGTCTCCGGTCAGGGCAGAAATGAAGAACACCTCGTCAAACTGGCCTTCGCCAGCCAGCGCCTGTGCGGTGACGAGGAGCGGCTCCTTCGCCACTTCGTCGACCTTGTTCAGCACCAGGATCTTGCGTTCCGGGCGGCCTTGCAGGCTGGTCAGGATCGGTTCGAGGTAATCGAGTTTCTTCTTGCGGCCATCGACGACCAGCAGGATCGCGTCAGCCTCTTCCGCGCCTTCCCAGGCGGCATTGACCATCGCGCGGTCAAGGCGGCGGCGCGGTTCGAACAGGCCGGGCGTGTCGGCCAGAATGATCTGTGCATCGCCTTCCAGTGCGATCCCCATCAGGCGGGCGCGGGTGGTCTGCGCCTTGGCGCTGACAATCGCGACCTTTTGCCCGACCAGGGCATTGACCAGGGTAGATTTGCCCGCATTGGGCGCGCCGAGAACGGCAACCAGGCCGCAGTGTTGGGTCATCCGAACCTCTTCATGAATGCTTCTGCCGCCGCGGTTTCTGCGTCGCGCATGCTGTTGCCTGTGGCTTCGGCTTCACCGATGCCCTTGATGCTGACTGCCACGGTAAAGCGCGCGGCGTGATCGGGGCCGGAGCGTTCGACCAGGCGGTATTCCGGCATCTTGCGCTTGTTGCCCGCTGCCCATTCCTGCAACGCCGACTTGGGGTGCTTCGCCTTGCCCGCCTTGCCTGCGACCATGTCGGCCCAGAGGCGGCGGACCATTTCGGCGGTCGGTTCAAAACCCTGAGTGACGAAGCTGGCGCCGATCAGGGCTTCCATCACGTCGCCCAGGATATTGTCGCTGTTTTGCCCGCCATCGTCACGGGCTTGCTTGCCCAGGCGGATATGCGGGCCAAGGCCGATTTCGCGCGCGACCTTGGCGCAGGTGGTGCGGCTGACCAGCGCATTCAGGCGCTGCGACAGTTTGCCCTCGTTGCCGGTGTCCAGCTTGTAGAGCCACTCGGCAATGACCATGCCCAGAACCCGGTCACCCAGGAATTCCAGCCGCTGATAGTCCCGCGCAGCGCCTGTGCTGCCGTGGGTCAGGGCCTCGTTCCAAAGGGCTTCGTCCGCTGGCAGGCGACCGGCCAGGTCGGTCAGGAACTGGAGGGTTGCTTCGCCAAGCACGCTCAGAAAGTGCCGCCGATGCGGTCCCAGCGGGCAGCGGTGACCCAGGTCCACGGCATCAACCATTCGGCGCTGCCATCGGTTGACCACATCATTACCGTGGCGCGACCAATCACGTTGTCGACCGGAACGAAGCCGATCCCGCCACCGATTTCAGCCGGGAAACGGCTGTCTTCGGAATTGTCGCGGTTGTCGCCCATCAGGAACAGGTGGCCTTCGGGAACGACGAACAATTCGGTATCGTCGGAGGGCTTGTTGAACAGGTCCAGCACTTCGTAGCTGCGGCCGTTCGGCAAGGTTTCCGTGAACCGCGGATAGCGGCACACGTCCACGCCCTCGGCGTTCTTTGCCTCAAACGTGGTGGAAAGGCACGACGTGTTCGGGCTTACAGCGATTTCAAACGGAGCTGCTTCCTGTTTGGGGATCGGTTTTCCGTTAAGCCAGAGCTGCCCACCCTTCATCTGCACCGTATCGCCCGGCAGGCCGATCACGCGCTTGATCCAGTTGTCTGCACCCAGCGGCGGGTTCTTGAACACCACTACGTCACCGCGTTCCGGCATTGATGCGAAGATCCGCTTTTTGGGCAGGAGCGGAATGCTTTGCGGCAGTGAGCGGTTGGAATAGCCATAGGGCCACTTTGCAAGCAGCAAATAGTCGCCGTTAACGAGGCGCGGCAGCATCGATTCGCTCGGGATGTAAAATGGTGCGAAAATGAAGCTGCGGAATGCCACCACAACCAGCACCAGCTTTATAACGAAGACGAAGAAGGAATCTTCCTTCTTCGTGGATTCTTCGGCCTCGGCCGGTGCGGCGGAATCTGCAGTGGTGGTATCGTTCATCTGCCTGTCCATGTTTGCCCGCCGCCGCTGCGTCAAGTGCTTACCGCTTTGGGCCACGGCAACGTGGTCAGGTTAACACCGGACAGCGAAGGTTTTCCTGGTGGCTGA